>NZ_JASJUT010000012.1:171293-234433 GCF_030135505.1 Pseudoalteromonas obscura
CTCTACCATGACAGCCTCCAAGTTATAATTTGTTTTAATATTCATTGTGTTAATCCTTTTTTGTACTGTTTGTACTTAATCGATGATGATTACGCGTTCTACCATGACAGCCTCCAAGTTATAATTTGTTTTAATATTCATTCTGTTAATCCTTTTTTGTACCGTTAGTACTTAGTCGATGATGATTACGCGCTCTACCATGACAGCCTCCAAGTTATAATTTGTTTTAATATTCATTGTGTTAATCCTTTTTTGTACTGTTTGTACTTAATCGATGATGATTACGCGTTCTACCATGACAGCCTCCAAGTTATGAGATTATTTATATTCATTATGATGTATCGATAAATCGACTTATCGTAAACATTAAACTACTTAAAAAACTGATAAATATAGCCAGATAAAAAAAAATATAAATAAACTTGTTTAAAACATGATAAAAAAATAGCAAACACTTTAACAAATTGTAACTGTAACAAATTACAGAGTTCAAAAAATAAACAACCCAAGCTTGGTTATGCAAATAAAAAAACCCAGCCAATGGCTGGGTTTTTTAAAATAAACAACACCAATATAAATACCTATAAAAGGTAATTGTATATAATATTTAGCAACATTATAAATTCAAGGATTTATAACTATTTATAGCACTGGTTTTTTCTTCATTTATCATTGCTATCAAGTCAAGCCCTTCCTCCATCCACCTAGCGGGGACAGAGACATCCTCAATTCTGAACTGCTCAGTATCATGATTGAAAACACACAACTCATCCTGAATGGCAAAAATACCATGATCGAATGCTTTTCCTGGTGCAGCTTGCTTAATGTAAAACCGCTCTCTTTGGTCCTTAGCAGCTTTTTTTAACGCTCTATGGTGGCAATAGGGGTTATTCCCTCGCTTGCCAAAGAAAACATGCGCAGTCCAATGACAACCAGCACGGCAGACTGAAGCAAATTCACACGAGCCACACTCTCCCCATAAATGCCGTGTAGCATCTTCGGGCTCATTAATATCATTTATCCGCATTTGAGGACTATTTTGATAAATATCCTGCAATGTACGCTCTCTAATATTACCTCCGACATATTCGTCAGACGGCAAAGAAGGACACCCTTTAATACTTCCGTCAGCTTCAATTCCGATGGCATTTTGCCCCGCACTACAGCCGCGAGAAAACGCCCATTTGGGATCGATCGCAATCGGTTCTCGTAGCAACCGCTCATATGGACCAAAATATCCGATGTTATTACCCATATGCACCCGGACCCCTTCACTATTACCGCGTTTAGATAGATAAGCCAGTAACGGAAAAACATCGAGCAGCTCATATGGTTGCAATAAGATATGAGAGTTTTCAACTGCATTGCCCATAGGCACAGTTAAAGCAAGCTGCCATGCTGTTACACCAGCATCTCGCAGTACTTCGTACAACATTGGCAGCTCGGCAACGGATTCCCTGTTGACCTGAGAATTACAGGCAACGGGGATCCCAACTTCACGTAAATGCGAGATAGTTTTAAAGCACTGTTGATATGCCCCCTCTCGCCCACGCAGCAAGTCATGACTTTGTTCCAATCCGTCAATGGACAATGAAACAGATGCAATACCGGCTGCTTTCATACGTTTAGCAGTACCAAGAGAAATACCATAACCACCTGTCGTCATGGTGGCCTTCATTCCTTTTTTGGTGATTTCGGCTGCGATAAGCAGCCAGTCAGGTCGCATAAACGCTTCACCTCCAATCAGGGTAACTTCTTTAATACCTAGCTCAGCCATTTGGCAAACTAAGTCAAGCGCCTCACTCGTGGACAATTCATTGACTCTGGCATCCCCTGCTCTCGAGCCACAATGGCTACAAGCAAGGTTGCACTTTAATGTAATTTCCCAAACAGCATATGTTTGCCGAAATTTAGCATTAACCCTAAGGTCTGAACGTTGGTTTAAGTCCGTCATAAGTTGCCCCTAATCAGATGTGAATTAATACGAGTCTGTTTCGTTTTTAGTCGTTGTTAGGTGTGCCGTAAATTTGAACACCAGGGCCACTCGCCTCCATACCTAGTTCATCTTGCTCTTTGCTTTGACTCGGGTAGTTATTGCTTAGAGATGAGCCACCTTCAATTTTTGCCAATAATTCTTCTGCTTGGATAACTGCTTTTTTGTTTTGTTTGCTAGTTTTCATAAAACACCTCGTTAGGTTTGTTGTAGTTAAAGTGAGTAGAAAGACATCCTTGCCCCTTTGCTACCAAATAATCGGTAGCAGTATTCCTAAATCAATCTAAATAAGGTTATTTATTAAACACTTAACGATAGCCTGCTGGCGATTCGCGCTCTGTGTCTTTTCGATGCAGTTGGTCAAATGGAAATTGACTGTACGCTCTGTAATACCGAGTATTTGGCTAATTTCCCAAGACGTTTTACCTTCGGATGCCCAAAGAACACAATCGCGCTCTCTCTTTGTAATATTGAAGTGGTCTTTTCGACACCGTAATGCCGCATTAAGTAATGAAGGAGACAAGATAGTCCAATACCAGTCGACTTGCTCTACAGTCACTTTATAAGCAAGTTCACATGGAACATTAAACACTAAAGCTCCAATAATGCCTTTTATGCCCCTAAGCGGTAATACGTGTAAAGACTCGGCAATGTTTAGCGCACCAGTGAGCTTTGCAAGCGAACAAAGCCTAATTCCTGATTTTGAATGTGCGAGCACTTTATCGCTTTCAAATAACACCGCGAGCTCTTCTTGATAGTGTCCATAAACTTGCACAGGCTGAATATGGTTCGGCAGTGGACTATAGTCTACGAATGCCAAACAATCGTACCCTACATCACGAGCGATAGTTTTAAGTGCCTCTTTTAAATCATCTGCATGATGAATTGAATCAAACAAGTCAATGATGCGTCTGATGGACTCTCCATCCTTAAATGGGTTGTAGCTATCTTGTTCGGTAGGTTTCATTTTTTCTTCCTCACATTCAAAGCAATGAGCGCGATTTTTTATCAAGCTCCCGTGTCGTCATGTGTTTAAATTTATCCCTGAGAGCGTGCCCAGTCAAAAAATCAAATAAAGAAATATAACAATAAAAATCAAATAGATAACTCCATTTATTAGCAATAAAATTAACTATGTATTGTTTAATAATGAGCTATAATCCACCAGCTAAAAGCAACTTCAAAATTCGATATACATTCTTTAGTTGAAGTCTTAATAAACCGAAGTAGACACATGGAGTATATTTAAAATATCAGCTATGCCCTTCAGGTGCTCCCTATATGCGAAGCCGTTAAAAAGTCCCTGCAAAAGGGAATAACCAGCGATAACATTTCCCCAAAAAGAAACATAGGACCAACACCTTAAAGCAATTCAGAAGTGAAAATACGGCTACACAGGCCATATTATTTCGATGCAGAGAAGACGCAATTGATTGCATAATTCAGAAATAGAACAGGTATTTTCGCGTAACTAAAATTAGTGGCGATAGAAGTTTAGGTTGGTCGCTTTTGCGCAAATAGGTTACAGATTGAAAGCTAGAACCAAAATGAATTCGTGTTTGATGGTGTACGCATTCAAATATCGTCTACGTTCTTATTTTGGAAACTTATTTTTCAGAGTAAAAGATAGCGTTGAAGAGCGTTTAGGACAGATCACAGTTCTGTATCTAGGGGATAACGGAGATTTATAGGTAACGATGTTTAACTTGTGCTTACAGCCCTTTTGAGCAATAAAATCTAATTGGTTACGCAAGCATTTTGATCTGGGTATAATTGAACATTTTCATCGCGAGAAAACTTCAAAAGATCACTATATTTCATTTGACTGAGCTCTACTGAAACCAGCAAACTACTTTCTAACACACTATCAACCTTGAACTTTACCGGCTTGCGGTCAGTACATAACCACAGGCTTTGGTCTAACTGGCTTACATCATAATTTTTATCAAAATTATAAATGCCAAGCACATGTGAAGACGAGACTTTAACCATTAAATCACCCGACGACAATTGCGACTGAGTGCTGGCTTCTTCACTAATAAACTCCACATACCCATTGGTGTTGGAAATATATACTTTGTCTTCGCCTTTATTGGACTTTGCTTTAAAAGTCAGTAACACCTGTCCTTTTTCAACTAAACTGCCAACCTCCAGCTGGTTGGCACGTATAGCAGTCCCTGTTTCCCTGGTGAAGTAATATTCTACGGCAGGCTCTTGCAGGTACAATTGACCAATCATTGGCGTCTGAAAGGTTGGTAAAATCAAAGACAAAGTAAATAAGCTTTTCATATCAATCCGTAAAAAATAGTTCCTATCAATTGGTGAAATTCAGTCATAAGCCCCAACAAGCACTCCCTGTATATAACGCAATTAAGTACCTATAAATGAAACTTCACCGCCAATTTATTCTGTAAATTTAGTGTCTAGTGCCACATTGTTGGTGAGTATTATTATCTTCTTCTCCAACGGCTATATTACCTAGCTCTGCGCGCCAATTGATAGAAAGCTTCCTTTGCTATTTACCGCTTAAGCAATCAGGTCTAGTATCTGGGCGTGTGACAGTGTCAGTGTTGCCACCACCAATTTGTTTTGTCAGCTGATCGCCGATGACTTCTTTATTCGACAGTGTTTTTAGTTTCTTTGTTTTTAGAGAAAGTAACATGGTCCAGCTCCAATATCATTGTAAGGTTTATAGTTTTTAAATTTATTAATTAGTTATTAAGATCAGGCCTAGTGTCCGGGCGTGTAACTGTGTCCGTATTACCACCACCAATTTGCTTTGTCTGCTGTGCACCCAATGCATCTTTAGATGTCAGTGTTTTTAGTCTTTTGGTTTTTAAAAAAAGCAACATGGCCTAGCCCCTAATATTATTTTTATTTGGTTTGTCTAACTAGTTTTGTATGGTATCTGGACGCGTTACCGTATCCGTATTACCGCCGCCAACTTGCTTTGTTAGCTGTGCACCAATTACTTCTTTGTTTGTCAGTGTTTTTAATTTCTTTGTCTTTAGAGAAAGCAACATGATCAAGCTCCACTATGGTTTGTTGTTGGGTTTAATTATTTAACTTTTAGCTCAGGTTTAGGTGGTTGAATTGGACGTGTAATTGTATCTGTATTACCGCCACCAATTTGCTTAGTTTGCTGTCCGCCTAGCGCATCATTACGAGTTAAAGATTTTAATTTTTTTGTTTTTAGAAAAAGTAGCATAGCTAAACTCCTGTTTATTCCATTACGCTTCTTAGGGCTAATTATTTAATTACTGTTTTTTATTTGCACATCTACGTGTGCTTTGATGTTTCCAAGATAAACAAACTCAGCGTGTAATGGTAGTTATTAAACCTTATATAACCCGCGATAACATTTTGTAAGTTATTGTTTTTTATTGATATAAAAATAACCTTTGAAATATTCGGAATAATAACATTTAGCAATACTGCAAATATCATTTCAAAATAGTAAAAAAGTACACACAAGGCCTTTCGAGCGGCAAATTTCTTTTCTAAAAGTACAGCGGCCAATTAGGCACTCACAAGCATGCGTACTTTGTTCAATAAATAAAAATTAACTTTCCAATGGAATTAAGCGGGACAATGAAGATGAGTATAGAAGAATGTAGCATGTAGAAATTAATAAAAAGGCAAACACAATAGTGTCTGCCTGTCATATTTCATTTGGTATTTTTGGTTACATGGCCGTGTCAGTCTCTAGCAAAGACACTTTGAGCAGTTGATTTTCAACTACTTCGATCATATCCACTATTAAACTACCTGAGTCTGAACTGCGTACTCTGTCAATGACAAACTTGGATTCGTCTACCGTATAAATAGGCTCAATAATAGACTCAGTCGCGAAGTCTATTTTATGAATGCTCTCTCCATCCGAGTGATAAATATGCCCATTTAAGATAGTGACAGAGTGTTTGTATTTGGCTGGTGGTAACTCCAAATTATGTACCACCTCACCAGTGCGTAAATCAAATGCAGACAAAATATCATTGGATGACAAGGTTACTAACATAGTGTCATTTATTTTATCAAGCCATAGCGTGCTTTGAGTTGGCAGCTCTCGCACTTTTTCATCTAGACTGGAAAGCACATAAGCTTTGCTGTTCACCTTTGTCTCATCGACAACGGTATAGCTTATTTCACTTTCACTCCAATACTCTGCAGATACAATGGTCCCGTTGACAGGCTTAGCCATTTTCAACGTCAAATCATCCAATGTGTAAACTTCGATTTTATTGGCGTAATGGATCAGTAGCTCATCAGCAGCACGGTTGTATCTGATAGTTTTGTAATCTGAATCGGGTAACCCCAAAGCGGATACTTGACCATCATTAGCCTTAAAATTAATCCGATATAAATGACCAATTCGAGTTAAAAATAAATAGCCGTTGGGCACCTCTATTGCAGCCGCATCCTCTCGAATACTCTTAATTTGAGGACTCAGTATCCTATCTTGAATATCTAGGGTATAGATATCCATAACAAAGGGGTAACTGGTCATCAATAGTTCGCGACTGTTAAGAGTTTCATAGTTGGCATAGGATTGCTCGGTCATTAACTTTTGCGCTTTCACTAGCCTTTTTTCTTCTAGAGAAAAGCTGTAAACAATGTTTTGAGAGTTATCAAACCAAACTAACTGCCCAGACTTATCGTCATAGTTTAAGGTCCAAATACGAGACTGAGACTCATAGAGCTTAACTTGATTACCACCATCAGGGTCAGTCATATAGAGTTCATTGATATCGTATTGACGCCTTTCAAATAAGATAATCTCCTTTTCTGGCACATAGGCTAAAAACCGATCGCCATAAGAGTTCAAGTTTGGCGAGGTGATCTGAAACTCCTCGCCCGTTAATAAATCTCGATTGGTTAATGCCGATAATTCATCGCGATTTCGATAACCACTTTTTGCGTACACCAGACGGTCTTGATTAATACCACCTCCGGTCATGCTATTGAGCTTACAGTCAAACAAAAACTGGTTCCCCGACACAAAGTCAGCACTTAATTGCCATACTTGGCATTTATCGCCATCAACGATTCTATAGTAAATTGTACTTGAGTCCGAAGACCAACCAACCGGGTAATAATTTACCCCCTGCTCACCCAATCGGCGTTCATGACCACTCTTTAAGCTTTTGACAACTAGAGAGTAATAATCTGTATCGCGCTGAATAAATGAATAAGCCACCATGGCATCATTCGGTGATAGGTTGAGTAGGGTATAACGCCCTTGAACCCATGATAAAACACTTTCTTTGATCGGCTGATCGAGTGTCTGTAGCACGCCTTCATCCTTGTTAGCGTAATCTAAATTAAATTGCACAACATCCAAGCTAGCCAAAGTCACAGCACCAAGTACCGCAGCCCCTGCCAACAGCCAACTCAAGCGTTTACGCCGCTGGGCTTTAGGCTGTTCTGGTATCTCGCGAGTTATCGCGTCTAAAGGGGTGGTAATCGTTCTATCGAGGTTTGGTTCAGGAGAAGTACTGGAAGGTTGATCTGGGTGGTAAATAATCTGTGGTTCGAGAAAAAAACTATATCCTTTTCGGTAATGGGTTTTAACTACAATACCACGCTGTTTGTCTGATTTAAGGATTTTGCGCAACTCAGACATAGCACGGTTAATCGCATTATCATCAACAAAATTTTGGTTCCAAACGTCATCTACCAAATCTTGCCGAGTGATAATTTGCTCATTATTAATGATCAAATAGCACAGTAAACGAAATAAAAGCGGCTCCAATTCCCGTGTCGTATCGCCATCAGAGATACACTGACGCTTGGGATCCAGCACCCATTCGCCAAATTTTACTTCCTTTACTTGCCTAGAAAATCTCACTTCATTCATGATGAATTTTACACGAACAGGGTCCTAACAAATCACCATTTTACTTAAAGCAATTTTTTACTCAAGCAAATATGTTAAACGTTGTAACTCATTGCTTTTAATTATGCAATAAAGTGAGTACGGCCTTTAGCGTGCACCCTAACAGTAATTATTTATAATTATTAACCTAAGTTATACGTGAACAGCCATACGCGATAATTAGGTGGCTCATCTAAGCTAAAAATATAACATAACATAGTAAGGGGGAAAAAACACAGTAGTATTGTATTCGCTTTGATAAGCATTAGGTGAGCTCAGTACTCGTCTCAAACCTGAGGCATAAAAAAAACCCACATGCCATTAGCATGTGGGCTTTAAACCAAATAGGTGGTTGGTTATTTGCGCAACTGGCGAATAACGCGTAGCTGTGCAAGCGCTTCTTCAAGCTGTACAGCTGCTCGATCGTAATCAAGGTCAGCAGTAGAACCTGAAGACATTTGCGCTTGAGCTTCACGTCTGGCTTCTTCAGCAGCCTGCTCGTCAAGCTCTTCACCACGGATAGCAACGTCCGCTAGAACAGTTACCGTCTTAGGTTGAACTTCAAGCGTACCGCCTGCAACGTAGATGATCTCTTCAGCACCATCTTCTTTAACCAAACGAACCATACCAGGTTTTAGGCCAGTCAGGAGTGGCGCGTGGCCAGGGTGAATACCTAGTTCACCTTCACTACCTGTTACTTGAATCGTTGCAACAGCACCAGAGAAAACACTCTGTTCTGCGCTAACTACGTCAAGTTGTACTGTCATTGCCATAACAACCTCCTAATTACATGTTTTTAGCTTTATCAACTGCTTCGTCGATTGAGCCAACCATGTAGAATGCCTGCTCAGGCATATCATCGTAATCACCGTTTAGGATGCCCTTAAAGCCAGAGATTGTGTCTTTAAGAGATACGTATTTACCAGGTGCACCAGTGAATACCTCAGCAACGAAGAACGGCTGAGATAGGAAACGCTGGATTTTACGTGCGCGAGATACAACTTGCTTATCTTCATCAGATAGCTCGTCCATACCTAGGATCGCGATGATGTCTTTCAGCTCTTTATAACGCTGAAGTACAGTCTGAACGCCACGTGCAGTCTCATAGTGTTCGTTACCGATTACTTGAGGATCTAGCTGACGTGAAGTTGAATCTAGTGGGTCTACTGCAGGGTAGATACCTAGAGACGCGATGTCACGTGAAAGTACTACTGTTGCGTCAAGGTGCGCGAACGTTGTAGCTGGCGATGGGTCAGTCAAGTCATCCGCAGGTACGTATACCGCTTGGATTGAAGTGATTGAACCAGTCTTAGTTGATGCGATACGCTCCTGTAGTACACCCATCTCTTCTGCAAGAGTTGGCTGGTAACCTACCGCTGAAGGCATACGACCTAGTAGTGCTGATACCTCAGTACCTGCAAGAGTATAACGGTAGATGTTATCTACGAAGAAAAGTACGTCACGACCTTCGTCACGGAACTTCTCAGCCATAGTTAGACCCGTTAGTGCAACACGTAGACGGTTACCCGGTGGCTCGTTCATCTGACCATATACTAGAGATACTTTGTCTAGTACGTTTGAGTCGTTCATCTCATGGTAGAAATCGTTACCCTCACGAGTACGCTCACCAACACCTGCGAATACAGAATAACCGCTGTGCTCGATTGCGATGTTACGGATAAGTTCCATCATGTTTACGGTTTTACCTACACCGGCACCACCGAATAGACCAACTTTACCACCTTTCGCGAACGGACATACAAGGTCGATTACCTTGATACCTGTTTCAAGTAGCTCAACTGAACTTGATTGATCTTCGTATGAAGGCGCAGCACGGTGAATTGACATACGCTCTTCTTCACCAATTGGACCTGCTTCATCGATAGGCTGACCAAGTACGTCCATGATACGACCTAGGGTCTTTGTACCAACTGGAACCTTGATTGGCTCACCTGTGCCTTCTACTGAGATACCACGACGTAGACCGTCAGTAGTACCAAGTGCGATACCACGTACCACACCGCCACCTAGCTGCTGTTGCACTTCTAGTGTCAAACCAGCTAGGTCGCCTTCTGTAACTTTTAGTGCGTCATATACGGCTGGCACGTTGTCTTGTGGGAACTCAATGTCCACAACGGCGCCGATAATTTGGACGACCTTACCTAAACTCATGTCTATTCCTCTCGTTAAACTTTGCCGAAGCGTTATACAGCAGCCGAACCGCCAACAATCTCACTGATCTCTTGTGTGATTGCAGCCTGACGTGCTTTGTTGTAAACAAGTTGCAGCTCATCCATTAGGTCGCCTGCGTTATCAGTTGCGGCTTTCATCGCAACCATACGGGCAGCCTGTTCAGATGCAGCATTTTCTACTACACCCTGGTACACCTGAGACTCAATGAAACGTACCAATAGCGTCTCTAGGATCGCTTCTGGGCTCGGCTCATATAAGTAATCCCAAGCGTGGGCTGATACTTCTTCTTCAGCTTTTGGCAAAGGTAATAACTGTTCGATCGTTGGCTCTTGCTTCATCGTGTTAACGAATTTGTTGTACACAACGAACAAGCGGTCAATTTTACCTTCAGCAAATGCATCTAGCATTACTTTTACAGGACCAATTACATCCTGAATTGAAGGTGCATCTCCAAGACCCGCTTTTTTAGCGAGTAACTCACCGCCAAAACGTTGGAAGAAACCAGCTGCCTTGCTACCTAAAGTAGCAAATTCGGCATCAACGCCTTTATCTTTCCACGCTTTAACGTCTTGTGTGATTTTCTTAAACTCATTTGAGTTCAAGCCACCACATAGACCACGGTCAGTTGAGATAACAATATAACCAACTCGCTTTACATCACGGTCCTCAAGGAACGGGTGATGAAAGTCAAGATTTGCTTGAGCAACACGACCGATCACTTTGCGTAAGTTCTCAGCGTATGGACGGCTTGACGCCACACGGTCTTGTGCCTTCTTCATTTTAGAAGCGGCAACCATTTCCATCGCGCTGGTGATCTTCTGAGTATTCTTAATACTCCCGATCTTGCTTTTTATCTCTTTTCCGCTGGCCATGACTCTCTCTCCGAATCAGTGGTGACCGAAGTCACCATGAATAACTAAATTACCAAGTTTGCGTCGACTTGAACTTCTCTAGAAGTTCTTTAAGTTGCGCTTCAATCTCAGCGTTGTAGTTACCAGTTTCGTTGATTTGAGTCATCAGCGCTGCGTATGTGCTGTTTGCAAAACCAATTAGGCCTTCTTCGAAATCACCAATCTTGTTGATTTCGATGTCTTGAAGGAAGCCCTTCTCAGCAGCAAATAGAGACAGAGACATTTCAGCAACAGACATAGGTGCGTATTGCTTCTGCTTCATTAGCTCTGTTACGCGCTCACCGTGCTCAAGCTGTGCACGTGTTGCATCGTCAAGATCAGAAGCGAACTGAGAGAACGCTGCTAGTTCACGGTACTGAGCTAGTGCTAGACGGATACCACCACCTAGTTTCTTAACGATTTTCGTTTGCGCTGCACCACCTACACGAGATACCGAGATACCAGCGTTAACAGCTGGACGGATACCTGCGTTGAATAAGTCAGTTTCTAGGAAGATCTGACCATCGGTGATTGAGATAACGTTAGTAGGTACGAATGCAGAAACGTCACCACCTTGAGTTTCAATGATTGGCAATGCCGTCAATGAACCTGTTTTACCTTTCACTTCACCATTAGTGAACTTCTCAACGTAATCAGCGTTTACACGTGATGCACGCTCTAGAAGACGTGAGTGAAGGTAGAATACGTCACCTGGGTATGCTTCACGACCTGGTGGACGCTTAAGTAGTAGTGAGATCTGACGGTAAGCAACAGCTTGCTTAGACAGGTCATCATATACGATTAGCGCGTCTTCACCGCGGTCACGGAAGTATTCACCCATAGTACAACCAGCAAATGGCGCTAGGTATTGTAGCGCTGCTGATTCTGAAGCAGATGCAACAACAACGATTGTGTTTTCAAGTGCACCGTGCTCTTCTAATTTACGTACTACGTTTGCGATAGTAGATGCTTTTTGACCAACCGCTACGTACACACACTTAACGCCTGTGTCTTTTTGGTTGATGATAGCATCGATAGCAAGTGCAGTTTTACCAGTCTGACGGTCACCGATAACTAGCTCACGCTGACCACGACCAACTGGGATCATCGCATCGATAGACTTATAACCAGTTTGTACTGGCTCGTCTACTGATTGACGCTCGATTACACCTGGTGCAATTTTTTCAACTGGTTCGAAACCATCGTTGTCTAGTGCACCTTTACCATCGATTGGTGCACCTAGAGTGTTAACAACACGACCTAGTAGACCACGGCCTACTGGTACTTCAAGGATACGACCTGTAGATTGTACTTTTACGCCTTCTTTAAGGTCTGCGTAAGGACCCATAACTACCGCACCTACTGAGTCACGCTCAAGGTTCAATGCGATAGCATAACGGTTGCCAGGAAGCTCGATCATCTCACCTTGCATACAGTCAGCTAGACCGTGGATGCGGATGATACCGTCAGTAACAGATACGATAGTACCTTCGTTACGTGCTTCACTTACAACTTCAAACTGCTCAATACGCTGCTTGATCAGTGCAGAAATTTCTGTGGAATTAAGTTGCATGCTCTTTTTCCCAATTACGATTGTAGCGACACTGCTAAGCGGTCTAATTTACCGCGTACGCTACCGTCAATTACGGTATCGCCAGCCTTAATAACCAAACCGCTTACCACGGTTTCATCGATGCTACAATTCAGCTTAACTTTGCGTGCGAAACGTTTCTCTAACGCAGCGCCCAATTTATCTTGCTGCTCTTGCGCAAGTTCAGTTGCAGAAACCACGTCAACGTCAATTTCTTTGTCATAATCTGCTTTAAATTCAGCAAATAATTCAGCAACTGCAGGGACTGCAGATAAACGCTCATTTTCGGCCATCAGCTTGATAAGATTTTGACCTTGCTCGTCGAGTTGTTCAGCACATAGCTTGATAATGATTTCAGACTGTTCAGCCTGAGTAGCGATGCTACCCAGTAACGCCTGAACCTGTTCATCGCTGGTCACTTGACCCGCGAAGAACAGCATTTCATTCCAAGCTTCAACTGTGCCTTTTTCAACAGCAAGTTCAAAAGCCGCTTTAGCGTATGGGCGAGCGATAGTAGTCAATTCAGACATGCTCATACCCTCCTAATTAAAGCTCAGCAACTAGCTTATCAACGATATCGCTGTGTGCGTCTTGATTGATTTCACGCTCTAAAATCTTTTCTGCGCCAACCAAAGCCAGACTAGCTACTTGAGTACGTAGCTCTTCTTTCACACGGTTACGCTCTGTTTCGATTTCAGAGTGTCCTTGAGCAATAATCTTCTCACGCTCTTGTTGACCACGAATAGTTTCTTCGTCAACGATAAGCGCAGCACGCTTTTTAGCTTGCTCAATGATTTCAGCCGCTTGAGTCTTTGCTTCTTTAAGCTGCTCAGCAGCTTTTTCACGCGCTTGCTCAAGATCTTTTTCAGCTTTATCAGAGGCAGCTAAACCATCTTCAATTTTCTTCTGGCGAGCTTCAATTGCACTATTTAGCGGTGGCCATACGTATTTCATACAGAAAAGTACGAATACCGTAAATGCAATTAATTCACCTATTAGAGTGGCGTTTAAGTTCACGACCGCTCCTCCTTACTTGACAGTTGTTCGATTCAGCTATTGTCTAAAAAATTAAAGCGCGAACAACATGTACATAGCGATACCAACACCGATCATCGCTACCGCATCGATTAGACCAGCAAGGATGAACATTTTAACTTGTAGTGAAGGTGCAAGCTCAGGCTGACGAGCACATGCTTCTAGGAATTTACCACCCATGTTACCGAAGCCGATAGCAGTACCGATAGCACCGAAGCCGATAAGTAAAGCAACAGCGATAAGCTTAAGACCTAATACTAGTTCCATTTTTTTCTCCAAAGTTTCATTTGTAAATTAAAGTTAAAGTTAAAAAATCTTTTAAAAATTATATTCTTAGTGGCTATCTTTTGCACTTGCCATGCTCAGGTATACGATCGTAAGCATCATAAATACGAATGCCTGTAGAACGATAACTAAGATGTGGAAAGCAGCCCAGATAAAGTGCAGTGGTAACTGCATTAAGCCAATTGCACCGATCAAGATGAAGATCATTTCACCCGCGTACAGGTTACCGAACAAACGCAGTGCTAGCGAGAAAGGCTTAGCAAATAGCGCGATAGTTTCAAGTAACAAGTTACAAGGGATAAGGAAAATCATACCAATCTTGTTTTTAGTGCTGAACGGGTGAAGTGTTAGCTCAGCAATAAAGCCACCGATGCCTTTGATTTTAATTGAATAACCGATCATCAGAAGGAATACGCCGATAGCCAGTGCTGCCGTCATATTTAAGTCAGTTGTCGGTACAATTTTCATGTATACATCGTGTGAGTCCATACCAAATGCAGTTTCGCCAACAAAGCCAGCAAATGCAGGTAGGAAATCAACAGGAACCAAGTCCATTAAGTTCATTAAGAACACCCAAACAAAAATTGTTAGGGCTAATGGGGCAATCAGCTTGCTGTTACCATGATAAGTATCGCGTACGTTGTCGCCAACGAACTCAACAATCATCTCAATAAAGCACTGAAATTTGCCAGGTACACCAGTAGTGGATTTTTTAGCGGCGCTTCGGAAGATCCATAAAAAAACCAGACCTAAACCGATTGACCATGCGAGGGTATCTACGTGCCATGTCCAGAATCCACTATCCGCACATGCTTTATTGAAGGCAAGACCGGCATCGGTCGAGCACATCTTGGCATTGGTCAAGTGGTGCTGAATATGGCTTGATAGAGTAACTTCTTCTGCAGCCATGTTTTATCCCAAAAGTTAATGATTAAAAAAAATCGGTGCTAGCCACTGCGAGAACATCACTAGTATGTAACAGCAGAAAAATGGCAACGCCATGACACTCAAATGTTTAAACGCCAGTGCAAACATGCAAATGGTTAGCAAAAATTTTAATCCTTTGCCTCGTTTTAACGAGTCATACACTTGATTCGCTTTGCTCGCTCCGACAAATCGAAATGAATACAAAGCAAATACTAAATTGGGAAGCACAATAGCAAAGCCGCCAACCAACGCTGACATACCGGCTTGTACTCCCCAACCTACTAAAACTATTACTGCAGCTACTAATGCTACGATACCCTGAAGCAAGACACCTTTTAATGCGGCGCGTCTATACGGGCCAGCTAACGAATGAGTCACTTTATATTAACCTTAATGACGCTAAAATTTATCAGGGTATAAAAACTGGCGAAATTATACTGATTTCTGCTCAATTTGCAACTTGACGCGACGAAATGAGGTATAAATTAAGCACTCAATCCGCCGCAATTTTGACCTTTAGGAGGGTTGTTGTAAATCTGGGTGGATCCGCCCAAGAATACCGTCTAGTTCATCAAGATCTGCGTAGGATATAACCAGCTTTCCTTTGCCTTTTTGATTGTAGTTGATCTCGACTTTCGCCCCCAAATTTTCTGCAAGCTGTTGCTCTAACAGTTTGACATCGGGGTCTTTTTCCTTTGTTTCTTTTTTAGCCACAGGCTCTTGCATGGCACGAACCAGCTTTTCGGTCTCACGCACAGTCAGTCCTTTTGCAACCGCAGTGCGAGCAGCCTCTGATTGAGCTTCGCCTTGTAGTGATAATAGACACCGAGCATGGCCCATTTCTATATCACCATGTTCTAACAAGATTTTTACATCATCATTGAGATTGATTAAACGTAACAAGTTAGTCACAGTTGTACGTGATTTACCTACAGCATCAGCAACTTGCTGATGGGTTAAATTAAATTCAGTGAGCAATCGATCTAGCGCAACCGCTTCTTCCATGGCGTTAAGATCTTCACGTTGAATATTTTCTATTAACGCAATCGCTACTGCGGCATCATCTTCCACATCTTTGATAATACACGGTACAACGTCCAAACCAGCAAGCTGTGAAGCACGCCAACGACGTTCACCCGCAATAATTTCATACTGTTCAGAACTTAGTTGTCTAACGACAATAGGTTGTAACACCCCCTGCGCACGTATTGAGTTTGCCAACTCTTCAAGTGCTTGTTCTGACATATCTTTACGCGGTTGATACTTACCACGCTGCAAAAATTCGATCGGCAGTCGCTGTAATTCTTGATCTGATGTTTCTGACTGTTGGCTATCAGGGGCTGGTGCCAGCTCTGGAGCTTGCACTTTCGTTTCTTCAGGGGGAGTCATACCTGAAGGTGGCTTAGCAGAACTTAATAATGCATCTAAGCCTCTACCTAATCCTCTTTTTTTCACCGACATGTTGTTTTTTATCCTCTTAAGCTACAGCAGCGGCTTGTTTTTCTTGACGGCGTAACATTTCTCCAGCCAGTGCAAGGTATGCTTTGGCACCACTTGACGCACGATCGTAATACATCGCTGGCGCACCAAAACTTGGCGCCTCAGCCAAGCGCACATTCCTTGGGATCACAGTGCGGTAAACTTTTTCACCAAAATGTTGTTTAAGCTGTTCTGATACATCATTCGCTAATCGATTTCTAGGGTCGTACATGGTACGTAAAATCCCTTCAATTTGCAGTTCAGGGTTAACCAATTTCGACAGCTGCGTGATGGTATCCATCAATGCCGTCAATCCTTCTAATGCATAGTACTCACATTGCATCGGCACCATAACAGAATCAGCAGCAGCCATTGCGTTGACGGTTAGCATATTTAATGAAGGAGGACAGTCAATGAAAATAAACTCGTAGTCGTCTTGAATAGACTCAATGGCGTTACGCAAACGGACTTCACGGGCGAACAGCTCCATCAACTTCACTTCCGCAGCGGTCACATCACCGTTGGCCGAAATGAGGTCATACTCACCAGAAGTGTCTGTACAGATCACCTCTTTGATGGGTGTTTCTTCGATCAGCAGATCATAGATAGTTGCCACGTCACTATATTTATCAACACCACTGCCCATGGTGGCATTGCCTTGTGGATCCAAATCTATCAGCAGTACTTTTCTTTTCGTTGCCGCCATCGAGGCAGCAAGGTTAACCGCAGTGGTTGTTTTGCCAACACCACCTTTTTGGTTTGCAATTGCAATGACTCTAGCCACAGTGTCCTCGAGTTTAGTCTTTAGTAAGAATAATTAAATGACGTTCACCTTCAAGGTTAGGTACCTGCAAGGTGATATTTTGCTCTAAAGAAATGCCTTCAGGCAGACAATTTAATTCATCTTGCGGATACATTCCTTTCAGTGCAACAAATCGTCCTGATGAGTCAATCAAATGTGTACACCATTGCACCATATCTTGCAGGGACGCAAATGCACGACTCAGTACACCGTCTAATTTAACACTTGGCTGATATTCTTCAACACGAGACTGCACTGGTGTCACGTTTTTTAGTCCAAGCGCATGTTTTACTTGGGTTAAAAAACGTACTCTTTTTCCAAGGCTATCAAGCAACACAAATTCAGTGTCGGGCAATGCGATCGCCAATACAATACCTGGTAGCCCCGGACCCGTGCCAACATCAATATAGTGTTTGCCAGTAAGGTGTGGTGCAACAACCAGTGAATCCAAGATATGCTTAACCATCATCTCTTTCGGATCACGTACAGAAGTCAGGTTATAGGCTTTATTCCATTTGTCGAGCAACCCGACATAATCGACAAGCTGCTGTTTTTGATTTTCGGTCAGCGAAATCTCTGTTTCAGCCAACAAAGCATTGAGTTGTTCTAATAACACAGTTTTCCATTGCTGTTACGCAGACTTGCGCAACAGCCCTTGCTTTTTCAGATAGACTAATAATAGCGAAATAGCGGCTGGGGTGATACCAGAAATACGCGATGCTTGGCCAATCGTTTGTGGACGCGCATCAGTAAGCTTAGCAACCACCTCGTTAGACAACCCACTTACCTGACTATAATCAAATTCGGCTGGTAGCAAAGTTTCTTCGTGGCGAAGCTGTTTATTAATCTCATCTTGTTGACGCGCTATATATCCAGCATATTTAGTCTGAATTTCGACCTGCTCAAGAGCAGGCCAGTTATCGTGTTCACTGGCTAAGCCGTCAATGGCCATAAGCTCGCGATAGCTCACTTCAGGACGGCGGATCAAATCTTCGAGGCTAGCCTCTCGCGTCAGCGGCGATTTGAGCAGTGCATTGACTTGATCTAACGCTTCATGATCTTTGTGGATCCAAGTAGAGCGAAGACGTTGTGCTTCTTGCTCCATTACTTCTAGCTTGTTATTAAATGCTGCCCAGCGCTCATCATTTACCAAGCCTAGCTCCCGACCTTTTTCTGTAAGGCGCAAGTCTGCGTTATCTTCACGTAGAAGCAAACGGTACTCGGCACGGCTGGTAAACATACGATAAGGTTCTTTTGTGCCTAAGGTTGCTAGATCGTCAATCAGTACACCTGTATAGGCTTCATCACGACGAGGTGTCCAAGGATCCTCTCCTTTAACTTGCAACGCAGCATTCATACCAGCGATTAAACCCTGTGCACCCGCCTCTTCATAGCCAGTTGTACCATTAATTTGACCAGCAAAGAACAGACCATTGATGAATTTGGTTTCAAGAGATTGTTTTAGATCTCTGGGGTCAAAAAAGTCGTATTCAATGGCATAACCCGGGCGACAGATATGAGCATTTTCAAACCCTTTGATCGAGCGGACAATGTCCAACTGAATATCAAAAGGTAAGCTGGTGGAAATACCATTAGGATATAGCTCATAGGATGTTAGGCCTTCAGGCTCAACAAAGATCTGGTGCTTTTCTTTATCAGCAAAGCGCACAATTTTATCTTCTATTGATGG
Organism: Pseudoalteromonas obscura; assembly: GCF_030135505.1. Taxonomy (NCBI): domain Bacteria; kingdom Pseudomonadati; phylum Pseudomonadota; class Gammaproteobacteria; order Alteromonadales; family Pseudoalteromonadaceae; genus Pseudoalteromonas; species Pseudoalteromonas obscura. The sequence goes on from NZ_JASJUT010000012.1 coordinate 190,054, forward strand.
GCAATATCTCGGTCCGACCCCTTCTATAACGCCGGCATACATAGGTGAACGATGAAGGTTTTCACGGATCACATCATGGGTTTTCTCATTCGTATAAGTAATATAACAAGGGATCTGCGTAGGATGATCTGATTGTTTACCCAAAAATGAGAATACAGGTGTCGGTGTATCACCTGGTTGTTCTTGCATAACTGAAAAATCTACAGTACGCGCATCAATACGTGGTGGAGTACCAGTTTTAAGTCTATCTACTCTGAACGGTAATTCACGTAAACGGTGTGCTAGTGCAATTGAAGGAGGATCCCCTGCTCTACCGCCTTTGTAGTTTTCAAGGCCAATATGGATCTGACCACCTAAAAATGTACCTACAGTCAGTACTACGGATTGTGCACTAAAGCGCAAACCCATTTGCGTTACCACGCCTTTGACTTGATCTTGTTCTACGATCAGATCATCACAACTTTGTTGGAATATTTTTAAGTTTTCTTGGTTTTGCAAAGTATCTTGGATCGCTGCTTTGTACAATGCACGATCTGCTTGTGCCCTTGTTGCTCTTACCGCTGGACCTTTAGATGAGTTAAGCGTTCTAAATTGGATCCCGCCTTTATCGATCGCTTGTGCCATAGCGCCACCAAGTGCGTCGATCTCTTTCACTAAGTGACCTTTGCCGATCCCGCCGATCGCTGGGTTACAAGACATTTGGCCTAAAGTATCCATATTGTGAGTTAACAATAAGGTATTCATACCCATACGTGCAGCTGCCAACGCAGCTTCTGTACCAGCATGACCGCCACCAACCACGATTACGTCAAAATGTTCATGATAAATCATTTACGGGATCCTACTTAAAAACAACCAGCAAATTTCGAAAGGGTGCGTATTCTACCTAGAAAAACGCAGAAGTGAAACGATTAAATATTAGCCAAGGCCAAAAATGGATCACTTAAAATATATAAGGATCTTTTTAAAGATCTTTATTGATCTTATATTTAGTCAAGGCTAGATCTGTGAATAAGGTTATATTCCTATTGTGAGCCATGGACTTAAGCCAGATCATATAGTGTGAATTAGATCGGATCTAAGGGCGGATAAGCTTTGATCAAATAGCCTATTTATTCACAGCCACAAATCCGATTAAATTTATCCAATGGATAAGTAATGCTAGATCAGCAGTTAGATCAAAGGTTATCCACATACGGTGTTTCAAAAATAAGAAAATGTGGATAACTTATGAAGAACTGATCTTGTTTAGCTATTTACTACCAGCTCACTAAACTGAGGTAACCAAGCTAACGCGGTATCTTCAGGTAATGCTTCATCTAATACATCTATCTTTAGAGTTGGCAAAAGCGCTTGCGCACCTTTTTCAATTAAAAGCTTTTCACTGTTCATGGCTGCATGGTTATAGGTGTCATAGCTTGAGTCGCCTATACCAACAACGGCAAAGCGGACATGGCTTAGATCTGCTTGTTCATCAAGTTGTGAGATAAAAGGCAATAGGTTTTCAGGATAATCACCTGCACCATAAGTAGAGGTCACAAGTAGCCATATATTACTTGCGCATTCAGACAAATCTGGCTGTTCATGTACATTGCATGTTAAAGCGCGGGCATTTAGATCCTCAGCTAATTGCTCTGCAACATATTCAGCTGAGCCCATTTGGCTACCAATAATGATCTCAATATTACTCATCGTTTCTCAATATCTCTCTGTATATGCGGCTCATGATAATAGGGATCAAAAAGAAGTAAAGTGTTACTTCAGCCTTGGGATAAAAATAATTAGATGAAATTTCACTCTTTTGTGGGTTAACCTTAATAAGGTATTGATTTTAAAAGTGTAAATAAATTATTCCTGCTGCGGTAATTCTTTAATAATTGTGGATAAGCAGGGTGTAAGTAGGTGGTGGGATGCGAAGACTTTGCCTTTCATTGGCTCCTAAAGTTAATGATGTACAGCGAAATGCCAGTGTGTGGATAATTGTGCATGAACAATGATCTTATTTGCGGGGGCGATCTTGTTTTTTTGGATCTATAAAGTTAGATCTATATAAAAAAATATTCTAAAAGATCGTGTTTTTAGTTATTTTTGAGAACTGAAGTGAGGGTTTTCTGTACTGAGCTAGTAAAAATTGATCGTTTTCCTCTGCAAACTGGGTGTTTTATTAATATGAGTATGTTCATTATGTCCGATATTACTTTGATAGTAGTGTCTGAGAAGTACAAACCTTTCTCTGTTATTCATTGCTTTGTATGAAATGTGTACATTTATTCTCACTTTTAAACGAATTCTAGACAGTCTTGCATGCTAATTAGGCACTAAGATCGCTTCATTGATCAAAGGAGCGATGAAATGAAACCAAAAAACTTAGTGTTACCTGGCTTGATTTGCAGTTTATTGACTGGCTGCAATGACGATAACCATGCACCCAATATTGAAGTTGCGCAGCCAAATCATAGTGCGATTGTCACAACGCAATTGTCATTGACGGCTGTTGTAAGTGATAAAGACAATAATTTACAGGACATTAAATGGCGCCAAATTTCTGGGCCTGATCAGGCAACCCTTGAAGTTGATGGCAATAAAGATCAATCCATCGAGGTGACTTTACCAGCCAAAGCAGGGGAGTATATATTTGAAATTGAAGCAAATGATATATGGCGTTTGAAGGAAAAGTCGCGCTTTATTGTCACTGCGCAAAGTCTTGAAGAGGCTGTTTTCCCGCAGTTAGACAAATTACTCAGCGACACTTACAGTGAATCGACAGAACTGGTTCCCGGGATGCAAGCACTTATCGATTTTGGCATTGAGGGCCTAGTATGGCGTGGAGCTGTCGGTTATAGAGATAAAGATGATCGAGTCCCTTTATCGGTAGATACACCATTTCGTATTGCAAGTATTTCAAAAACCCTCAGTGCTGGTGTAACTTTTTCCCTGATTGATGAAGGTGTTATTACACTTGATACCACACTTGCTGAGCTAGTCTCAGAATCGGATATGCCCAAGGGTTATCAAGTGGAAGATTTTCATGTCCTCAATGGTGTTAAACGGGGTGGGGCGATCACGGTACGACAATTGTTGGATCAAACTAGTGGTATTGAAGACTTTGTTTCTTACCTATCAGATTTGAACGCGCCAGACACAAGGTCTTTTCAAGCTGCGTTGCTAGGCACAGGAGAAGATATTCCTGCTGTATGGCATTCCGATCTGTTAATTGAAGATCTATTGCGACGAGGTATCACGCAGTCGCTTGATAATATGCCGGGTGAGCAGCATCTATATGGCAACAGCAATACGGACATTCTGGCTTGGGCACTAGAGCAATATACTGGAAAAAGCTTCGAGCAATTACTATATGAGCGGGTGTATTTGCCTCTAGGTATGAATAATACTTATATGGATCAACATGAGCCGGCAAGGGGTGATGATAAAATTGTTGAACATTACTTCAATATTTCTGATGTTGAGCATGTTCCACCTGCACTACATGGAAATCACAATATTGTAGCATTAGGCGTGAATACTTCGTTTGCTTGGGCCGGGGGTGGATTAGTATCAACTATTGACGATCTTAATCTGTATTTTACAGCACTCCACCAGCGGACTTTGGTTCAAGATCCTAAACTCAATGAAGCGATTCAATCGCATTGGATGCCTATATTCTCAGGAGAAAATATGTCGCAGTCATATGGATTGGCATTGGCAAAATACCAAATGAATGGCTTTACAAGCGTTGGTCATTCCGGGTTTTGGGGGGTAAATGCTGCGATGGTAGAACCGCTTGGTATTCGAGTGATCACCGCGAATCATCAAGTCGTGTCAGACAGCTTGTATGATTTTGAATACGGCGCAATCCAATTGCTACATAATTTGGGTATTAAAGGTGTAACGCCGCTGGTATCTAGTAAGTAACTTGGCGATAGGATACCCGCTGCTCACGCATCGGGTATCTCATAGGTTATTTGCCGATACAGAATGAACTGAATATTTTGCCTAGTAGATCATCTGATGTAAATTCTCCAGTAATTTCATTCAGATGTTGCTGAGTTAAGCGCAGTTCTTCGGCTAAGATTTCACCGGCAATATGCATTTCTAACTGTGTTTGACCTATTTCCAAGTGTTCTGCTGCACGCTCTAATGCATCAAGGTGACGGCGGCGCGCCATGAACCCACCTTCATTTGCACCGGTAAATCCAATACACGCTTTGAGATGCTCTCGCAAGGTATCAATACCAGTATTGGCTTGCGCACTGAGTCTTAAAACAGGGTAATTACCCTGTTGGCACAACCCTTGTTGCTCACCACACAAATCGATCTTATTGCGAATAACAGTGATCTCCATGCCTGTTGGCAGTTTTTCCATAAATTCAGGCCAGATTTTCAGTGGATCGGTTTCTTGGGTATCTGTACCATCGACCATAAATAAAACATGATCTGCGCCGCTGATCTCTTCCCAAGCTCGTTCGATCCCGATTTGTTCGACTTTGTCCGGGCTATCACGAAGCCCTGCTGTATCGATAATATGCAGTGGCATACCATCAATATGAATATGCTCTCTTAAAACATCTCGGGTAGTGCCTGCAATATCTGTAACGATGGCTGCTTCTCTACCTGCTAGCGCATTTAACAAAGATGACTTACCTGCATTAGGACGCCCAGCTATAACAACACGCATACCCTCGCGCATGATACTGCCTTGTTTGGCTTGACGCCGAACCTCGGCTAATTGTGTGATGATTGCTTGTAAGTCGCCAGCTACCTTACCATCAGACAAGAAATCGATTTCTTCATCTGGAAAGTCAATCGCTGCTTCAACATACATGCGCAAGTGGATCACTTTCTCTACCAGCACATTAATATGCTTTGAGAAGTCTCCCTGCAACGAGTGTAGAGCACTCTTTGCTGCTTGTTCACTGGTGGCATTAATAAGATCAGCAATCGCTTCCGCTTGGGTTAAATCTAGCTTATCATTCATAAATGCACGTTCAGAAAATTCACCAGGTTTAGCCAGTCTGACGCCGTCAATTTGGCTGATCTCTTTAAGCAGCATATCAATGACAACTGGACCACCATGGCCTTGTAATTCCAATACGTCTTCTCCGGTAAAGGAATTCGGTCCTTGGAAAAACAATGCGATACCTTGATCGAGTTGCTCTCCAGCTAGGGTATTAAATGGTAAATATTCGGCATATCGTGTCTTTGGGCATTTACCCAAGATTTTTTCTGCAACTAACTTCGCTGCTGTGCCTGAAATTCGAATGATCCCTACACCGCCACGGCCGGGTGCGGTTGCCTGAGCTGCTATCGTATCTTGTGCAATCATGATGACTCTTGCTAAATGAGTGTGTTCTAAGCTCAATTGTACAGCAATTGGCATTTCTCAGGTATAGTGGAAGACAATGAATAAAGTGAATTACTTAAGATATAGAGATTAAGGAAAACCCACTTCGTGTTGTTATTTGGTCCATTTCGATTTGATGCTGAAAAGTAGGTTTTGTACCAACAGCAAGAGCGATACTCCCTGCGGCCTAAAGTACTGCAATTGCTAGCTTATTTTTTGGCAAACCCACATCAAGTGATCAAACGGGAGTCGCTACTTTCAGACTTATGGCAACATGGAGAGTATAGAGAAGCGGCGCTGACCCAAAGCATCAATGAATTGCGTCAAGCTTTAGGTGACAACGCACAACATCCAACTTACATTCGGACATTGCCTCAACAAGGCTATCAATGGATCTGCGATGTTAAAGCCCAAAAGTGCGCTAAAAAACAGCTTAGGTTAGTGTTGGCCATATGTGGTGCTACGGCTATCACGGTTGGTACGTCAATCGTAACATCTGCATTTTTGGAGAGAGCAGAAGTGCAAGAGGTTCAAAAGTCCGCACTTTTGATTTTGCCACTGCGCAATGAAACCGGAGTACAAGCTAACGCTTGGTGGGGTTATGCACTTGAAAGCGTGCTTAAAGAGCATCTGCAGCACACCCATCGATTACTGCCTAAAAGTCAAACTCCAGAACTTTTGACGTTGCCGACAGAGGAGCAGCCGTCACAGTTGAGGTTGACGCTAAAACCGATGCAACAACGCTTTTTATTGCAGGCTAGGCTCGATAGCCGTCATGCTGAAGTGGTGGTCGAACATTTGGATCAGAACTTTACCGAGATCGCACAGCAATTGTTGTTTATGTTGCAAGGCCAAGTGACGCGTCTAGACAATCATATCGATCCAAGCCCGGGACTAGCTGATTATTATCGCGGGCTTCAAGCTTTAAATGAGTTTGGACCTCAATTGGCTAAGCCTTATTTTGAGGCTGCGTTGGTCTTAGCGCCTCATCATTTGCCTTCACAATTGGAGTTGGCTCAAATTGCATGGCATCAAGGTGATATATCACAAGCAAGAGCACGCTTTGCTGCGTTGGACATCACTCATGCATCGGCTGTTTTGCAGGCGCGTTACTACCTTTATTTAGGCGCATTTCAAAAAGCACTTGGTGAGTTTTCGCAAGCAAAGAAAAATGCACAGTCTGCACTCATATTGGCACAGCAAAGCCAGCAAATTGAATTGATAGCCAGTGCTTATCAACTTCGGGCCGATATTGCCTGGCACCTATTGCAATGGCAGGACTACACGATGGCGATGAATGCAGCTTACGCACTCGTTGGTAGTCGGTCATTTGCATACAGTGAAGCACAGCGTTCATTTTATTTGGCGAATCCGCCAGCAGCAGGCCCACAAGGAAAAAACTTGCTCAACCTAGCGCAGAGCAAAAAGGTGCTGAGTCATGCTATTGAGTACTACCGTCAGAGCAAGGATAAAATTGACTTGGCGAAAAGCTTATTCGCGTATGGTCAAAACTATTTAGTTCCGGTGAGCGAAAGTGAAAAGAGTTTATTGGAGGCACTTCAGATTATCTCTGACAGCGGTAATTTCCACCTTAAAACGCAAGTGCTTACTTACTTGGGGTTTTACTATATACAGCTACATAAAGGGGAGAAAGCACTTTATTATCTCAATCAAGTTGAACTAAACGAACAGTTTAACTCAGCTATCGAACAGCTTAATTTGCTCAAGGCGATGGCGTTTATGGACATTGGCCTCACCCACAGTGATATGGATGCTACTCAAGCTGCTCAACGACAATTTAGCGTGCTACTGGCTGCGCCAGATACTTCTGTTATGACACGTACAAACGCGACACTCTTGTTGGCTTGGACTTGGCTAAAACTTGACAATTTAGACAAAGCACAAACACTGACTGAGCGCGCTTTGGCTGATTATCAGCGCTTTTCAATCAGTGAAGCTGCGACTTATGCCGCGTATACTCAGATGTATATACACCTACTGCGCGGTCAACCTGAGCGTGCTATCAGCTTAGTCGACTTGGACAAAAATAAAGACGTACATTTGATGTTGTTTTACTCATCTATAGCGGCGCATATGACGCAAAATAAAGCGCTTGAACAAAGAAGCACAGAGCTGTTGAGCGTGCTGAAAAACAGCGCACCTTTGTTGCAGCAGCTCGACGAATATAAACAACAAGCAGGGCACAATCACATCAAACACATAATGCTATTGGATGCGCCCTACAGTGTATATTGCCAAAGTAAATGGGTTCTAGAGTGATATAAGATCCTTTGTTGGCATATGTGCCCCTCTGTAAATAACTTTGCCCTGAGTGTCGAATACGACCCAGTAAGGCAATTCATTTATTTGGTAGTATTCGAATAGCTGATTGTACGTATCAAATACCATATCATGTTGCACGGCAAAGCGTTTTTGATATGCATAGGCACTATGTTCGTCGACATAAAAGGGTTTGATCACGGTTAAAAATATTTCAGGTCTTTTTTTCGCCAATTGGTTGTTTTGAGCAATGCGTTTTTCACATGCAGGAATATGCTGGAAGGGGCACAAACTGTCGCTAAAAAATAGCACTTGATAGTCTTGTTGCAAACGTGTTTTTAACAGCGGTTTCCCTGACAAGGTTTGCAAAGGTGAAGAGCGCTTCGGTTTAGAAGTTGTCTTTGCTGTTGAAGTTAAGTGCATTTTCGATATAACTTGCTCATTTTCCACCAGCACGCTAGTCGGCGTTTTTCTCACTTGAAACCTGTTCATCAAGTGATTGTGTTTATCTATGGTGAGACCTTGATATATTGGGTATGCATCAATAAATAGCTCTACGCTGGCTTTATCTACATTGATGTCTGGTTGTATGAAAATACGTTTTACCTTGGTATTAGGCAGCTGTGTTGTATGCGTATATTCGTCCCATATATTAATGAATACATACTCGACTGTGGTGCTTTGAGCATTATAGGAGAGTAACAAAACCCCCAAGATTATGAGCCTTTTAACTTGTATATACATTAGTGACTCCCTTGCAATTTACTGAGCTTATCTGCAAGTTCATCTGTAAAGAGGGCACAGCGATATAATTCATTGCCATGCTCGTCTAACAAGATATGTTGAGGCGTTCCTAGGACTTGATATTGGCGTGTAATGCTACCATCGCTGTCAAATACCGTTGGGAACTGGTAGTGATATTTTTTGAGGTAATTGGCAACGCCACGCAGAGATTGATTAAAACCTATATTAATGGAAATAACCTGATAGCCATTGTTAGCTTGTTGGTAGCTTTGCTCTAAGAGTGGCATTTCTTCCACACAGTATGCACACCAGGTCGCCCAAAATTTAAGATATGTCACTTTTTCTTTGCTTGAAATTTGCTGCTTATCCAGCGTTGTTGCATTGAGTGGAGGATAGGGAGTTGTGGCTGAAAATACGTGTGTTGTGAGTAACATTAATAACGAGAGTAGGAGTTTCATCATAGTTTCCTTTTTGTGATGTTAGAGCCAGCTTTTGCCTGCTTGAATTAAAAAGTACTGCGCCATCGCCACTAAGATGAGCGCTGTGAAGCTATTGATATAAGAGAGCCACTTTCCTGAATTTGGTAGTTTCGAGAGCAGCCTTGTGCTCGTGCCTGCTAGCAGTAGTAACGCGCTCATACCCAGTGCAAAACTAAATAGTAAAATAGCGCCAAGCAGAGGATGTTGATTGGATGCGACGAGTATTAGCAATGCTCCAAGTACAGGAGAGGTGCAAGGTGCTGCAACCAGTGCGCTGGCCATACCGGCTATAAATGGTAATGTGCTGCGCAGTTGCGGTTGATTTGGCAGCGACGGCAAAGAAACGATTCCCTTATTTACAGCAGCAAAATAGAGCAGGGAATTGGCAAACATCAGCAGTATCCAGGGGTTGCTGGCTACTCGACCAAATAAACTACCTGTCAATGCGGCTGCTAAGCCCAGCCCAGTATAAATAAATGCAAAGCCTAGGCAATAAAGTAGAGGTGCAATACGCGGGGATTTTCTTTGCGAAAATGTCGCGATGGTAATAGGTAAAATAGGGTAAACACAGGGCGTTAAGCTGGTTAACACCCCAACTAAAAACACTGCGGGAATTAACCAGCCATTTAAATCTAAACTGTTCAAAGTCCCAATAATTTGTTGCTCCATTTCGTGGTTCTCATCTTTTTCTGAGTGTGTACCAGCATGCACATAAGCGTTTAATTGACCTATCAAAGCATCATCAAATCAATATAAAAAATTATCAAGATTTTGTTTTATATGGTTTTATTTGTGTTTTTTTGAAAGTGATTTTAAAGGTGAGTTGAACAAATTCTATGTGGGTCAAGGAGGTGGCGACATCATCGAGCAGATGTTCTGAAGCTGGACACTGTAGGTATCTGGCAAAAAAGCGCTTTTGGTTGGGGATAACTTTTAGGAGCTCAAACAGAGTCCGGAGTGAATTGTGTAAAAAGCGATAACTGGCTGATAGTTAACTATCTCACTCTATTTTTATAAACGTGAAAACTGCTTTTTTTGGTCTGTTGAATAGGTTGTATGTACAAGCTATATAACAAAAACGCCCGCAAAAGCGGGCGTTTTTTAAGATGAGCATTCGCGTTAATCGCGTACTTTAATGCCCTTTTTCTCCATACCACGGTAGATGATAAGCATCTGTGCGATTGAGATTAAGTTAGAGACTAACCAGTAAAGCACCAGACCTGATGGGAACCAAATAAAGAAGACAGAGAATACTACAGGCATATATGTCATCATTTTTTGTTGCATTGGATCTGTGATAGTCATGGGTTGCAGTTTTTGCGTTAGGAACATACTCGCACCAAACAGAATTGGTAGTACGTAGTATGGGTCCATAGCAGAAAGGTCAGTTAGCCATAAACCAAACTCAGCGTGGCGTAGCTCTGTTGACTCTAGGAATACATAGAAAAGCGCTAAGAAGATTGGCATTTGTAATAGCAGTGGGAAACAGCCACCCATCGGGTTCACTTTTTCCTTGCGGTACATTTCCATCATGGCTTGACCAAACTTCTGACGGTCATCACCGTAGCGCTCTTTTAATTGCTGCATCTTCGGCTGTAGTGCACGCATTTTAGCCATAGAGGTATATTGTGCTTTAGTAAGTGGGTAAAGAATGGTTTTCACAATGACAGTGATACCAATGATAGCCAGACCCCAGTTGCCCAAAATGCCGTATAAGAATTTGAGTAATACAAGTAGTGGCTGAGAGATAAACCACAACCAACCGTAGTCAACTGTTAGATCTAAGTGCTCATGAAGCGCTTCTAATGCATTGGTGTCTTTTGGACCCATGTAGTAAATAGCCGACAGCTTGGCTTCAGAGTTTGCCTGAATATTTACTGGCTCGCCCTTTGTACCGATGATACCTTGGTTATTTCTAAGTGAGGTATAAATGGTGTTGTTGGTCTCTTGGCTTGGAACCCATGCACTTACAAAGTAGTGCTGGATAAACGCAACATAACCACCTTGGGTATTCTTGTTTAGATTCGCTTCACGCATTTCGTCGAAAGAATACTTTTCATAAGGCTCATCTTGTGTGCCATATGCTGTGCCAAGGAACGTTTGGTCAACCATGCTGTCTTTGTCTTGTGCTGTGCGCTTGATTTGCGTGTACAGCTGAACTTGAACAGGGTTATCTGTTGCGTTTACAACATCGTACTCCATAGAGACATCATATTGGCCTGCTTTGAATACAAATGTTTTAGTAAACTGAACACCTTTACTATCGACAAATGATAAAGGTACGCGCAGTTCATCGCCTGACAAAGTGTAATTGCTTTGTTCTGTTTGATAAACAGGGCGGCCTGCACTCGACGCATCAGGGCCGTTTAGGCCAATTAAACCGCTTTGTGAAAGGTATTGCTTCCCTTCAAACTCACCAAGTAGTAAGTAAGGTATATCGCTACCATGCGTGTCAGCGTGTTGAAGTAATTTAGCTTCAACAATATCACCACCTTTAGTGTCGATTTTAACGGCAAGCACATCAGTCGTTACTGTGATCACAGAACGAACCGCTTGAGTTTGTGCAACCGGTACATCTGCTTCGCTTGAAGCGGGAATATCCGCTTGATCGTTATTTGAAGGTGAAGTGGTCACTTGTGTGACAGCACTGGTCTCGGCCTTGCTCTGAGCTTGCTCTTCTTGCCATTCGCTGAATAACAAAAAAGATACTAAAAGCAATCCGATCAATAAAAACGTGCGTTGCGATTCCATAACAGCTCTTATTTCTCGTGTTGTTTATCTTGATTCGATTTCTCAGGGACGGGGTCATCCCCACCTGCGCTTAAAGGGTGACATTTTAATATGCGTTTAACCGCTAACCAACTCCCTTTTGCAATTCCGTGTAAATTAATTGCCTGAATTGCATAACTTGAGCATGTTGGATTAAACCGGCAATGCGGTCCAAGCATTGGACTGATAAATTTTTGATAGGCTTTGATAAGCGTTATCAAAAACAGACGTATTACCGAAAGCGGATAATCCACCAATCGTTTCCACTCGCTTTTTGTCTTTGAGGCGTGTTTCATAGTCGCGAGGTAGACTCGATAATTGAGTGATTAAAAGGTGAGCTAACCTTACCCTAATTCGCTTAAAATAGCCATGTTAGGACAGTTATAGAAGTACAAAAGCGCTGTTATTTTTTAGGCTTTTTGTTGGTTGGGCGTTTTTTATGATGTTTGGGTTTTGGTGCGCCTGGTTTACAACGCTCGTTCACTTTGCGCCAAAGTTTGTTAAGTTGTTTCGTTAACTCTTCATTGGACTGTTCGTCTACACCGGTTTTGACCATTAACACAATATCGATGTTATCTAGTTTATGGCGGTTAAGGCGAAAGCTTTCACGTGCTAGGCGTTTAATGCGATTGCGTTGACATGCTTTTTTACAGCGTTTTTTGGCAACGGTTAATCCAAGACGTGGGTGACCAACATCATTCGGTTTTGCCAAGAGAGTAAAAACAGGAGTCGCTGCGCGTGCAGGTTCTTGAAATATTCGGGAGTAATGCGAGGGAGTTAACAGACGTAACTCCCTGCTGAAGCCTAAACCTTCCACTTATATTAAGCAGATAGTTCTTTACGGCCTTTAGCACGACGACGTGCTAGTACTTTACGGCCATTTTTAGTAGCCATGCGAGCACGGAAACCGTGAGTACGCTTGCGCTTAAGTACGCTTGGTTGAAAAGTTCTTTTCATAACTAATCCATCCGATCGGTTAAAGTTAAAACATCCTATGCAGGTCGCGATCCTGGCACAGGTGCCATTGCGAGCGCGAGATATTAAAGCCGACGCGCGTGAAAGTCAATCATAATTGTGTTGTTAGGCTTATTTTATAGGCAATCTGGGTGAAAAAACCAGAAATGAAAGGTTTTATACCCTAATAAGGTATAAGTAGAGATTGTGCTGTGCCTTTAAATCGAGCGCTTTTTTATAGCTATATATAAGAAGGATCATTTATTGGGATCTATCTATATAAGATCCAGATCTAAGTTGTGGATCAAGTTAATTGATCTTTGAAGGGTTTTCCACAGCGCTTGGGTGAAAATTGCCAACAACCTTTGGAAAACTCAAATTGATCTTAATTTTATGGTGAGATCTTGCTCTTTTTTTGATAAGATCTTTGGAAATATATAAAATTAAAATGTCTTATAAAACATTGGGTTGTGTTTTTTGTTTAGTGAGATCTTAATTTTTTAAAAAGTCAATATTGATGTTGTGGATAAGAACACTTCATAATATCCGGCTTCCACCTGTGAATAATTGATAATATACAAACATTTCCGTAGATCTCTGAGTTAGCTGTGAATAACTCTGTTGGTTATTTTGTGAATGAATGCAAAAGGCCGACATTAAAGATGTACGGGAATAATAACTAGTTCGGAGTGCAATGTGTATCTGTCGGTTTGGCAAAGTTGTTTATATGTTTTGCAAGATGAGCTGCCATCGCAGCAGTTCAATATGTGGGTTAGGCCACTACAAGCAGAAAGTACCGAAGATACTTTAACCATCTATGCACCTAATCGATTTGTGTTGGATTGGGTTCGAGAAAAGTACTTAAATAGAATAAATGAGCTCCTGATTGAGATCTGTGGAGATGAAGCGCCTGAGTTGCGCTTCGATGTTGGTAGCAAACCAATGGCGCAGGTACAACCTCAAGTAACAGCGGACACTTCTGGCGGTGAAACACATGCGCCAAGTGCGGCACAAGTGTCGTCAAAAAGCACGGCCCATATGCCTGTCAATGAAGTGAAAGTTGAACCGGCTCCGAAATCTAGCGTTAAATCAAATATCAAAGAAAATTATACTTTTGATAATTTTGTTGAGGGTAAGTCTAACCAACTGGCAAAAGCGGCTGCGACACAAGTTGCTGACAATCCTGGCTCGGCGTTTAACCCTGTATTTATATACGGTGGTACTGGTCTAGGTAAAACGCATTTATTGCACGCAGTTGGTAACGGTATTATTGATAAAAAGCCAGACGCCAAAATTGTCTATATGCATTCAGAGCGTTTTGTTCAAGATATGGTTAAAGCGCTGCAAAACAATGCGATTGAAGATTTCAAACGCTATTATCGCAGTGTAGACGCGTTGATGATTGATGATATTCAATTCTTTGCCAACAAAGAGCGTTCACAAGAAGAGTTTTTTCACACCTTTAATGCTCTGTTAGAAGGGAATCAGCAAATTATCCTGACATCAGATCGCTATCCTAAAGAAATTGAAGGCGTTGAAGATAGATTAAAATCCCGATTTGGCTGGGGCCTGACAATTGCGATTGAACCGCCTGAACTAGAAACTCGGGTGGCGATTTTGATGAAAAAGGCTCAGCAAAGTAACATAAATTTACCACATGAAGTGGCATTTTTTATAGCCAAAAAACTACGTTCAAATGTACGCGAGTTGGAAGGGGCTTTAAATCGCGTTATCGCAAATGCCAACTTTACAGGCCGTCCTATTTCAATTGAATTTGTCAAGGAGGCACTCAGAGACTTATTAGCGCTCCAAGATAAGTTGGTTACGATAGATAATATTCAAAGAACAGTAGCAGAGTATTATCGCATTCGCGTATCCGATTTGCTTTCCAAGCGACGCAGTCGATCTGTCGCACGACCTAGGCAAGTAGCCATGGCACTATCCAAAGAATTAACTAACCATAGTTTGCCAGAAATTGGCGATGCGTTTGGTGGCAGAGATCATACAACGGTACTGCATGCATGTCGTAAAGTAAAAGAGCTTCGTGAAGAGAGCCACGAAGTAAAAGAAGATTATCAAAACTTGATCAGAACATTGTCATCTTAAGGGTTAAGTGATGCAAATAACGATAGTAAGAGAACAATTTTTAAAGCCGTTAATGCAAGTGTCTGGCGCTATTGAGCGCAAACACACACTACCTATTTTGTCTAATGTGCTTTTAGAAGTAAAAAATGGTGTGTTGTCTATGACGGGCACCGACCTTGAAATTGAGTTAGTTGCATCTGTGACGTTAGATAATGACACCGCAGATACAAAGTTAACGCTGCCTGCGAAAAAGCTGTTAGATATTTGTAAGAGTTTACCTGATAACTCAGATCTAAACTTTAGCACTCAGGAGCATCAAGTATTATTAACCAGTGGAAAGAGCCGCTTTTCTCTTACGACCTTAGCAGCAGAAGACTTTCCAAATCTGGAAGAGTGGCAAGGTGAAGTAGAGTTTAAGCTAACACGCTTAGAGCTGCGCAAGTTACTTGAAGCAACTCACTTCTCTATGGCTAATCAAGATGTTCGCTATTACCTAAATGGTATGTCGTTTGAAGTGGACGGCAATGAAATAAAAACCGTTGCGACTGACGGGCATCGCCTCGCCATTGCACAGAAGCAACTTGAGCAATCCCTAGGTGCACAAAGGCAATTGATCATCCCTCGCAAAGGGGTGTTAGAAATAATGCGTTTGTTACCTGCTGATGATGAAGAGTTGACTATACAATTTGGTGCAAACCATTTTCGTATTATTGATCAGGAAGTTATATTTACGAGTAAGCTTGTCGATGGTCGTTTTCCTGACTACCGTCGAGTGCTACCACGCGGCGGTGATAAATTAGTTATTGCCAACAGAGAATGGTTGCGTAGTGCGTTTCAACGTGTTTCCATCTTATCAAACGAAAAGTTCAGAGGGGTTCGACTTAACCTCAGTAGCGGCGTATTGAAGATAAGTGCAAACAACCCAGAGCAAGAACAAGCAGAAGAAACGGTAGAAGTAAACTATCAAGGTGATGACTTGGAAGTTGGGTTTAACGTTTCATATCTGTTAGACGTATTGAATACTTTGAAAACAGAGGATGTTCAGTTTACGTTAGCGGATTCGAACAGCAGTGCCTTAATTGAAGGCAGTGGTGAGGATGATGCGATGTACGTTGTAATGCCAATGCGCCTATAGAAGGGCGCTTATGAGTTTGACACATTTTAGCCTCAATGACTTTCGTAACATTGAGGCGATTTCTATTTCCCCTTCAAAAGATCTAAATTTAATTCTGGGCCAAAATGGCAGTGGTAAAACTAGCCTATTAGAAGCCATTTACTTTTTGTCTAGCGGCCGCTCTTTTCGTACCAACAAGCACAAATTAATGATCCGCAGTAGCCAAGAAAAATGCATTGTTCATGGTAAAAAACAATTACATAACTTGTCTATACCAATTGGAATTAGCAAAGATCAAAGCGGTGATACCCAGCTTCGTATTCAAGGCCAAGCCAGTAGACGAATAGCCGAATTAGCACAAATTTTACCTGTGCAGGTTATTACACCTGAAAGTTATGAGTTGTTTTTTGGCGGACCAAAAGAGCGAAGAAAGTTTTTAGACTTGGGTGTGTTCCACGTGGAACATTTGTTTTTTGATGTTTGGAAAAGCTTCAATAAAGTACTCAAGCAGAGAAACGCTTTGTTAAAAAGTAAGCCTGCAAATTGCGTAGAACAAATTAAGTTTTGGGACAAGCAGTTTGTTGAAATGGCTGAGCAAATAAATATCTATCGAAAAGCGTATATAAGTAGGTTTGAAGGCTATTTTTTTGATAAGATAGGGGGGATTAGCCCTGTGTTTGAAGGCCTTGAAGCTCGTTACGATGCGGGTTGGAAAGGGGAACTGGCAGAAGTACTTCAATCACAGCTTGAGCGAGATTTAAAACTTGGTTATACAAGCCGAGGTCCACATAAAGCGGACTTTAATTTTAAAGTGCATGGTCACAATGTTGAAGGGATCATGTCTAGAGGCCAACTTAAGTTGTTACTTTATGCGCTCAAGATTACACAGAATAATTTAATTGAACAAGAGACTGAAAAACAGTCAATATTGCTAATCGATGATTTACCATCTGAATTGAGTTCTGAAACATTGGAGTGTGTTGCTAAGCTACTTGCGAGTTGCAACTCTCAGCTATTTATTTCAGCAATCAGTTCAGACAGTTTAACGCCTGTTGTGGAACAGCTCGATAAAGATATTGAGATGTTCCACGTGGAACATGGTCGTTTAATAACAAATTAATTGGAATTAACCATGTCTGATAATTATGATTCATCCAGTATTAAAGTACTGAAGGGATTGGACGCCGTACGAAAGCGTCCAGGAATGTATATCGGCGACACTGATGATGGAACTGGATTACATCACATGGTCTTCGAAGTTGTTGATAACTCAATCGATGAAGCTTTAGCTGGGTATTGTGACGACATCTTCGTTACTATTCATACTGATGGCTCTGTTTCTGTACGAGACAATGGTCGTGGGATACCAACTTCAATTCACCCTGAAGAAGGCGTATCAGCTGCTGAAGTTATTATGACTGTACTACATGCTGGTGGTAAGTTTGATGATAACTCATATAAAGTATCTGGTGGTTTGCACGGGGTAGGTGTTTCTGTTGTTAATGCACTTTCTGAAAAACTACAATTAACTATCCGCCGAGATGGCCAAGTGCATCAACAAAAGTACACAATGGGTGTACCAGATGCTCCTTTAGCAGTGATTGGTGAAGCAGAATCAACTGGAACTGAACTGAGATTTTGGCCAAGCCCGGAAACATTCTCAGATATTAACTTCCATTATGACATTCTTGCAAAACGTCTTCGCGAGTTATCATTCTTAAACTCTGGTGTCAGTATCATTCTGACGGACGAGCGTGAAGAAAATAAGCAAGACCACTTTAAATACGAAGGTGGTATCCAAGCTTTTGTTGAATACCTTAACCGTAAAAAAACACCAGTACACCAGAGTGTTTTTCACTTCACAACTGAACGTGAAGATGGCATTAGTGTTGAAGTTTCGATGCAATGGAACGATGGTTTCCAAGAAAATATCTACTGCTTTACCAACAATATTCCACAAAGAGATGGTGGAACACACTTAGCAGGTTTCCGTGCAGCGTTAACAAGAACGTTAAACACCTATATGGAAAAAGAAGGCTTCAATAAGAAGAATAAAACCAGTGCAACTGGTGATGATGCTCGTGAAGGCCTGACAGCGGTTGTAAGTGTTAAAGTACCTGATCCTAAGTTCTCTTCTCAAACTAAAGATAAGTTGGTTTCAAGTGAAGTCAAAGGTGCTGTTGAGCAAGCTATGGCTGAAAAGCTTAATGAATTCTTACTTGAAAACCCACAAGACGCAAAAACGGTTGTAAATAAGATTGTGGATGCGGCGAGAGCTCGAGAGGCAGCGCGTAAAGCCAGAGAAATGACGCGCCGTAAAGGTGTGATGGATTTGGCAGGCTTACCAGGCAAGTTGGCGGACTGCCAAGAAAAAGACCCTGGGTTATCTGAACTATACATCGTGGAGGGTGACTCGGCAGGTGGATCTGCTAAACAAGGTCGTAATCGTAAAAACCAAGCTATCCTGCCTCTGAAAGGTAAAATCCTAAACGTTGAAAAAGCTCGTTTTGATAAAATGCTTTCTTCACAGGAGGTTGCGACACTTATCACAGCGTTAGGTTGTGGTATTGGTCGTGATGAATATGACCCTGAAAAGCTGCGTTATCACAGTATTATTATCATGACCGATGCGGATGTCGATGGATCACATATCCGTACACTATTACTGACTTTCTTCTATCGTCAAATGCCTGAAATCATTGAGCGCGGATATGTTTACATTGCACAACCACCGCTTTATAAAGTGAAAAAAGGCAAACAAGAGCGTTATATTAAAGACGATCACGCTCTGACAGAGTACTTAACAACATTAGCTCTGGATGGCGCTGCGTTATATTCAAATGAAAGCGCTGCTGCAATTGAAGGTAATCGTTTAGAAAACCTAGTACACGACTATCAAAAGACTGTTGATGTAATTGGCAGACTGCAGCGTAAATACCCGGCTGCAATCATGAACCGTTTAGTCTATCAACCTGAATTGGCAGAAGCTGAGTTAAGTGATGAATCGAAAGTAACAGCATGGAGTGAAGCGCTGGTTGCTGACCTTATCAAACATGACGATGATGCGACGATATTCTCTGCATCTGTAAGCTATGATGACGAGCGTCACATGTATTATCCGGTTGTGAATATTCGCCAGCATGGTGTAGATAAAGCACATACCTTAAGTTATGACTTCATCACTTCTAAAGATTACACACGCATTGCCAACACTGGTAAGCAAATTGCGCATATTGTTGAAGAGGGTGGCTATATTCAACGTGGTGAGAAGACACAACCAATTAGCAGTTTTGTAGAGGGACTGGACTGGTTGATCAATGAGTCAAAACGAGGCTTGTATACACAACGTTATAAAGGACTTGGGGAGATGAACCCAGATCAGTTGTGGGAAACAACCATGGATCCGGATGCACGTCGTATGCTACGTGTAACCATCGAAGATGCGATTGCTGCTGACCAACTATTCGCAACCTTAATGGGTGATCAAGTTGAGCCGCGTCGTGACTTTATTGAACAGAATGCGCTGAGAGTAGTAAACCTAGACGTTTAAAACTGAATCTAAGCCGATGTATAAAAAAGGAGGGGAAACCCTCCTTTTTTTCGTTTTAACGCTTAATTCTGTGCACTGCACACGGTATACTGAGCATAATTTTCAATCATTAAAACTCATTCTTGCGCCGTACTCATAGCGCTGATTTGAGTCCCATGTACCAAATAAATATAAAAGCCAACTATGCAAAAATATGACATCAAAACCTTTCAAGGGTTGATCCTGGCTTTACAGGACTATTGGGCACAGCAAGGCTGTGTAATTGCACAACCACTGGATATGGAAGTTGGTGCGGGCACATTCCACCCGATGACTTTCCTGAAATCAATTGGCCCAGAACCAATGTCGAGCGCGTATGTTCAACCATGTCGTCGCCCAACCGACGGTCGCTATGGTGAAAACCCGAATCGTCTTCAACACTACTATCAATTCCAAGTTGTACTGAAGCCATCACCGGATAACATCCAAGAGCTTTATCTTGGTTCATTAGAAGCATTGGGTATCGATACTTTGACCCACGAAGTGCGCTTTGTTGAAGACAACTGGGAATCACCAACACTGGGTGCTTGGGGTCTAGGTTGGGAAGTGTGGTTAAATGGTATGGAAGTGACACAGTTCACTTACTTCCAACAAGTTGGTGGTATCGAATGCTCGCCAGTGACAGGTGAAATCACTTATGGTTTAGAGCGTTTAGCCATGTATATACAAGGTGTCGACAGCATTTATGACCTTGTGTGGACAGATGGTCCTATGGGCCGTGTTACTTATGGTGACGTGTTCATGCAAAACGAAATCGAACAATCAACTTATAACTTTGAATATGCAGATGTAGACGCGCTATTCAAGCAGTTTGATCAGTGTGAAAAAGAAAGCCAAAAATTGATTGAAGCGGGCTTACCATTACCTGCATATGAGCAAGTAATGAAAGCTTCTCACGCATTTAACTTACTAGATGCCCGTCACGCAATTTCTGTGACAGAGCGTCAACGATATATATTGCGTGTAAGAGCGTTATCTAAAGCATGCGCGCAATCATATTTTGAAGCTCGTGAAGCACTTGGTTTCCCGCTTTGTAAGGACTGATCATGACAACTGAAAATTTACTAGTAGAAATTGGTACTGAAGAGTTACCACCAAAAGCATTGCGCAAGCTAGCAGAAGCATTCGCTGAAAACGCAGCTGCAGAGATAGATGCACTAGAGCTGGGTCACCAAGGTGTGAGTTGGTATGCATCTCCTCGTCGTTTAGGTATCCAAGTAAAGCAACTTGAGACACAGCAAAAAGATAAAATTGTAGAGAAGCGTGGTCCAGCGATTAAAGCCGCGTTTGATGCCGATGGTAACCCAACTAAGGCTGCACAAGGTTGGGCTCGTGGTTGTGGTATTGAGGTTAACGAAGCTGACAAACTTGAAACAGAAAAAGGCGCGTGGTTACTTCACAAGGCGACTGTAAAAGGTCAACAAGCATCAGCATTACTGAGTGACGTGATTGGCAAAGCGCTCGCCAAGCTACCTATCCCGAAGCCAATGCGCTGGGGAGCAAATAAAACACAGTTTATTCGACCTGTTCACACAGTTGCTGCATTACTTGGTAATGAAATCATTAAAGGTGAAGTACTAGGTAAACAGATCAGTAATGAGTTGCAAGGCCACCGCTTTCATCACCCTGAGCGAATTACATTAGCCCATGCCGATGAGATATTTGACACGTTAAAGCAGGCATATGTCATTGCTGATTATGATGTGCGTAAAGCACAGATCCGTGCTCAGATTGAAGCGGAAGCTGCAAAGCTTGGTGCGGTTGTTGCAATGGATGAAGACTTACTTGAAGAAGTAACGTCGTTAGTTGAATGGCCGGTAACCTTGACCGCATCATTTGATGAAGCGTTCTTGTCTGTACCAGATGAAGCCCTCATCTATACGATGAAAGATGACCAGAAGTACTTTCCGTTATTGAATGACAAAGGCGAGCTGATCAACAAGTTCTTATTTGTATCAAACATTGAAAGCAAAGATCCAAGTGTGGTTATCTCAGGTAATGAAAAAGTGGTTCGTCCACGTTTAGCAGATGCACAGTTCTTCTTTGAAACAGATAAGAAGAAAACTCTGGAGAGTCGTTTAGAGTCGCTTGGCAGCGTTTTATTCCAAAAACAGCTGGGCACACTGAAAGACAAATCTGAGCGTATTGCTGCATTGGCAGGGTATATCGCTGAGCAACTTGGTGCGGATAAAGCATTGGCAGAGCGCGCTGGCCTTCTGAGTAAAACAGACTTAATGACTGAAATGGTCATGGAGTTCACCGATGTACAGGGTGTAATGGGTATGCATTATGCGCGTATTGACGGTGAGGCTGAAGAAGTTGCGGTTGCGCAAAATGAACAATACATGCCGCGTTTTGCTGGTGATTCATTACCGTCAAACCCAATTAGTTTTGCAGTTGCGCTGGCAGATAAGTTCGATACCCTAGTGGGGATTTTTGGAATTGGCCAAATTCCCAAGGGCGATAAAGATCCATTTGCACTTCGCCGTGCAGCCATCGGTGCGCTGCGTATAATGGTGGAGAAAGAGTTACAACTCGATATCTTAGATATCGTGGCAAAAGCACAAAGCCTATTTGGCGATAAGCTGACGAATGATCAGGTCGCCGAAGATGTGTTTGAATTCATGTTGGGACGATTCCGTGCCTGGTATCAAGATGAAGGGATCAGCGTAGATGTTATCCAAGCTGTATTGGCCCGTCGTCCAGCTCAGCCAGTAGATTTTGATCGTCGTGTTAAAGCGGTTAGTCACTTTCGTACACTCGATGAGGCAGAGGCACTTGCCGCTGCCAATAAGCGTGTGAACAATATTTTGGCGAAAAATAACGTCACGAGTGACGCTGCTGTCTCAACAGAGTTACTTGTCGAAGAAGCTGAAAAGCAACTATCAGAGCAGGTTGCTGCTTTGACTGAAGAACTTGCACCTGTCTATGCACAAGGTGATTACCAGCATGCATTAACACGTTTGGCGAGTTTGCGCGAAGCGGTAGATAACTTCTTTGATAATGTCATGGTTATGGCTGATGATGAGGCTGTTAAGAATAACCGCCTTGCACTGTTAAGCCAGCTAAGCCGACTGTTTTTAAATACTGCAGATATTTCAGTATTACAAAACTAAGTGTATTGACTAAACATATTAAGCCAGCAAGCATGCTGGCTTTTTTATTTAGGATGATAGGTGAGAAAATTGCAAAAAACGATAGCGTTATCAATCTTAGTTGCACTGGGTTTAGTCGGGTGCACTTCACCACAAATAAGTGGGCAATCAAGCACACAAATTTCAGCGCCCGTTGCAAAAGTAATAGATCGACCAATGTATTTACGTGGTGATTTTAGTCTTTGGGATGCTGAAGAAATTTACCAGCTTCAGCCTCAAGGCGATGGAACTTATTCAGTACGTGCACGATTTATGAGTCCAGGCAAGGTGCATGAATTTAAAATTGCCGATGGGTCATGGAGTCAAGGGTACAATTGTGGATATCGATTCCATAGTGTTTTAAAGCTCGGTCAACCACAGGCTGCTGATTGTCACACCATCTACAACTACTTTAGTTTTATCCCCGATAAAAAAGGTTGGTTTCGCATCACATTTGATTATCGAGAGCCTAAAAAACCAATGGTATTAATTCAGAGGGATTAGTATCAATCTATGATTATCTATACTCGTCAAATGTATAGCAGCAAAGGCTTGCACCGAGTAATGTGACTTGAGGCTACTGGATATGAAAGGGCTTTAGGTTAAAATGGCAAGTATTTACTTGCCGCAAAATGAGTGACTGTTATTCAGGCTTGCAAGGGTAATCACGAGATGCGCATACGTTTAAAGAGTTTCCAAACTTATCATTACCGCCTGCAATGGCATTTGTTTGTGCTGGTTTAATTGCTTGAAGATCTAGGTTTTTAATTTTTTTTGTTTTGAGTTTTAATTTCATACTATATTTCCTTTTACTTTATGGTTTACCTATTTTGTAAACTACCTTATTACTCCATGAAATAGTTCATTGTATGTTTTTTATTACTTCTTTGTTTAATTTGTGTTTCTCTCCAAGTCGTTAGTGCTCGCGGCAGGGTGATGAAAAGGTGGTAATTGTGTGCCCGATAGGCTCGGCTATGGGGTATATGAGTGCCTATTGTTTAATTTACGAGAAGTGGTAATAACTACTTTGACAATGTCATGGTAATGAAGGTGGTTAGGCTGTTAAGTTAGCTAAGCCGCCTGTTTTTAAATACTGCAGATATTTCAGTACTTCAAAATTGATTAGTGAATAAGTGGCTTTTTTATTTTAATACATCCATCCTGTCTATGAATTACCAAACCTCGAGACTATGGTATTTATTGCGTGAGAGTACCATTTATGAGTCTAGGAAAAGTGCAGGAATTAAAACTAGGTGAAAAGTCGAATCAAAGATATAACTTTGGTTGTATATTTGATGGATGATTGCTGGTGGGTAAGCCTAAACTAGCAGGCTCACTACTTCAATCTTCTACCCAATAAAAAGGGGAAAAGAACACTCGAAGTCTGCGGTAAAAAGCACCTTATATTATGACCTAAATGGGAAATAGCAAGGTATAAACTTGCTACCTCCCTCTCTGTTTAATTTTCTTTCTTTAAGTTTGGCCCACTGCACCAAGAGTTGATGCTGTTTTCACCATCGTTGCCACCGCCATAAATATGCTGTGTTGCCTGTTGGTTAAGTGTATTTCCAGTTAGCTTGATAAGTTTTTTCTTAGTAAAAGAAAGTTTTTTCATGGTCGCTATCCTTATTTATTATTATCTTTTGTTTTGTATGCGAGTGCTTATTAAAGCATCTCACTTGTCTAATTTGACATAAAAACATCAAGAATATCAAGGTGTATAAAAGATAAATGAGAGAAAGGGCTGTAATAAAGTTTTATGATAGGAACGCAGTGAATTCAGCTTCAATGCAAAGCTACTTGCCCTTTTTTAACAGGTATCGATAAGGTGATGAATCTACCTCTTTCGCGACTAAGGTATGATCCATAAACTCGCAAAAGCTGGGTATATCCCGAGTAGTTGATGGGTCGTCTGCCAATATCAATAACGTTTCGCCATGATTCATCTTTCTAACCATACCTCTGATCATCATAACTGGTTCAGGACAGCGCAGCCCGACGGCATCTAAGGTATGATCTGTATTATCAAAATTCATAAAGCGCCTCTGGCCAATATCAAAGCATCTATTCTAACGTGGTACACACGCCGATTTAAAGGGGTTAAGTTAAAATGTTGCGGATTCTTTGACGTAGGATAGATAATAAAAGGCAAAGCCACTGTTCATGACTTTGCCTTGGTCACCAAGTTGAAATTGGCTATGACAACAACAAGCGTGTTAGCTCACGCGCTCAAATACTGTCGCAATACCTTGCCCTAAACCTATACACATCGTAGCCAAGCCATACTTGGCATCTTTCTCTTCCATGATATGAATGAGTGATGTGCTTATCCGCGAGCCCGAACAACCAAGCGGGTGGCCCAGTGCAATGGCCCCTCCGTTTAGGTTCACTTTTTCGTCTGCGACGTCGAGTAGACCAAGGTCTTTCATGACAGGTAGCGATTGGGCTGCAAATGCTTCATTGAGTTCAATCACATCCAAATCTTCGACACGGATGCCTGCTTGCTTCAAGGCTTTTTGACTGGCTGGTACTGGACCATAACCCATAATTGAAGGGTCACAACCAGCAACTGCCATTGATTTAACTCGAGCGCGAATAGTCAAACCAAGCGCTTTGGCTTTGCTTTCGCTCATGACTAACATTGCCGATGCGCCATCCGACAGCGCCGAAGATGTACCTGCTGTCACTGTGCCACTGGCTGGATTAAATACCGGACGTAATTGGCTTAAACCTTCAAGGCTAGTTTCTGGGCGGATCACCTCGTCATGTTCTACCAATACAGGAACGCCATTTTCGTCATGTCCTTCGGTCGGTAGAATTTCTTTTGCAAAACGACCTTCAACACTTGCCGCGTGTGCACGTTGATGTGAACGCACAGCAAATGCATCTTGTTGCTCTCGATTAATGCCGTGAAGCGTTGCAAGATATTCAGCTGTCAGACCCATAACACCTGCAGCTTGGGCAACAGAGGTTGAAAGGCCAGGATGAAAGTCTACGCCATGTGTCATGGGGACATGGCCCATATGCTCGACACCACCGATAAGATATGTGTCACCGGCACCTGTCATAATTGCGCGGGCAGCATCGTGCAGTGCTTGCATTGATGAGCCACATAGTCTGTTTACGGTAACAGCTGGTACTGAGTGAGGAATACCAGCGAGAAGCGCAGCGTTACGAGCAACATTAAAACCTTGCTCTAGTGTTTGCTGAACACAGCCCCAATAAATGTCATCAATGGAGTCCGGCGCAACTTGCGGGTTGCGATCAAGTAAACCTTTCATAAGGTGTGCACTTAGGTCTTCAGCACGACGATGTTTAAATACACCACCTTTGGAGCGACCCATTGGGGTGCGAATACAATCTACGATAACTGCATGTTCCATGTTACTGGCCCTCCACTTGATAGAACACTTTGCCTTCTGCCGCCCATTTGCGCGTTTGCTCAGAAACCTGATAGATTTCACCTAGGTTGGCATATTTGTCTGCCATGGCAACAAATTCACTTAATCCCACTTGGTCTAAGTAGCGGAATACACCGCCTCTAAATGGAGGGAAACCAATACCATAAATTAACGCCATATCAGCTTCTTGTGGTGAGGCAATAATGCCTTCTTGCAAACACAACAGTACTTCATTAATCATTGGAATCATGCAGCGTTCAATGATTGTTTGCTTGTCAAACGGTTGAGTGTCGTCACAAATTTGCGTTAATAATGCAAGAGCTTCAGGGTCTTTGCTTTTCTTCAGGCGGCCTTTTCTGTCAGGAGCGTATTGATAAAAGCCTTTTTGATTCTTTTGACCAAAGCGCTTGGCATTGGCTAGTAGGGCAACAGGATCTTTATCTTGGCGTGTCATGCGTGTGGGGAAGCCATCAGCCATGACACCTGTACAGTGGTTTGCAGTATCTATACCGACAACATCGAGTAGGTAAGCTGGACCCATTGGCCAACCAAACACATTTTCCATGACTTTATCGATTTGACTGAAATCAGCACCTTCGACGACTAACTTGTTAAAGCCTGCAAAGTAAGGGAATAGCACCCGGTTTACAAAAAATCCTGGGCAGTCATTGACAACAATTGGTGATTTACCAAGTTTCAATGCGTAGTCCACAACTGCAGCAACCGTGTCATCGGAGGTTTTTTCACCACGGATAATTTCAACCAGAGGCATCTTTGGCACTGGATTAAAGAAGTGCATACCGCAGAAGTGCTCAGGGTTTTCAAGTGCTGTTGCTAATTCGTCAATGCGGATAGTAGACGTATTTGAAGTCAGTATTGTGCCTTTGGGTAGCTGTTTCTCTAACTCTGCCAGTACGGTTTTTTTAATTTGTGGGTTTTCGACAACTGCTTCAACAACGATGTCCGAGTTTTCTAAATCACGCTCGTTTAAAGTGGGTTTAATTTTTCCAAGCGTGGCGACCATCTTTTCTGTTTTCATATGACCGCGCTTTACTTTTTTACCCAATAAACTTGCGGCTTCACCCATGCCTAAATCAAGCGCACCTTGTTCAATGTCTTTCATGACAATCGGCGTACCTTTGTACGCAGATTGGTAGGCGATACCGCCTCCCATTATTCCCGCGCCTAATACCGCGGCTTGTTGAATATCAAGTTGGCTGGCTTTTGCTTGTTTTTTTGCAACACCTTTAATGTACTGATCGGCCAAGAAGATACCGGTTTGCGCAGCAGCTTCTTGAGTTTTAGCTAATTTAGCAAAGTTTGCGTTTTCAATTGCCATTGCCTCGACTCGGGTATGATTGGCTGCCGCTTTGATGGTTTTAACCGCCATCACAGGCGCAGGGTAATGACCTTTGGTTTTAGCCATAACCATGCCTTCTGCCATCGCAAAGCTCATACCTTGTTCAACGCGATTCATTTTCAGAGGTTCAAGTTTAAGCTGGCGCTTAGCTTGCCAATTTAACTTGCCATCAATGGCCTGTTGTAATGTTTTAACGGCGGCATCTAGGAGCTTATCAGCTTCGACTACAGCATCTAATGCGCCCACTTTGAAGGCATCTGGCGCGCGGTTTTCTTGACCTGTTGAAATCCAAGTCATGGCGTTATCTGCACCGATAATTCGCGGCAATCTCACTGTGCCACCAAAGCCCGGCATGATCCCAAGCTTAACTTCTGGCAAGCCAATTTTAGCATTCGGCGTTGCGATACGGTAATCAGTAGCAAGTACCCACTCACAACCACCGCCAAGTGCTAAGCCGTTTATGGCTGATAAGGTCGGAAATGGTAAGTCTTCAATTGCATCGAAGACATCGGTTGCTTCTTTGATCCAAGTGACGAGCTCTTGCTCTGGACGATTAAAAGTAGGTAAAAATTCATAGATATCAGCACCAACAATAAAGTGGTCTTTATCACTGGTAAAAATTAGGCCTTTTACATCATCACGTGTGCTGAGTTCAGCTAGTGCTTTAGCACAATCTTGTAGGGTTTGCTGAGATAGTTTGTTGACCGAACCGGGTAGACAAAACTTAAACTCAGCGATGTTGCCTTTGCAAAAATCAACGACAAAGGACTCGCTCTTGATTAACATACTTGTTCTCCGTGACACTGGTACGATGAGTTGTCATTTCATCCAGTGTGGCGTCTTTATTTGAAAATTGCAATGAAAAATTTACCGCAGATTTACTGTAAAGCATAAATTGGGATGTTAAGGTGGCTAAGTGCATAGATTGGGCTAAGGTGTTTTAAGGTTTGCGCATTCAGTTTATTTAAACCTTCAATCATGCATAACTTGATTTGAGCAGAGCTAGCGCTCTGCTTCTCTCTGCTATAAAGCAGTAAAGTTAAGGAATGAACTCAGTTTATTGTATTTAAGTCATGATATTAAAAATATGCTGGGTCTAGATATACAACGCATTTATGTAAAGCATAGGTCGCCATGAAATTACGGATCTCTCGGTTTATTAGTACGGGTATGTGCGCTTTTTTCACTTTGTTAAGTGCCCAAGGGTACGCGCAAAAACCCCATCAAGATTTTATTCAAGCAGAACGTGTTGCTTGGTCAGGAAACTATAAAAAATTCAAACAGACACTCGATGAACTCGAGCACCCTTTGAAACCCTATGTTGAGATGACATTTTATAAACGTCATCCAAAACTAAAGTATCAAGAAGAAATTTCACGCTTTTTATCTGTTTATGATCATACTCCGCTAGATTGGCCACTTCGAAAAAGCTGGCTTAACTATTTAAAGCGTCGCGGTAAAAAAGCACTATTTATTGAACATTATCAAGACACCAGTAATGCAGAGCTAAAATGTACTTACTTGCAATTTCAACTGGATCTGGGGGCGCCCAAAAAAGCGATTTTAGATCAGGTAGCGCCATTGTGGGTGGTAGGAAAGTCTCAACCAAAAGCGTGCGACAGGCTTTTCTCCCAGTGGCAAAAAGCTGGTTATCGTGACCAAGCGCTAATTTGGGAACGCATTACCAAGGCGGCGCAAGGAGGGCAGACGTCACTGATTAAATATCTCAAAACCTTATTGCCAAGGCGAGAGGCATATCTCGCCGATCTATACGTGGCTGTACGCAGAGACCCCAGTGCGTCAGCGGGGTTATACCGTTATAAACATCGCAATCAAAAGGAAAGTGAGATAGCGGTATATGGTGTGCGCCGACTGATCTGGCGCGACCCTAAGTTGGCGCTGCGCGCGTGGGATAAGTTACAGGGGATGTTTGAGTTCAGCCAGGCACAAAAAGATAGCGTCGCATATCGATTTGCTCTGGCGTTGGCGTCAAAGGGCCATGAAGAAGCCCGATTTTGGCTCAATAAAGTACCCACTGAGCAGCAAGATGTTAAGTTACGCCAGTGGTTAATGAGTAACATGTTAAAAGAGCAAGATTGGGCAGGTATAGCGGCGCTGTTTACTGGCATGGATAATTTGAGTAACGGGCAAACCTATTGGCTCGGCTATAGCTATTTCAAACGTGGTGATAATGCTAAAGCAACCGCGTTGTGGCAGGCATTAGCTACTAAACGAGATTACTATGGCTTTTTAGCCGCTGCACGATTAGATTTGCCTCCTTCAATGAACACTCAATCTCTTGATGTCAATGAACAAACCTTGGCGAATGTGTCGCAGGCCCCAGGTTTTAAACGAGCGAAAGCCTTGTATGAGCTGGAGCGTTTTACACAAGCGCGCAGAGAATGGAATTATCTAACCAATACATCCAGTACAGAGGAAAAGCTTGCTGCATCAATGCTGGCCGCTGAATTAGATTGGTATGATAGCACTATCTATACCTTGGCACAGATCAAGGCATGGAATTATGTCGACCTACGCTTTCCTATGGCGTTTGATAACCTATTCGAACGTTACAGTGAAAGAAACCGTGTCGATTTAGCATGGAGCTATGCAGTTGCCCGTCGCGAGAGTAGCTTCGCTCCGGATGCGAGATCTTCGGCTGATGCCTACGGATTGATGCAGCTTTTACCGAGTACTGCGCGATATGTAGCGAAAAAGCGTGTGACTAAAAAACAACTGATGAAGCCCGCGACGAATATTCGCCTTGGTACTGACTATCTAGAGTATCTTAAGCGTAAAACTAAGGGGAATGAGATATTGGCAACAGCGTCATACAATGCGGGTTATCACCGCGTAAAGCGCTGGATCCCCAGTGAAGCGATGCCAGCAGAGCTATGGATCGAACTGATCCCTTATCGTGAAACTCGAGATTATGTCAAAAATGTCATGGCATATCGTCAGGTGTATCACACTAAATTAGGGCGAGATGGGAACGTATTGGCAGGGATCTTGGATATGAATATAGGCGGCAAACGTTAAACTTGACGGTTAAAGGCGTCGCTTCAAAGGGTTGACATGGCATCGTTTTTGCGACGGTGCTATGTTAGACTCAGTTATAAATAATTTGAATAAATATGGGTACACCGTGGACACATTAGCAAACTTGTATGCAGAGCATATCACCACGCTTCAGGCGCGCACAAAAACCATCGTTGAACGTGAGGGCTTAGATGGTCTTGTCATTCATTCAGGCCAAGCTAAACGTCAGTTTTTGGACGACATGTATTATCCATTCAAGGTTAACCCACAATTTAAAGCCTGGTTACCGGTCATCGATAACCCGCACTGTTGGCTGGTGGTCAATGGCACAGATAAACCAAAATTGATCTTCTACCGCCCAGTGGATTTTTGGCACAAAGTACCGGATGAGCCAAATGACTTTTGGGCCGACTATTTTGATATTACGCTATTAGTGCACCCGGAGCAGGTCGAAAAATTACTCCCTTACGATAAAGAAAAGTTTGCTTATATTGGTGAGTATTTAGAAGTTGCGCAAGCATTGGGCTTTGGCCAAATGAATCCAGAGTCGATACTGAACTATTTGCACTATCATCGAGCATACAAAACCCAATATGAAATGACGTGTTTACGTGAAGCAAATCGAATTGCTGTACTTGGTCACATGGCGGCAAGAGATGAGTTTTATGCGGGCGGCTCTGAGTTTTCTATTCAGCAAGCTTATCTGAATGCAACATCACACATGGAAAATGACACTCCTTACGGTAATATTGTTGCGCTGAATAAACATTGTGCGATTTTGCACTACACCCATTTTGAACGCCAGACGCCGAGTGAGCATCTATCATTCCTGATTGATGCTGGTGCAAACTTTAACGGCTATGCATCAGATATTACGCGAACATATGACTTTGCAAAACAGGGTCAATTTGCTGAAATGGTCGATGCCCTCAATCAACATCAGATAGCGCTGGGCAATGCACTTGAACCTGGTAAATTGTACGGTGATCTACATATTGATTGCCACCTGCGCATGGCGCAGATCTTGGCAGACTTTAAAGTGGTTAATCTAAGTGCTGAACACATCGTGGAGAAGGGGATTTCTTCGACTTTCTTCCCACATGGATTAGGGCATCATATTGGATTACAAGTGCATGATATGGGTGGGTTTATGGCTGATGAACAAGGCACACATCAAGCGCCACCTGAAGGTCATCCATTCTTGCGTTGTACAAGACGTATTGAAGCGGGCCAAGTGTTTACTATTGAGCCTGGTTTATACTTTATAGACTCTTTACTTGGTGATTTAGCGAAGAGCGAGCATGCTCAGCATGTAAATTGGGACAAGGTTGAGGAATTCAAACCATATGGTGGGATCCGTATTGAAGATAACATCATTGTTCACCAAGACCGTTTAGAAAATATGACACGAGCATTGAACTTAGATTAATCATCAGAGTTTGTCTTTTTGCGAGTGAATGGCCACTCAAGCTGTTTTATCAAGAGGAGTCGTGAGGCTCCTTTTTGTTAGAAAATAATTTATGTCTGAATATAAAATCCCCACTGAAACCATCTCTCATCACGAAGAGATTAAAAAAAGTACTTTTTTGGTACATGTCGCACATACGCCTACTGTTGAAGCCGCCAAGGCGTTTATTCGCAGTATTAATGAAGCATACCCTGATGCGCGCCACAATTGTTGGGCACACGTGGCTGGTGCACCAGGGGGGAGTCATGTATTGGGTTTCTCTGATGATGGTGAGCCAAATGGTACTGCTGGCAAACCTATGTTGAATGTATTGATGGGTTCTGGCATCGGTGAAATTACTGCGGTGACAACACGTTACTTCGGCGGTATCAAACTTGGTACAGGTGGGCTGGTTCGCGCTTATGGCGGTACACTTAATAATGCTCTAAGTGTATTGCCTACAGCTTTGAAAGTACCTGCTGCGTTATTAGTAGGAAACTCTGACTATGCATTGCAAGGTGTGATAGAACAACACTTGGCCAGCCACTATCAGATATTGAGTATTCAACATCAGTTCACAGCAAACATTGGTTGGAGAATTGAGATTGACGCACGTGAAGCTAAAGCGGCAATACAATCTATTTTCGACCTTACTCATGGCAGTGTGGCAATGAAGATACAAAAGTAATTGCTTTGTAGGGTTATGAGGTTTACTAACGCCTAAGTGTATTAGACAATCAGATCTAATCATAACAACAAGCGATCTGCGTTATGCAATTTCGTACCATCATAAAAATACTCGGTCAATTAGTCGCACTGTTTAGCTTGACTATGGTACCACCGGCACTGGTCTCTTTGATTTATAAAGATGGTGGAGGTGTACCATTTGTTTTGGCCTTTATCTTTAGCGTGCTAATTGGCTTAATGGCCTATTACCCAAACCGTAAAGAGCGCGGAGAGCTCAAAGCCCGAGAGGGTTTTTTAATCGTGGTTTTATTCTGGTTAGTACTGGGCTCGTTTGCCTCTGTACCCCTGATTTTCCTCGATGAACCTAATTTATCCTTTGCCGATGCTGTTTTTGAAGCCTTTTCAGGGCTGACAACGACAGGTGCAACCGTTTTGACCGGGATTGAATACTTACCCAAGTCGGTGCTGTTTTATCGTCAGCAATTGCAATGGCTTGGCGGTATGGGGATCATTGTACTTGCGGTTGCAGTGCTGCCTATGCTTGGTGTCGGTGGTATGCAGCTCTATAGAGCCGAAACACCGGGCCCAGTCAAAGACTCAAAAATGACGCCGCGTATTGCCGATACGGCAAAACACCTCTGGTATATTTATGTGGCGTTAACAGCAGCATGTACGCTGGCGTATAAGGTTGCAGGCATGGGGTGGTTTGACGCGATTTGCCATGCGTTTGCGACCATTGCCATCGGTGGCTTTTCGACTTATGACGCTTCAATCGGTCACTTTGACAGCCCGATGATAAACTTTATTTGCGTCGTATTTTTGTTGATTGCGGCCATTAACTTTTCCCTTCACTACGCCGCAGTTGCTAGCCGAAGTGTCCGTGCTTATTTACGCGATCCTGAATTCAAAGTCTTTTTGTTTATTCAACTTGCGCTGGTGGTGATCTGTTTTGCTGTGTTGTCATCTAACCAAGTCTATAGTGATGGTGATGAAACCTTAGATCATGCGCTATTTCAGGCGGTATCAATTAGTACCACAGCTGGATTTGCGACGGATAGCTTTTCCGCTTGGCCATTGTTTTTACCAATTTTATTGATTTTCTCGAGTTTTATTGGGGGATGCGCAGGGTCAACTGGTGGGGGAATGAAAGTAGTTCGCGTATTCTTACTTTATCTACAAGGGATCCGGGAGCTAAACCGATTGGTACACCCCAGAGCGATTTATTCAATAAAGTTAGGCAGAAAAGCGTTACCTGATAAAGTCGTTGAAGCTGTATGGGGGTTTTTCTCAGCTTATGCTTTGGTATTTGTGATCATTATGATAGCACTCCTAGGTACAGGACTTGATAACATTACAGCGTTCTCTGCGACAGCAGCGTGTCTAAACAACCTTGGCCCCGGGTTGGGTGATGTAGCGGCTCACTATGGAGATATAACTGACACAGCTAAATGGATATTAACTCTAGCCATGGTGTTTGGTCGTTTAGAAATATTTACTCTACTGGTGCTATTTACACCAACGTTCTGGCGTGGTTAGACGGACCATTTGCCTTTTGTTTTACCAAGGCGAGAAGTGCCTTGGTAAAACAATATTGTTTAACCCTCTGTAAAGTTATGCCCCGCCCAAAAGTCTGACTGCGCCAGTGCAAACCCATTATCTAGTGTGAAACCATACGAGAAAGTTAAAGTTTTTGATTGTGGAGACGATAATTCATAGTAATTGTGCGATGGCGTCATAATTTGGCGTCATACTGCTAAAATAAACAATGGAAGCGTTAGAGGTATTTGGCATGACTATAAATGAGCTGGCAGAGAATCGTTTGCAGGTATTACAGATGCGAGCGGGCAGTATTGTAGATATGGAGATTGTATTGCCAGCAAATCGCAAACGGATAAAAACCGAGTTTGTAGGTGCACTTGAAAATCAGTTTATCATTCTAAATCAACCTAGCCATCAACGCTTAGGTGCTGCTTTGGACTACGTTAAAGAAGGCACTGAAGTGATTGTCCGTGCTTTGCCTGAAGAAGGTGAGGGGCAAATCATCGCTTTTAAGGAGACTATAAAGGCGGTGACGACTCACCCAGCTCGACTCATCTATCTTTTTTATCCTAATGAGGTTCAAACTTATAAGTTGAGAGCACAAACTCGCATTCCGACTTTGATCCCTGCGGTACTCAGTGTTGAGGGAAAAAGTGAGGTGGGTGTGATCAAAGATATCTCATTGGCTGGGTTGATGTTTGATGTACAAAAAACGCATTTGCCGGATGATTTAAAAGAGCTGACTTGTGAAATTTTAATCGAAGGAAAAGGTGCACAAAAATCGACGTTGACTGGTAAAGTTTGCCGTGTCAAAGAAAGTAATGAAGACACGGTATCACTGGGTATCCACCTAGAAAGTCAGGATGAAAAAGTGCAAGCGATACTAAAAGACTATTTGATTGATATCTCAGCACTGGGTCATGAATAATAGACAGAGGGTGATGGCATTACGGAGCATAACCGGGAATGCCATAAAGCACCAATTAAACAAATAGTGCACTGACTTGGAAGAGCTTTTCTACAACGCCAATTTGCTTTTTATCAATCAAGAACATGATCACATGGTCGCCAGATTCAATAACAGTGTGGTCGTGCGCGATCAATACCTCTGAGTCTCGGACAATGGCACCTATGGTTGTACCATGGGGCAATTTAATATCTCGGATCGCCCGCCCCACGACTTTGGACGTATTTTCGTCGCCATGTGCAACAGCTTCAATGGCCTCCGCCGCGCCCTTACGAAGAGAGTAAACATTGACAATGTCGCCGCGACGCACATGTGTCAGCAGTGCTGAAATAGTGGCTTGCTGCGGCGAAATGGCAATGTCTATTTCGCCCCCTTGGACGAGGTCAACATACGCACTTCGCTGGATAAGCACCATGGTTTTTTGTGCTCCCATGCGCTTTGCGAGCATAGCTGCCATAATATTAGCTTCATCGTCGTTAGTGACGGCGATAAAGACATCTACTTGCTCAATATGTTCCTCAGAAAGTAGCTCTTGATCAGAGGCATCACCACAGAAAACGACTGTATTGTCGAGCATCTCAGAAAGTTGAGATGCACGGCTGTGATTGCGTTCAATGAGTTTAACACTATGGTTTTTCTCTAGTGATCGAGCCAAACCTGCACCGATATTACCACCGCCGGCGATCATAATTTTTTTGTATGACTGCTCAAGTTTTTGCAGTTCATTCATTACGGCGCGAATGTGCTTTGTTGCGGCGATAAAAAACACTTCATCATCTGCTTCAATAACTGTGGTACCTAGGGGCTTGATAGCTTTACCCTGACGGTAAATTGCCGCCACGCGAGTATCTACGTTGGGAATATGCTCTTTCAAAGCTGAGAGCGCATAGCCAACGAGTAGGCCGCCGTAATAGGCTTTCACGGCCACTAAAGAGAGCATGCCATCGGCAAATTGCAGTACTTGTAATGCGCCAGGATAATCAATTAGGCGACGAATATACTTGGTCACCAGTTGCTCAGGAGCAATATAATGATCTACAGGTAAATCGTCGTTATGAAACAATTTTTCGCGATAGTCCAAGTATTGCTCGGAACGGATCCGAGCAATTTTTGTGGGCGTATTGAAAATACTATAGGCGACTTGGCAGGCAACCATGTTCACTTCATCTGAACTGGTTACGGCAATGATCATATCAGCATCTTCGGCACCTGCCTGCCTGAGCACTTCAGGGTGGGCACTGTGTCCATTGACACCTTGCAAATCATACTTGTCTTGTAACTCTCGAAGGCGTTCGCCATCGATATCGACAACGGTGATTTCGTTTTGTTCACCGACTAAGTTTTCTGCGAGGGTGCCGCCGACTTGCCCTGCGCCTAAAATAATGATTTTCATAGCTCAAACTTACAGCGATTATTGTTTTTGTATCTTGGCGTAATAGAAGCCATCCGTGGTACCTGGCAATAATTGTAAGCCGGGTTGTTCAATCTTATCTTCAGGGTGCAGTGCAATATGTTGCGCATCACCAGTACGACTTAAGAAAGCGCTGATCTGCTGGTGGTTTTCTTGCGGAAGTACTGAACAAGTGGCATACACTAAGGTCCCTCCCGGTTTAAGCAGTGGCCAAATTTCATCGAGTATTTTTGCCTGTAAGGCTGCCAATTCATCGATATCAGTCGCACGTCGGAGCCACTTTATATCAGGATGACGACGGATCACGCCAGTAGCAGAGCAAGGCACATCCAAGAGGATACGATCAAATAATTCGCCTTGCCACCAGTTGTTAGGTTCGTCAGCGAGGCCGTGCACACAGTCTGCTTCCAAAGAGAGCCTATTGAGGTTGTCTGCGACACGCTCCAAACGTTTTTCATCGGCATCTAAAGCGGTTACATTGGCATCCGCGAGCTCTAAAATGTGGCAAGTTTTACCACCTGGTGCTGCGCAGGCATCGAGAATGTTATCGCCATCTTGCGGTGCTAATAATCGCGCTGCCATTTGCGCTGCTGCATCTTGAACGGAGCATGCGCCATGCGCAAAATCAGGTAGCTTTGTGACATCGACCGGGTGCGTTAGTAAAATGCCATCTTCGTATTCATTGCAAAGGATATGGTCGATTTCAGCCTGATCAAGGCGTGCAGAATATGCTTGAGTATGATCGTGGCGCTGATTGACTCGCAGCCACATTGGTGCTTGCTTTTGGTTAGCTTCCAGGATCTCAGCCCAAGAGTCCGGATAAGCGGCTTGTAGCTTTTTAATGAACCAACTAGGGTGATTATACTGACATACTAAGATGTCATTGGCACTTTGTTCTAAGGTTGCTTGCTGGCGTTGAAAGTTACGCAGCACAGCATTGACTAGGCCTTTCATGCCGGGCGCACCCAAAGGTTTAAGCGCGTTCACCGTTTCTGCAACTGCAGCATGTGCAGGAACACGCATATGCTGAAGCTGATAAATTCCCACGTATAGCAAAAACTGAAAGACCCGGCGCTTACCGCGCAAAGGTTGCTCTAGTAATTGCTGGCAGTAGTTTTCAAGGCTAGGTAAATAGCGCAGTACGCCATAACATATTTGCTGCAGTAACGCGCGGTCCTTGAGTGGTAGCTTTTGGCTAGCGTAAGGAAGTTGTGTACTGAGCGAGTTACCTTTATCAACTACTTGGAATAGCGTTTGTGCCGCTAATGCACGTACATTCGCCATTATGCACCCACCTTGTTACCGGGAGTTACCCAGTCAGCACGACCATTTAAAAAGTCTTGTGCAGACATTGGTTTTTTCCCCTGCGGTTGCAGCTGGGTTATTTGCAAAGCATGGGTACCACACGCAATAACAATACCTTGTTTATCTGCACGTAATACTGTGCCTGTTTCACCTTGCATATCGACGACATTGGCCTGCCAGACCTTTACCGTTTGAGACTGCATTTGTGTAAAACACATAGGCCAGGGGTTAAACGCGCGAATGTTTCGCTCAATTTGTATCGCGTCCATATCCCAGTCGATATCAGCTTCTTGTTTTGAAAGCTTTTGTGCGTAATTTGACAGTGCGTCGTCCTGCACCTCAGGTGTTACTTTTCCGGCTGCCAAATTATCTAGGGTTTCAACTAATGCTGAAGGGCCTAATTCCGCTAGTTTTGCATACAAGCTGGCACTGGTTTCATTTACGTCGATTGGACATGTGGCGATATGCAACATATCTCCTGTGTCTAACCCTGCATCCATTTGCATGATGGTCACACCGGTTTCTTTATCACCGGCCCAAATTGCGCGTTGAATAGGAGCGGCGCCTCGCCATCTAGGCAAAATGGAACCATGCACATTGAGACAACCTAACTTAGGTGTTTCAAGAATGTTTTTTGGTAACAAGAGACCATAGGCGACAACAACCATGACATCCGCGTTTAGCGCAGCCAATTGTGCTGCAGCTTCCTCATTTTTGAGTGACGCAGGCTGAATAACTGGCAGATCATGTTCTAAAGCGAGTGTTTTGACTTCACTAGCTTTAAGTTTTTTCCCGCGACCCGCTGGTTTGTCTGGTGTGCTGTAAACTGCAACGACTTCGTGATGAGAGTCGAGCAATGCTTGAAGGTGGCGTGCAGCAAAATCTGGCGTGCCCGCAAATACTATACGCAAAGGGTTATTCACGAATAAATTGTCCAATTAATATTTGAATGATTATGCTTTTGCCGCAAGGCGGGCTTCTTTTTCTATTTTCTTTTTAATGCGCTGACGCTTAAGTGGCGACAAGTAATCAATAAAAAGTTTGCCTACAAGGTGGTCTAATTCATGTTGCACACAATTAGAAAGCAGCTCTTGTGCGTCAAACTGATATTCCTCACCGTGCTCATTAAGTGCTTTGACGGTGACTTTTTCAGCACGATCAACTTTTGCATATGAATAAGGAACAGACAGACACCCCTCTTCGCATACCATGTTCCCTTCAGATGCGACAATTTCAGGGTTTATTAATACGTACGGCTCGTTGCGCTCTTCTGAAACATCGATAACCACAATACGTTGATGAATATCAACTTGTGTTGCTGCTAAACCAACACCATTTTCATCATACATGGTCTCTAACATGTCTTTGACGATTTGACGGATTTCATCATTTACTTCTTCAACGGGCTTTGCAACTGTACGCAAACGCTCATCTGGAAATTTAAGCACTTCTAACTTTGCCATGGATACCTTTTACAGTCGTTATAAATGGGGTAATGTATGCTCTTATTTTAGCCATTCACGTTCCCCTTTAACAGGTTTTGGTGGATAATATCTAAAAATAACTCAAGGAATTCGGAATGAAATCTCAATTTGCAGCCTTAATACTGGCAGCAGCTGCTGTATTCCCTGCTATTGCCGATACATTAACGGTTAAACCTGATGCGCCCAAGCGATATGTTGTGAAAAAAGGGGATACGCTTTGGGATATCTCGAGTTTATATTTAAATAGTCCATGGAAGTGGCCAGAGTTATGGCAACAAAACCCTCAAATTAATAATCCACATCTCATTTATCCTGGTGATATTTTATCTCTCGGGGTAGATGAGCACGGAAATCCGGTATTAATAATTGATAAAGGGGTAAGAAAACTATCCCCGAGTGTGCGTATCATCGAGGCAAAAGGATCGGCAATTCCAACTCTGCCTCTGTCATTGCTGGAGCCATATTTAAGCTACGATCAGGCACTTGATGAGGGAGATATTGCTGTCTTTCCAATCATTTTGGGCTCTAACAAAAACTTTAAAATGAGTGTGACAGGACATCTTTTGTATGTGAAGGGCGACCTAAAACGTGGTGGTAACTATGGTATTTATCGTCAAGGCAAGCCTTATAAAGATGGCTTGCGGACTTTAGCATATGAAACCATGCTGGTGGGCACTGCTCGCGCACTTGAGCCGGGCGATATCGCTGATGGGGTGCCTAGTACGGTTAAAGTTGAAACGGTAAAGCGAGAAATTAAAGCTGGAGATTTTGTAATGCCATTATCTCAGGGGCAAGACCACAAGGCCAACTTTAAAATGAGCAAGCCAAGCCAAGGTGTTGAGGGGGAGATAATTGCCAGTAGCAATCAGCACAGAGAATTTGGCCCGATGTCGGTTGTTGTGCTTAATGTTGGCAGCAAGCAGCAGTTGGTAGAAGGCAATGTACTCGATATTTTTCGTCAATCTCCAACCGTTGTAGAGCGTGACGGCACACCAAAGTATATCGAAGATTCAAGCAGTTTGGATAAACTGATTGGCGATGTCGGCTCGTGGTTTGGAGAGGGAAATAGTGAAAATAGCACAGTATGGCATATGCCGAGCGAAAAAGTCGGCGAGCTGATGTTATTTAAAGTCTATGACAATATTAGTTACGCAATGGTCATGAAAACATCGCAACCTATCCAAGTAGGAGACAGCGTAACGAATTGATTAATAAATTGCTCAAGGAGGGAGCATGACCACAATATCATTGAGAGAGGCGCTAGCACTTCACCTTTGTCGTGGGTTGGGAGTGAGTACTATTTTGGCGCTACAACAAAAAGTCCCTCTACCTGACGTTTTTACGTTATCAAAAGCTGATCTTTGCCAATTAGGGCTCAATGAAAAGCTGGCGCAGCAACTCATCACCACAGATTGGTCTCACGTCGACCGGATCATTGAACAGTGTACAGCCCTAAATATTCATGTCATTCATTACTTTGATGAACAGTATCCCGCAGCATTGACACATATATGTAGTCCTCCTTGGTTATTATTTTGTCGGGGTAATAGAGCGCTATTGCATCAACCTCAAATAGCCATTGTTGGCAGCCGCAGTGCCTCCCGTATGGGAAAAGAGATTGGCTATGATTTTGCACGCCAGTTAGGAGAGGCTAATTTTGTTACGACGTCGGGGATGGCACGGGGGATTGATGGAGCGGCGCACTGTGGTGCATTGAGTACGTCGGGCGGGACCATTGCTGTGATGGGGACTGGAGCGGACGTAGTTTACCCAAAACGTCATACGGAATTGTATTGGCGCATTGTTGAGCAGGGGCTCATAGTGAGTGAGTTTGTGCCTGGAACCTTACCGCATGGAACTAATTTTCCTCGGCGGAATCGAATAATTTCAGGGTTATCCTTGGGGGTGTTGTTGGTCGAAGCCGAAATAAAAAGCGGTTCACTGGTGACTGCACGATATGCGATAGAGCAAAATAAGGAAGTTTTTGCTATTCCAGGTTCGATACGTCACAGTCTATCTGAGGGGTGTCACTTTTTGATCAAGCAGGGCGCCAAGCTCACTGAAAATGTCAGTGATATTATCGAAGAGGTGAGCTTTTTACCCGAAAACAGTCTATATATTATAGAAAGTGAGAGAAAACAGGAGACTTGCCCCGTTTTGCAAAATCTCGGTTATGAGGTAACTGACGTCGATACCTTAGCGCTGAGGACCCAGTGGCCAGTAGAGCAGGTACTTGCCAGACTATTGGACTTAGAGCTTGAAGACAAAGTAGAACGTGTATTAAA
Source organism: Pseudoalteromonas obscura (assembly GCF_030135505.1). NCBI lineage: Bacteria > Pseudomonadati > Pseudomonadota > Gammaproteobacteria > Alteromonadales > Pseudoalteromonadaceae > Pseudoalteromonas > Pseudoalteromonas obscura. The sequence goes on from NZ_JASJUT010000012.1 coordinate 231,468, forward strand.
CGGCTACATCAAATTAGCGAGGGGTTAAACATGTTTGATATCCTGATGTATTTATTTGAGAACTATATTCATAGCGAAGCGGATATCTTCGTAGAGCAAAATCAACTAACAGACGAATTAGTAGGTGCAGGCTTTGACCAAGCTGAAATATACAAAGCATTGGATTGGTTAGAGCAGCTTGCCGATCTTCAACACAGTGATGAGTTTCCTTATCTCAATGCCAAACCTGACTCTGCGATACGTATTTATACTCAAGAAGAGTGCCGTGTATTAGATGTTGAGTGTCGTGGTTTTTTAATGTTTGTAGAACAAATTGGTGTGATAGATTGTACAACAAGAGAAATGGTCATTGATCGAATGCTGGCGTTAGAAAAGTCATCTATCTGCCTTGACGATTTGAAGTGGGTGATATTAATGGTGCTATTTAACGTGCCAGGTAAAGAACATGCATATGCACAGATGGAAGATCTGATCTTCGAACAGCCATCAGGGCTATTGCATTAACAGGTTTACGGCATCTTTGAGAGATCAAAATGCCGTATCAAATCAAAGCTAGTTCAGTACGTCCTCTAAGCTTCGACGTGCGATTCATAACATTCTCTTTATTTTTCTTCAGCTCACTGAGATATATGTCGCAAACATTTAGACCTTCGAGCGTGTTTTAGTTGTCCTTATATCGATACGCAGTAAAATAGCACAGTGTGTGCACAGTTTAAGGTGAGTAAAATGAGCAAAATTGATCACTCTCTTTTTAATGCGGATCAACATGCATTGGAAAAGGAGTATGAAGTCTGCCCAAAATGTGGTTCAGAGTTGGTGGTCAAACATTCTAAAAACGGGGCTTTTCTTGGCTGTGCCAGTTACCCGACATGTGATTATATTCGCTCTTTTGCTCATCATGACAGCCATGACATTAAAATATTGGACGATGCACCTTGTCCAGAGTGTGGTCGCGACCTCGTGATAAGAAATGGTCGATACGGTATGTTTATCAGTTGCACAGGTTATCCAGAGTGCCATTTTATTGTGCATGAAGAAGAAGAGGAAACACAGGCGTTTCCAGCATGTCCAAAATGTCAAAATGGGCACTTACAAAAAAGACAGAACAAATATGGCAAGTTTTTTTACGCGTGTGACGCTTACCCTAAATGTAAATATAGCTTGAATCAGCTCCCTGTTGCACACCAATGTGAACAATGTGATTGGCCCGTCATGGTACAAAAAAAGCGTGCGGGTAAAGCTATGCTACAATGTCCGCAAAAAGCTTGTCAGCATATGATTGAGGATCCCTATGAATCACAATGAAAACCAAACAACTAAGCCGCAAACAGCCATTGAAGCGTTGCGCCAAGGCGAGTTGATCTGTTATCCAACAGAAGCCATTTTTGGGCTGGGTTGTGATCCAGACAGTGAAAGCGCAGTCCACAAACTATTGGCACTGAAAGAACGTCCAATTGAGAAAGGGCTGATTTTGATTGCCGATAACTTTGCTCAGTGCTTAGACTATGTTGACGATGCAAAAATTCCAATGGACAAGCGTGCCGAAATATTTTCAGCTTGGCCAGGGCCCGTGACTTGGGTATTGCCTGCAAAGTCGACAACGCCCAAATGGCTAACTGGTGAGCATACAAGTATTGCTGTTCGTGTGACTGATCACCCCGTTGTTAAACAACTATGCAAATCATTTGGTAAGCCTTTAGTCTCAACCAGTGCTAATTTTAGCGGCGAAGAGCCAGCTATGACGATTGCGCAGGCCCAGAGCATGTTTGGTGATCGGGTTGGCTATTATCAAGAGGGTGAGCTAGGCGGGCGTAATACACCCAGCCAAATCCGCGATGCAATGACTGGTCAAGTATTTAGGAACTAATGACGTGAGTAAAGTGAATTTAGAGACGGTTAAAGCGTTTTTATTACAGCTTCAGGATGACATTTGCCAAGGATTAGAACAAGCAGATGGCAGCGGCAAGTTTGTTGAAGATAGCTGGGAGCGGGCAGAAGGTGGCGGCGGTCGAACTCGAGTGCTTAAAGGCGGTACAGTCATAGAGCAAGGTGGAGTTAATTACTCCCATGTTTTTGGGGCGTCAATGCCTGCTTCAGCGACAGCACATCGCCCTGAGTTAGCTGGCAGAAGTTTTCACGCGTGTGGTGTTTCTTTGGTGATCCATCCAAAAAACCCACATATACCAACTAGCCACGCAAACGTACGCTTTTTTATTGCTGAGAAAGAGGGAGAAGCGCCGATTTGGTGGTTTGGTGGTGGCTTTGACCTAACGCCTTTTTACCCTCATTTGGAAGATGTAAAACATTGGCACCAAGTGGCGAAAGACTTATGCACACCGTTTGGTGACGAAGTTTATCCGAAGTATAAAAAATGGTGTGATGATTATTTTTACCTGAAACATCGTGACGAAACTCGCGGGGTCGGAGGGTTATTTTTTGATGATTTAAATGAGGAAGGCTTTGATAAGAGCTTTGCCTTTATGAAAGCGGTAGGGAAAGGTTTTTTACCAGCCTACACGCCGATCATCTCGCGAAGAAAAGATATGCCTGTAAGTGAACAAGAGCGTGAATTTCAACTTTATCGCCGTGGCCGCTACGTTGAATTTAATCTTGTATGGGATAGGGGAACTTTATTTGGATTACAAAGTGGTGGACGTACTGAGTCTATACTGATGTCTATGCCACCGTTGGCGAGATGGGAGTATGACTTTACACCTGAAGCCGGGTCGAATGAAGCTAAACTATATGAGCATTTCTTGAAGCCCCAAGATTGGTTAAACATTGATGTGTTATAAAAGTAATTAGTGTAATAAAAAAGGAGCTTAATGCTCCTTTTTTATTTGTATGTGTCCCGTCCTAAATAAGGTTGACACTTTTCCAACTTAAATTTGGAGAATGTCATGACATCAATATCTAAGAGAACTCAAAAAGATTATTCGCTTGCCTTTAAATTATCCGTTGTTGAT
>NZ_JASJUT010000013.1:0-218609 GCF_030135505.1 Pseudoalteromonas obscura
TATCAACAACGGATAATTTAAAGGCAAGCGAATAATCTTTTTGAGTTCTCTTAGATATTGATGTCATGACATTCTCCAAATTTAAGTTGGAAAAGTGTCAACCTTATTTAGGACGGGACACAGGCATAAAAAAAGCCGCTACTTAGCGGCTTTTTTAATGTTTCATGTTACTTCGCAATTACACTTGCATCAGTAATTGGTAACAGCAGCCCTTTAGAAGCTAGGTAAGTCGCAACTTGCTTCTGCATCTCAGCAGTTGCTTGTGCATGACCTTGAGCAGTTCCACCAGTTTGCTTATCAAATGAAGGAGTTAGCAGCGAACTATGATGGCCTTGTGAGAAGTTAACCACATATCGTCCAGCAGTGCCGTCAGTTGACTGCTGTGACTCCGTGACCGTTTCTAATCCCATCATTGCAGCCAATGGTGTACTACCGCCAAGCGGATTGCGCGGTAATGTTGTCGCAGGAATAACTTGGTCACCCTTATTCTCACCTTCACCGCCAACCACTACGCTCATATACATAGGCGTATTTACTGCGCGTACAAGCGGCGCGTAATTGAGAGGATCTGCGCTGTCCAACACGGTTTGTGATGCGTAGGCAAATTGATCGACTGTCGCATTAATCGCACCGATTGACGCCAGATCGCCTTCCGCCTCTAAATTAGCCACAAAGGTATTGTATGCACATGAAGCAAATGCACTTGCACTGCCTGCAAACGCGCTACAATCAGCCACTGCACCTTCTTGAAGGTAACTGCCGAACTTTTTAGACACAGCTAAATCTGACGCACCTTGAAGCACTGCGGTTTTAACAACTGGGCCAAAAGAACCAGATTCAACTAGGAAGTTTGCAATGCCCGCGCCACCGCTAGACAATGCAGCAGGCCCTACCTTAAACAACGGCTCAGCTTGTTTTAAACGTTCATCAGTAAATGGTAAATTCGCATGTGCAATAAAGCTTGGCGCAACAATTGAGCCCAGTGACTGACCAACAAAGCTCACGTCATGAGTATTGAAGTTAAGTGGTACTTGAGATGCCGCATTGATAGCATGCAAGCCTAGTCTCAATGCTAATAAATCTGCCGTGGACTGACGTAAGTTATCACGCGCGACTAACAATGACTGCAGGTTCATGTAATGCAATACACTTTTTGTCGACGCATTGAACTCGTCGTTGCCATCACCATCAACATCGATACCGCGCTCACCGTGTAATGGGTGGTCAATAGCAACCGTTGCAAAGCCCGCTTGTGACAACGCTAGTGTTAAGCCAAGCATATCTTCTTTTTTACTGGTAATGCCGTGCTGCATAATCACAACAGGGAAGCCAGTTTCAGGTGCTGGTGATAACGGGAACGTGATTTGCACAGGCGCATTCGCAACCCACTGCTCTTCAGGAATAGGATTGTATTTGGTGACAAATTTTTGTGCATCCAAACCAAGATCACGAAGTTGACCACCAGACAGTTGTTGACACTGTTCATCTAACGACCCAGCTGCCGGCTCTGGAAGCTGGCCACCCGCTGCAGCCGTTGCAGCCATAACAGCGACACCATTGTCACATTTCGCTTGCCAATAGGTATCAGCCAATGCAGCGCTTTCACCATTTTTCGGTCTAGAAAGGTATTGTGGCAACTGGATGTTACCTTTCAGGTACCTAATGCCACCAGCCGCTTGAAGCAACTCAGGTGGCAATGTTGCAGCAAGACCAAACTCTTCAAATTTGTCTGCAACCGAAACAAAGTCCTGTTCGGCTACCGTAACCATAGGTTGGCGCTCTGTATTAATCGTTGCGGCAAGTAACTGCTTGATGGAACCAACAACAGCACCTGTAGACTGAGTTGTCATTGCCGCTGTATACACAATCTCTTCAGCGCTAATTGATTCACTCGCAACCAATGCTCGTTCATAGCTGCGAATGACAGCTTGAAGCGACTGCTGAGCGTCGGTCACCAGTGGCGCTTCTTGTCTTAGCAATGTATAGGTCGATGAAGGAGTTAGACTACGTCCACCGTCGATGCCATCTTTAATATTTGTCGTCAAGACAGTAATGTACGTGGTATTCGTCTTAAATGGCTTAACAGGTATAATATTAATGTTCTGGCCATCGCTACTTAATTGAGATACGAAATCCCCAGTTGGACCAAACGTCAACTCACTGACGACACGACAGGCAAGTGCAGGCGTCAACTGAGCACACGCTTCAGTTTGACCATCATTACCCATCGCAACTTCAAAAATCCTTACAGCGCCTGGTGCTGCAACCGTCGCGGCGTCAATTGTCACGCCTGAGGGGGTATTCAAGCCAATTTGATATGGCATTTGTGTAGACCAACCGTCTAAACCACCGAGCGCTAGAGAAGGGTCTGCGTAACTCGCACGTGATACCTGAGGCTTTGAATCACCATCTAGCTCCCCTGGTATGTTAAGTGTGCCATCTTGTGTCCCGCTAAACAGAATATCATTAGGGACGGAAATAACACCATTTGAGGGATCAAATTTAACCGATGCAACCGGTGTTACAGGTTTGGTGTCTTGCTTTACATCTTCTAGCGTTTCACCGCCACCACAGCCTGCGAGGGCGGCTGAGACAGCAAGTGGTAGTAACAGTTTCTTCATTGTTTTGGCTCCGACATAATTTTATTATTATTGTTTCTCGGTCAGCGCCTACATTTGCCTCTATGTTGTAAGCACAAATAAGCCGCCGAGAATAATTCGTTAAAACTATGTAATTTTGCTTTTAATAAGACATTAGACCAGTTTAACTTAACGCAAAGTGTAGCCTTTCGCCACTCCTATTTGCAATAAATTCGATAACTTGCGCCATGACTATGATAAAATATAGCAAATGTATTTGTTCGAGGTCCAATATGCAAACATATAATGCAGCTAACAACGCGTTAGAAAATAAAGTGATTTTGGTCACAGGTGCGGGTGATGGTATCGGCCGTATTGCCGCAATTAATTATGCGAAACATGGCGCCACTGTGATTTTGTTAGGGAAAACTACCAGCAAATTAGAGGCTGTATACGACGAGATCATTAACGCAGGTTACCCACAACCCGCAATTGTACCTTTGGACTTAAAAGGCGCGACAAAACAACACTACAGAGACTTAGCTTCTACTATAGAACAGCAGTTTGGAAAGCTAGATGGCTTGCTTAATAATGCAGCAATTTTAGGCACAATGGGCCCTCTAGAACATTTCTGTGTATCGACTTTTGAAAATGTGATGAAGGTGAATGTCACTGCACAAGCTATGATCACGCGTTTTCTTTTCCCTGTCATGCGCAAAGCCCCCAGTGCATCCATTATTTTCACATCTTCTGGTGTTGGTCGCCAAGGCCGTGAGTTTTGGGGCGCCTACGCAATTTCGAAATTTGCCACTGAAGGCATGATGCAAACTTGGGCCTGTGAAGTGGGAAAAACAAACATTCGTGTCAACTGTATTAACCCTGGCGCAACCCGCACTAGCATGCGTGAAGCCGCTTTTCCAGGTGAAGATAGAGACAAGTTAAAAACAGCAGAAGACCTTATGCCAACTTATTTATATTTGATGTCTGATGATTCACTAGAGGTGAATGGCCAATCTATCGATGCACAGCCAAAATAGACATTTATATTTGATAAAAAACTAAAAACAAAAAAGGGCCTAAAGGCCCTTTTTTAATGTGCTTACTATTATCGACGCTTGTTTTGCTTCAAACGCTGATTGTGCTTATGCACTGCTTTTCTGATACGATTAACTTTTGCGCGCTTATCTTTACGCTTTTCAGGCATAACTGACAACTTGGTCTGCGTTTCAGGTCTCAAGCTCACAGATTTGCGTAAGTAATTGACATCTTCCAGCTTGAGCTCTTCCCAACCACCTTGTGGCAAACGTTTATTTAGTTCAAGTTTGCCGTAACGCACACGGATCAGTCGAGATACGTCAACTTCTTGTGATTGCCACAAGCGGCGGACTTCGCGATTACGCCCTTCTGTAAGGGTGACATTAAACCACTTATTAATGCCTTCTCCACCACGAGGTTTAATTGATAAAAACTTAGCTGGGCCATCCTCTAATTCAACACCGTCGCAAAGTGTTTTTAAAGTTTGGTTGCTCACTTCACCAAACACACGCACCGAGTATTCACGCTCAACTTCGTATTTTGGGTGCATCAAACGATTTGCTAACTCACCGTCATTGGTAAACAGTAGTAAGCCAGAAGTATTAATATCGAGGCGACCGATGGCAATCCAGCGATCTCCCTCAAGGCGTGGTAGCCTGTCAAATACCGTGCGACGCCCCTCAGGGTCTTTGCGTGTACAAAGTTCACCCTCTGGCTTATGATACATTAACACACGACAGATGCGTTCTTCTTTTTGCTCAATTTTAACAACGTGACCATCAACTCTGATCACCGCGTTTTCTTCAACTCTATCACCCAACGTGGCAACTTTACCATTGACACTGACACGGTTTGAATCGATATATTTTTCCATTTCACGACGCGAACCTACACCCGCGCGCGCTAATACTTTTTGTAGCTTTTCACTCATTCTGATGGTTCTCTCACAGAAGGATCATTTAACATCTGATCTAGCTTCTCACTCTGTAGCTCTGGTAGTTTTGGTAACCCATCCAGACCCGACAGCGAAAAGTAATCTAAAAATAATTTTGTCGTCGCATACAGCGCCGGTTTCCCAGGCACTTCTTTATGACCAACAACTTTTATCCACTGCCGCTCCAACAAACTCTTCATAATGTTGGAGCTGACAGTTACGCCTCGTACCTGCTCTATTTCCCCCCGAGTGATCGGTTGGCGGTATGCAATCAGTGCAAGTGTTTCTAGGGTAGCACGAGAGTACTTCGGCGCTTTTTCTTGCCATAGCATATTGAGCCAAGGGCTTAAGCTTGGGCAAGCTTGAAAACGGTATCCTGTCCCAACTTCAACTAACCTGATACCACGCGTCTGATAGTGCTCAAAAATCGTCTCGATCGCTTGATTTATTCGTTGGTCAGATACATGGATATCTTGCAGCACCGTTTCTTTCATGTGCTTTTTAGATAGCGGCTTATCTGCCACAAATATTGCAGCCTCAACCAACTCGACAAGTTGTTCATCACTGACTCGGCGTTTCATGTCACTTTAACTTCATAAGGCTAGTCGAAAGCGCGGTATTATGACAGAGCTAGGACGACTCTTGTAGCTTTAATGACAAATAAATTGCACTGCCTAAATTGACCTGCACAATTGAGATTAATTGCTCTTTAAGCAATTCAAGCATAGCGATAAATGTCACAACTACACCGCTTCGCCCCTCTTGTAAACTGAATAATCGACTAAATTCGACCGGGTTGGTATGCTCTCCTAAATATTGCAAAATCATCGACATGCGTTCTCGCGTTGACAGAGCTTCGGCGCTGACTTGATGGTGCTCAAACTGCTTCGCTCTGGCCATCACCTCTGTCATCGCCAACAGCAGCTCTTTAAGCGCTACATCGGGTAAAGATTCGTCACTTTGCTCGGTATCTTCAATCAATGCACGAGCAACAAAGATGTCACGCTCCACACGAGGGATTTTATCTAGGTTTTCAGCAGCCACTTTAAACTGCTCATATTCTTGTAACCGTCTCACTAACTCCGCACGTGGGTCTTCTTCTTCTTCAAGCTCTTCGTGGGTAGGTAAGAGAAGCCTTGACTTAATTTGTGCCAACAGCGCTGCCATCACCAAGTATTCGCCAGCCAGTTCTAACTGCAATTCTTGCATCATCTCAACATAGCTAACGTATTGCTGCGTGATACTCAAGATTGGTAATTCTAAAATATCTAGTTTATGGCGCTTTATTAAGTACAACAAAAGATCCAGTGGACCCTCAAAACTCTCGAGGATCACCTGAAGCGCATCAGGGGGTATATAGAGGTCTTCTGGCTTTTCTAATACGGCTTCACCATTTAAAAAAGCCAGCGGTGGTGTTTGCGAAGTTACATCAGTCATATCTATTCAAAAGGCGCAACATCGCCACAGCCATAGCGCAATATCTCTACACTATCCTCTGACATATCAATCACCGTTGTTGCTTGCTCTATTAAATAACCACCATGAACTATGAGATCAACATGCTTTTCAAGCTGCATGCGAATATCATCCGGATCAGATTCCGTAAACTGCTCTCCAGGTAAAATCAAAGAGCATGACATGAGCGGTTCATCCAACTCTTCTAACAGCGCACTCGTAATCGGGTGCTCTGTTACGCGAATTCCGATGGTTTTTTTCTTATCGTTAATCAGTCGTTTTGGCACCTCTTTGGTACCTTTTAAAATAAAGGTATACGGACCAGGAGTGTTGTTCTTAATTAGGCGGAACATTTGATTGTCAACACGAGCATAAGTAGATAGCTCAGACAAATCACGGCACATTAACGTAAAATTGTGGTGCTTTTCGATGCCTCGAATGCGCTCAATTCGCTCTTTTGCCTGTTTGTTACCCAAACCACACCCAATGGCATACCCTGAATCGGTCGGATAAACGATTACCCCTCCTTTTTGGATAATCTCTACAGCTTGACGGACCAATCTAGGTTGCGGGTTATCTGGGTGTATATGAAAAAATTGACTCATACTAACATTCCTCTGTGGCTCCCCAAAACTGCCATACACCTTGGCAATCTTTTGGTAAGTATAGGTTTCTTCCTAGATCTAACCAGCTAGTTGGATAATGAAAATCAGATCCTTGACTGGCCAGTAAATTATATTCTTGAGACAACTGGCCGAGAAATTGTCTTTCACTAGGCGCTTGTTGAGGTTGTGCAACTTCCATCGCTTTACCACCTGCCATAGTGAATTCATCTAACAGCTTACGTAGCCATTTGTTAGACATTTGATAACGCCCAGGGTGTGCTAATACAGCAATACCACCAGCCCCTTGTATCGCATCAATGGCCTCTTTCATTGAACACCAACTGCTGGGTACATATCCTGTTTTATTGCGCGCTAAAAACTTTTTGAATACGCCTTGAATATTTTTCGCCACTCCGCGCTCCACCAACGCTTTTGCAAAGTGCGCACGGGTAATTTCAGCTCCGTTAGCCAACTCTAACGCTTGCGCATATATACCTTCATAGCCTCGCTTTTCTAGCCTTGCACCAATTTCTTTTGCTCGTTCTCGACGCTTTTGCTGCTGTGAAGTCAAAAGCCCTTGCAATTGTGGGTGGTCAATCTCAATATTAAGACCAACAATGTGGATCTCAAAACTTTCCCATTTGGTCGAGATTTCAACGCCGGTAACTATTTTCAAATCAAGGTTTTGCTGGGAAATATAGTCTAGCGCGACAGGTATTCCAGCTATGGTATCGTGATCAGTTAAAGCCAGTACATCAACGCCCTTTTCTGTTGCCCGCTCAAGCAGCTCTGGTACCGTTAAACGCCCATCAGAAAAAGTGCTATGACTGTGTAAGTCATACTTAATCAAAGTTTTCCCCTTAAAAACAAACACCCGGAGTATACCATGGCAAACTTATCCAAGTACGGTTTTATTTACCCAGATACACAGACAGGTCTAATTGCTGGGACTCATTTACTAGGTCAAAATGCTTAATATTTATGAGTAAGCCATGCTATTGGTTATTTTTTAATAATAGTGCTTGACAGTCTGCACCTGAGTAGGGTTTACTGTAGGTACTTAAATTGACATAACGAAATCTTTACAAATGAATCTAACACAAAAAACAAAAATCGTTTGGTGGTGGCACTCGTAACTGCGGGTGTGATTCGTTGTGTCTAACAACTTTAAACCCGCGCTGAGTACGCGGGTTTTTTTATGGAATTTTTATAGTGATTAACAATTTTTGCAACAATTCATCTACAAAATCTTGGTGGTGGTGCCTGAATTAGCGGGAAGGCATTGTTGTAACTAATTACACCCCCCGCAAGTTAAAATACTTCGGGGGGTTTTTTGTACTAAAGAGGAATGAGGTTTGATTTTTAGTCATATAACTACAACACCGGGTGAGGTGACGAGTATAAGGCAGCGGCGCGATTACATCGCAAGCCCCCTGTCTTTGTATGCGGCCCTTAATAAGCCCAATTCACTGTTGTTGGAGTCGGCAGAGATAGATTCCAAGGACAATGTCAAAAGTATTATATTGGCCGATGCCGCACTGCGCATTGAGTGCAACGGCCTTGAAGTGAAAGTACGCGCACTCTCAAATAACGGTGAGCAGCTGTTGAACTACTTGGCAGACCAAGTAACCAACTGCACTGTTGTGAAAGAGTACGCAGTACTGACACTGACATATAATGCCCAAGACTTATCTTTAGATGAGTACAGTAAACTGAAGGCCGACAACGCGTTTAGTGCTTTACGTACTTGTATCAATTCAATAAAAAGTAACTCAGATACGCCATTTTCTGTTTTTCTGGGTGGTGTCTTTGCCTATGATATGGTTGCAAACTTCGAAACTTTGCCAGCTGTACCTGATGGTAAAAACGACTGTCCCGATTACGTATTTTATCTGGCTGAAACCTTGGTCATGATTGACCATCAAGCCCAGACAACAGAGTTAATTGGCAATGTCTTTAATGGTCCAGATGTCCATGCAAACTGTTTCGAAGTTGGCAAACAGCTAGAAGAGCTCAATCGCCAGTGTGATGCATATGAGTCTTACAAAGAAGACCCAGAACACATATCACATGATGTGAATGTCGACATCTCAGATGATGTATTTAAAGCTCAAGTGACACAACTTAAGAAGAACATTGTTGATGGTGATATTTTCCAAGTTGTTCCATCACGCACTTTCTCTTTGCCTTGCGAAAAGCCGTTAGCTGCGTATAAACACCTAAAAAAGCAAAACCCAAGCCCATATATGTTCTATATGCGCGATGAGAAATTTGTTCTGTTTGGCGCGTCTCCGGAATCTGCACTGAAATATTGCCAAGATAGCAATCAAGTTGAAGTATACCCAATTGCCGGCACGCGACCTCGCGGTAAATTTGCCGATGGTTCTATTAACCCTGATTTAGATAGCCGTATCGAACTAGAGTTACGCGACGACAAAAAAGAACGTGCCGAACACCTAATGCTGGTTGATTTGGCTCGCAACGATGTCGCTCGTATTAGTGTTCCTGGCACTCGTCATGCGAAAGAATTACTGAAAGTTGACCGCTACTCGCAAGTTATGCATTTGGTATCTCGTGTTGTTGGTCAATTAAAACCTGATCTCGACGCGCTTCATGCATATCAAGCTTGCATGAACATGGGCACCTTAGTCGGTGCGCCTAAAGTAAAAGCGGCACAGCTGGTTCGTGATACCGAGCAGCAGCGCCGAGGAAGTTATGGTGGCGCCGTAGGTTACCTAACTGGTGACGGTGCTATGGACACGTGTATCGTGATACGTTCTGCATTTGTGAAAAATAACACAGCATATGTTCAAGCTGGTGCTGGGGTTGTTTATGATTCTGATCCGCAATCTGAAGCTGACGAAACTAAAGCAAAAGCGAGCGCCGTGATCAAAGCCATACAATCTAGCTATCAAGGAGTGGGTCATGACGCCTAAAGTATATTTTTTGGATAACTTTGACTCGTTTAGCTACAACTTAGTTGATGAACTATCTCAGCTTGGCAGTGAGCTCGTGGTGTATCGTAACCATATCGATGCACGTACCATCTACGACAAAATGTGTAATGAAACTGCACCTGTAGTGTTGGTATTATCGCCAGGGCCAGGTAAACCAACCGAAGCTGGTTGTTTACTTGAACTGATTGAATTGTGTAAAGGCAAATTCCCAATGCTTGGCATTTGTCTTGGTCAGCAAGCGTTGACACAAAGCTATGGCGGTACAGTAGGTCATGCTGGCGAAACAGTACATGGAAAATCTTCTCAAATAGACGTGGAAGAACATCCTGTTTTTGCAGGGCTAGGTAGACGATTCCCAGTGGCTCGATACCACTCTTTAATGGCTACGAGCGTACCTGATTGCCTGAAGACCATCGCAAAATACCAAGATATCCCAATGGCCGTATACCATGAAACAGACAAGGTGATTGGTTACCAATTCCACCCAGAATCAATTTTAACGCCAGATGGTGCAAAGCTATTAAAGCAAAGCATCGATTACTTGACCTGTTAGGAGGCAACATGGAAAGTTTAAATCAACTCATTGACCAGCACTCATTAAGTTTTGAACAAGCTACTGAGCTTTTTGGCCAAGTAATGCAAGGACAGTTATCTGAAATTGAATTAACTGCTGCACTTATTGCGCTAAAGATAAAAGGCGAAACGGCATCTGAAATAGCAGGTGCGGCAAAAGCGATGCGCGACCACGCTGTTGCTTTTGATAATCGAGGCCTTTACTGCGCAGATAGCTGCGGTACGGGTGGCGATGGAACTAATACCATCAATGTAAGTACAACAGCAGCTATTGTTGCGGCTGCATGCGGTATCCCGATGGTAAAACACGGTAACCGCAGTGTATCCAGCAAGTCTGGATCAGCTGACTTACTGCGCACTTTGGGTATTAACCTAGAGATGAGTCCTGAACAAGGAGCAAACTGCCTTGAAAAGACCAACTTCGCTTTTTTATTTGCACCGCTCTATCACAGCGGCGTAAAACACGCGATGCCTGTACGTACTAAGTTAAAAACACGCACCTTGTTCAATATTTTAGGCCCGCTGGCAAACCCAGCTAAACCGCAACTTCAATTACTCGGCGTCTATGACCCTAGTTTGTGCCGCCCAATGGCTGAAACGCTAAAAATGCTCGGCACTGAACGTGCAATGGTGGTGCATGGCGCTGGGTGTGATGAAATTGCATTACATGGCACTACTATAGTCACAGAGCTAAACAATGGCGAAATCTCCGAATATACCCTGACACCAGCGGATTTTGGTTTAGATAATTATTCTTTGGAAGAAATTGCCGGCGATACACCGGAATACAACGCCCAAGCAACTCGTGATATTTTAGATGGCAAGGGTAAAACAGCACACAATGCAGCCATCGCTGCTAATGTAAGCGCACTTTTAGTGATGTCCGGTAAAGTAGACAACTTAAAAGAAGGTACTAGGTACGTACTAGACGTATTAGCTTCTGGAAAGTGCGCGCAAACGCTAAAAGCCATCGCGGAGGTTAGTCATGGCTAATGTATTAGAAAAAATTGTTGCGGACAAAAAGGTTGAGTTGGTAGAACGCAAGAAAACTCTGCCACTCAGTGAGTTTCAATCCTTGGTAGAGCCAAGCGAGCGAGACTTTTATGGTCAAATGTCTAAGCCGGGCATTCAGTTTATTTTAGAGTGTAAAAAAGCCTCTCCTTCAAAAGGGCTTATCAGAGATAACTTTGACCTAGATGAAATCACCTCTGTCTATGCCAAATACGCAACTTGTATCAGTGTGCTAACCGACACTAAGTATTTCCAAGGCAGCTTTGATTATCTAAGCTATGTGCGCAGTAAAGTTGAACAGCCACTCATCTGTAAAGACTTTTTCATAGATGAATATCAAGTTTATTTAGCGCGTTTAAAAGGTGGCGATGCGATTTTACTCATGTTGTCCGTTCTAGATGACGAGACTTATGAAAAGCTCGCAGCGCTTGCACACTCTCTGAATATGGCAGTATTGACAGAAGTCAGTAACGAAGAAGAAGTACACAGAGCACTGAAGCTGGATGCAAAGCTTATCGGTATCAACAACCGTAACCTTAGAGATCTCAGCACTGACTTGGCAACCACTGAGCAATTAAGAACACTGATCCCAAATGATAAAACCGTTATCTCTGAGTCAGGGATCTATACCCATAGCGACGTTAAGCGACTTACTTCGCACTGCAATGGTTTTTTAGTCGGAAGTTCTTTAATGGCTGAAGATGACCTAGAAGGTGCATGCCGTAAGCTGATCTTGGGTGAGAACAAAGTCTGTGGCTTGACTCGCATTGATGACGCCTTAGCCGCTTATCAAGCAGGCGCTGTATATGGTGGTTTAATTTTCTATCCTAAATCACCGAGATTCGTAGATTTCGATTGTGCAAAAGCAGTTGTTGATAGTGCTCCTCTGAAATATGTCGGTGTCTTTGTCGATGCGCCAATCGAGCAAA
This sequence comes from Pseudoalteromonas obscura, assembly GCF_030135505.1. NCBI lineage: Bacteria > Pseudomonadati > Pseudomonadota > Gammaproteobacteria > Alteromonadales > Pseudoalteromonadaceae > Pseudoalteromonas > Pseudoalteromonas obscura. The sequence goes on from NZ_JASJUT010000013.1 coordinate 12,079, forward strand.
TTGTTGACTATGCACAAAGTTTGAGACTAAGTGTTGTACAACTACACGGTCACGAATCGCAAGCGTTTATAAGTGCGCTGCGCAAACAATTACCTGTCAATTGTCAAATCTGGAAAGCTCAGGGAATTGTAGACGAGTTTCCAGCACCGTTTGACGAAGTCGATAAGCACCTTTACGACACCAAAACTGCCTCCGCTTTTGGCGGTACCGGTAAAGTTTTCAATTGGCAGTTACTTAAGAGTGCCAAAAAGCCATTTATGCTTGCAGGTGGCCTCAATGCCGACAATGTTAACGACGCATCTTATTTAGGTGCAGCAGGATTTGATCTTAATTCAGGGGTAGAAACGAGCCCCGGTAAAAAGTGTCCAGAGAAATTACGCGACGCTTTTAACAATATTCGAAAATACTGAGGTGGATAGAATGAATACAGGATATTTTGGTGATTTTGGCGGCATGTACGTCCCAGAGTTACTCGTACCAGCACTAAAACAACTGGAAAAAGAGTTTGAAAAAGCGCAGCAAGATGAGAGCTTTAAAGAAGAGTTCTATGCACTATTAAATGAATATGCAGGTCGCCCGACGCCACTAACGCTGTCTCGCAACTTAATTAAAAATCCAAAAGTTAAGCTTTATTTAAAGCGTGAAGACTTATTGCATGGCGGTGCACACAAGACCAACCAAGTATTAGGTCAAGCGCTTTTGACCAAGCGCATGGGCAAACAAGAAGTGATTGCTGAAACTGGCGCAGGTCAGCACGGTGTTGCCACAGCCCTAGCATGTGCACTGCTGGGATTAAAATGCCGTGTTTATATGGGTGCCAAAGACGTCGAGCGTCAACAACCAAACGTATTTAGAATGCGCTTAATGGGTGCTGAAGTCATTCCAGTGACAGCGGGATCAGGTACCTTAAAAGATGCCGTCAATGAAGCGCTACGTGACTGGTCTGCTAATTACAAAACCGCACATTACCTATTAGGTACTGCCGCAGGCCCACACCCATTCCCGACTATTGTGCGAGACTTCCAACGCATGATCGGTGAAGAGGCTAAGCAACAAGTTATCGAAGCTGAAGGTCGTCTGCCGGATATCGTAATGGCTTGTGTTGGCGGTGGTTCAAATGCGATTGGTATGTTTGCAGACTTTATCGATGAAAAAGGCGTCAAACTTGTAGGGATAGAGCCTGCTGGTAAAGGTCTAGACAGCGATGAGCACGGTGCGGCACTGTGTAAAGGCAGCAAAGGTATTCTTCACGGAGCATATACGTATATTATGCAAGATAGCGACGGTCAAATTGAAGAGTCTTACTCTGTATCAGCAGGCCTTGACTACCCTGCTGTGGGGCCACAACACGCCTACTTACATGAAACTGGTCGTGCCGAATACGTTGGGATCACAGATACCGAAGCATTAGATGCGTTCCAAGCACTAGCGAAAAATGAAGGTATTATTCCGGCACTTGAATCCAGCCACGCCCTTGCTTATGCACTAAAATATGCAGAACAGCAAACTGAAGAAACCGTAATTGTCGTAAACCTAAGTGGCCGTGGAGACAAAGATCTTGCCCATGTACACAACGTATTAAATGAGCGAGGTGCACTATGAGCCGCTACAGCAACTTATTTACACGCTTGAACGATGCAAGACAAGGTGCATTTGTACCGTTTGTAACACTCGGCGACCCTACTAAAGAAATCAGCGTAGATATCGTAAAGAGCTTAATTGATGGTGGCGCCGATGCATTGGAGCTAGGTATTCCTTTTTCTGACCCCATTGCGGACGGTCCAGTTATTCAGGCGGCAAACATTCGTGCACTTGAAAGTAAAATTAATACCCAAGATTGCTTTGACATTATTCGAGAGATAAGAGCGTATAATGCCGATATTCCAATTGGATTGCTGCTTTATTCAAACTTGATTTTTGCGCAAGGACTTGAGCACTTTTATCAGCAAGCTAAAGAAGCGGGCGTTGACTCTATCCTAGTGGCTGACGTGCCGTTGCATGAATCTAAAATGTTTAGACAGGCTGCTCAGCAAGCTGATATCGAGCCGATATTTATAGCAACACCAAATGCCAGCGACGACACTTTACGTCAATGTGCAAGCTATGGTCGCGGCTATACATATTTGCTTTCTCGCTCTGGTGTAACTGGTACAGAAACAAAAGCAGAAATGCCAGCAGATACTATGATCAATAAACTCCATGATTACAATGCAGCACCTGCATTGTTAGGTTTTGGTATCTCTGCCCCTGAGCACGTTCAAGCAGCTGTTAAATCTGGTGCGGCAGGCGCGATTTCAGGCTCTGCGGTTGTGAAAATAATTGAAGATAACTTAAATGAGCCAGCACTGATGTGCGAACGTTTACGTGAGTTTGTTGCAACCATGAAGGCTGCAACAGCGAAGTAATCGTGATTAATCAGCTAAGGCATCTTTAAAAGCCTTAGCTGGTTTAAATAACACTTTATTTTGACCTTCGATTATAATCTCTTCCCCCGTCTTAGGGTTTCTTCCTGGTTTGGCAGGATGATAACTTAGTGTCAACGTACCAAAACCAGACAAAGCAACAGGATCGCCTTCTGACAAACGTTTCGTAATGGCATTTAAAATACTCTCTAAAGCAGCTTTTGAATCCTTTTTAGTCAGCTCATTGCGCGCAGACATCGCTGAAACTAATTCACTCTTATTCATTGAGTTCTCAAATAATTTTTAATGTGTGCGGAGGCTAGAAGTTTAGCACCAAAAAGTCAATCTTGAACTTAATTCCATAACTTGCTACAACGCAATAGAGGCATCTTAATAAGAGTGATTAAATGGCATTTATCCTAGAGTATTTACCCTTAATTTTATTTTTTGCAGTCTTTAAGCTTTTGGACATCTTTTGGGCGACAGGTGTATTGATCTTTGCATCGCTGATCCAAATGACGTGGCAGTACTTTAAACACGGTAAGGTATCTCAACGGCACTGGATATTTTTTGCCATAGCCTTATTACTAGGTGGAATGACTATCCTGTTTCAGGATGAAAAGTTCATTATGTGGAAGGCCACAATTATATATGCATCACTTGGCGCTTCCCTCCTGATATCCCACTACCTACTAGGAAAAAATCTGACAAAAAAAGCTTTGCTTGGGATCCTCGATAGCGCAATAAAGCAAATGCATCAAACGAGCGAAGATACCGACTCTCAACCCAGTAGGCAAAAAGCAGAAGACCTCCCTATCCCTACAGCACTGTATGAGCAGCTTAACTTAGCATGGTCGATATTATTTTTCTTTATTGCAGTTTTGAATCTGGTCATCGCTTATTATTTTCCACTAGACTTTTGGGTGAATTTTAAGGTATTTGGGTTAATGGCAATTACTTTCGTCGCAGTCATGCTGACAATTGCGACAGTTTCAAAGTACCTACCTGAAGATGAGTGATTAGAGCAATTGGAGCTGCACCGAACATGCTGCTAATGGTCAGTCCCAACTTAGGCCACTAAAAATTTTCAACCAATACGATAGCCCTTGCTATATTTTACTCAACAGTGTTTTTGCATTTGGGTGATCTTTTGAACGCACATCAATACCGTTGGTTTGAGTTATTTTCGGTCTTTATTCTACTTCCCTGTATTGCCTACTTTTTTCGCGCTGAGCTAGCAAACTGGCTGTTTCCAGCCCTTATTACGTTAATGGTCGTATGTACCTACCTATTACTTGCTGATCCACACTTTAAACGCTTTCGGTTAACCAGTCTGGGGCAATTTTCGGCTATAAAAAAGCGATTATTTTCGATGTTTTTTATTGGTGCACTCTTCTCTGGTATGCTGTATGGCTTAATTAGCCAAGAGAGTTGGTTTGACTTTCCGATCAATTCCACTCTGGATTGGTTGGTGTTGCTTATTGCCTACCCAGTTCTATCAGTACTACCTCAGGAGCTCATTTTCAGAAGTTATTTTTTCCATCGCTATAAACGTATCTTGCCAAGCAAAACTGTCAGGGTAGTCCTCAGTGCTAGCCTATTTGCGTTCGCACACTGTGTCTATGATAATTGGATGGCCATTGTATTGTCTTTTTTAGGTGGTCTGTTGTTTTCGTATACCTATGCCCATAGCCGCTCATTAGCAGTGTGCGTGTTAGAACACAGTTTATGGGGGTTGTGGATATTTACAATTGGGGCAGGAAAATATTTGGATGCAGGGGTCACTTTTACGTAACTGTGAGGCTGCCGCCCCACAGTTACACATCAATTAGAAGCCGAATAAACTCACAGCAAAGTACTTAGTCGCAACCGTATTGATAAATATAACTAACAAGATCACCGGAATAAAGGTCGACAGCGAGAAATTCACATACTTCTCCATAAAGCTCCCTTTATAGTTTTCGCAGCCCTGAGACAATTCGTCTGACAGATTTGCTTTTCTCCAGCGATATGTAACAAACAAACAGAGTAACAAGCCGTTAAACGGTAAGATGGTGTCGTAGAATACGTCTGATACAATGTCAAAGAAGCTCTTATCCACCCCACCGTACTGGGTAAACTTTGTAAGCCATTCAACCATGCCGAATGACATTGTGCACATAATGGTTAAAACACCCGTTGATACCGCTAACACTGTAAGAGACTTCTTACGGCTGTAACCTTTTGCTTCCATTAAGCTCGCAGTCGGAACTTCTACAATCGATACCAAAGATGTAATCGCTGCGAAGAAAACCAATAAGAAGAAAATGCCTGCAACAATTGATGCGCCTGCATACCCGATATCTGCTTGCATAGTAAGAAATAGCTGAGGCAAGTACACAAAAATCATAGAAACCGACGAATCTGATAACTCTTCAGGGTTAACACTCGGGTTAAAGCTGAAAATGGCTGGTAGCACCATTAGACCTGCGATAAACGCAACCAATGAGTCTGTCACCGCAACCATCTTAGAACTGCCGACAATATCTTCTTTTTTGGAAATATAGGATGCGTATGTGATCAAGATACCCATACCCAAAGACAGCGAGAAAAACGCTTGTGACAAGGCACCATTTAAAACGCTGGCATCCATTTTTGAGAAATCTGGAACAATGTAGTAACGCACACCTGCCATCGCATTATCGAGTGTTAGCACATAACCAACTAAACCAATAAGGAGTACAAATAACGCTGGCATCATCAGCTTAGCTGCCTTTTCAATACCCTCTTTAACGCCACCTACCAAGATCAAGTTAACCAATACAACAACACCGGCCATATAGCCAAATACACTGTATTCATTGATGAATATGCCAAAGTTATCAGGGTTTGCTAACTGGTCTAAATTACCAGTTACAGTTTGCACTAAATACCCAAATATCCATACAGTAACCACCATATAAAAAACGGCGATCATAAATGGCGTCAAGACAGCCAATGCCCCGGCAAGTGACCATTTTTTATCCCCTCCAGTTAAAGAGTGGTAAGCACCATAGGGGTCTTTTTGCGCTTTTCGACCAAGGGCCATTTCAGCGATCATGACAGGCAAACAGATAAATATAACAAATAGAGCGTAAACAATTAAAAACGCGCCGCCACCATTTTTTGCAGCAGATACTGGGAACCCTACCAGATTTCCGATCCCCACAGCGGACCCTGCCGCTGCTAAAATGAAACCCAGCCGAGAGCTAAACTGCTCGCGATTCGCACTCATTAAAACAACCTTATTATTATTTTTTCACGATAGTCGAAGGACTGTACCAGCCATAGCCAGAGGATTTCAAGTATAAATCTAGATTCTGATCAGATAACGTCATTTCATTTACATTTGGGGACAATCCAGTCTATGATACGAAACACAAAATTAATTACGCATTATTTCTGATTATTATGCTTTACATGATTTACTCAACGGACGTAGAAAACTCTCTCGAAAAGCGTATGAATGCGCGACCAGCTCATCTTGAACGCTTAACCGAATTAAAAGAACAAAATAGATTGTTTGCTGCTGGCCCACTACCTGCTGTAGATGATGAGAACCCAGGAGAAGCCGGATTTACAGGTTCATTGGTTATTGCTGAGTTTCCCTCTTTAGAAGAAGCTCAATCTTGGGCCAATGCTGACCCTTATATTGAAGCTGGTGTGTACGCAAGCAGCGTAGTCAAGCCATACAAGAAAGTACTCCCTTAACAAAAGTTCAGCACGGGTTAAGACAAATCACTTTACCCTGCTGTCCAAGAAGTTAAGCAACCCCGACGTGGAGCTTAAAATGCAGTTGCCCTTATGTTTTGCAATGTTCATTTTTGTTTGTTCCCTGATTTTTACTCAGGCGCATGCAACACCGCAAGACACAATAAGTAAAAAAGAAGCCGTACAATTGGCAACCACCAAACAGCCTGGGAAAACGCTAAAGATTTCTCTCGAAGGTGATTACTTTGTTGTACGTATACTTCAAAGCGACGGCAGAATAATTGATGTAAAAGTTCACAAAGTAACGGGTGAAGTGAAGAAGGATTGACGATGCGAATTTTAGTAATTGAAGATGACATTCAGCTAGCCGAAAACCTCCGCAATGTGTTGGAGAAAGAGAAATACAGTGTTGACCTGTGTCATGATGGCGAAAACGGCCTTTTTCACCTGACAGAGTATCCGCTTGACTTGGCAGTTGTCGATTTGGGTTTACCTAAATTAGATGGTATTGAGTTAATAAGACGTGCACGTGCACAAGATATCAAAATTCCAATTTTGATTTTGACCGCACGAGATCGTTGGCAAGAAAAAGTCGAAGGCTTAGATGCGGGTGCTGATGACTACCTCACTAAACCGTTTCATGTAGAAGAGCTTATAGCTCGCTGCAACGCTTTAATTAGACGCAGTGCGGGACAGGCTAACCCTGAAATTAGCATAGGGCCAATCACTTTACATACGCGCTCTCAACAAGTGTTTGTCAATGATAGAGAATTATCACTGACCGCTTATGAATATAAAGTACTTGAGTATTTAATGGTGAATCCACACAAGGTCATTTCTAAATCAGAGCTGACGGAACATATTTATGATCAAGATTTTGATTTAGATTCCAACGTGATTGAAGTTTTTGTCTTACGTCTGCGTAAAAAGCTTGACCCTGATGGAACATTAAACCCTGTAGAAACCTTACGTGGTAGAGGTTATAGGTTTAAAACCCAGTGGTAAGCAGCGCACAAGTTTCTCTCAAAATAAGGCAAGGATTTATCCTTGTCTTTGTCTTAATAGTCGCGCTGCCCGCTTTATTTTTCTCAATTGGACGTGCCTATTACGCCACATTAGTCGACGCCACAGAAAAAACGTTGGAAGCACACCTTTATTCTTTAATCTCTGAAGTAGAGTTTGTCTCCGATGGCATCTCTATGCCTAGAACCATACTCGCTCCAGAGTTAAATCGCTTAAATTCTGATACGTATGCGTTGGTATACCAAGAAAACACCCTTGTTTGGTATTCAGAATCTGCTGTCAGCCTTACCGTTACACCAGATGTGTCACAAACCCAAGCTGGTGCATCTGAATTTAAAAAAGTACGATACAGTGGTGAAGATTTTTGGCAATTAAGTTTAACCGTCATTCTAGGTAATGCAGAGCAATCACAACAAGCTAAATTTATCTTACTCAAGAAAAATTCGGCCCTGCTTGCATTAATGTCAGAGTTTAGAAACACCTTGGTCAACTGGATGCTCATCATGGGCATCGTTATTGCTGCACTAATGGCATTTGGTTTTGTCTGGAATGCACGTCCTCTGCAACGACTGGACAAAGAAATCAAAGAAGTGGAATCCGGTGAACGCGATAAAATATCCGGCCTTTACCCTGTTGAGCTCAACACCATAAAGGCAGACCTTAATTTACTGCTTGATTCACAAAGGCGTCAAAAAGAACGCTACAGAGCATCGTTAAGTGATCTGGCCCATGCCTTAAAAACACCTCTCGCAGTGCTTAAATCGAGCCCATTGGCAGCCGATACAGAAGCACAAGAACAACTAGATCGCATAAATGCCATGATAGAACACCAGTTGAAACGAGCGGCCACAGGCGCATCTGATACGTGGAAAAAGCAAACGAAGGTAAAACCCGTTTTAGATTCAATTCTCAATGCAATGAGTAAAGTATACTTAGACAAGGGGATCGCATTTACAACTGACTGTGAGCAAGATGCCGCTTTTCTTGGCGATAAAACCGATTTGATGGAAATATTGGGCAATATAATCGATAATGCTTGTAAAGCATGTACTCACAAAGTTGATATTACTGTTAAAACAAACGCTAAAAAGGGAATCGCATTTGTTATTGGTGATGATGGTCCAGGCATTCCAGAAAACAAACGAGATGAGCTGTTGCAAAGAGGTTCGAGACTAGATACCTATGAAGCAGGACACGGTGTAGGTATGGCAATTGTTTCTGATTTAGTTGCTTCTTATCACGGGCAAATCATTATTGATTACAGTGAACTTGGTGGCGCCGAATTTACAATAGAGTTTAGCTATGATCAAAACCATTAATATTTTTCTATTTTTCACAATAGTATTTAGTTATGAATCGCTGGCTCGTTCAGAAGCGCTGACGGATTGTAGTCACTTAGAGTCAGACCACCCACAAAAAGCAAAAAGATACCTAATGTGCTTAGATGGCAATATCGAACTACTGGAACGCAGCCGTCAAACGTGGATCACCAAGTTGCTCATGGATACTGAAGAACTCGAGAAGAATACTGGTAATACGCAATTGATGCCAATTATTAAGCGTAGCCTGCTTAGTCAGAGTCGGTATATGGAAGACTCTTGTAAGTGGCGTTATCTAAAAGAACTCCCTAACTCAACAAGAGCAGCTAAAGTGTTTAAGCGCTGTAAGATCTCCTTCTTACAGCAGCATGCGCAAGAGTTACAGGCTAATTTTTAGAGTCTTCATAACTGCCAAGCATGGTCGCCAACCAGCGGCCATCTTCACTATTTTCCAGTCCGATTTTTACAACCATAGTCAACGGTACTGATAGCAACATACCGACAGTCCCCAATAACCACCCCCAAAATATCAGTGACACAAACACCACTAGCGTCGAGAGACCCACACCTTTACCCATATATTTTGGTTCAATGATATTGCCCATGATAGTGTTAATAGACAAATAGCCCGCCGCAACAAGGCCGCTGACGACAGGTCCATGTGTAACAAGTGCCAGTAATACCGGTGGAACAGCAGCTATAATGGAGCCAATATTGGGAATATAATTCAATAAAAAAGCCAATACGCCCCACAAGACAAAGTAGTCCACATCAAGGAGCCATAATAACAAACTTGCCAGCGTGCCTGTCGCCAAAGACACTACTGTTTTTATTGCCAGATAGCTATTAATTGAATTTAAAAAACGGTCAATTTGCTGCATTTTCATTTGCGGGTCATCTAATGCAATATGCACTTTTTTGCTTAGCATAGGTGCTTCAAAAAGCATAAATACAACGGTTAACAAAATTAGAAAAATATTTGCCATCACACCGCCAAACCCTGCAAGCATATTGGTCGCAACGTCGATCATTTTACCGGGATCGAACAGAGATATTAACTGCTGCTTATCAATTAATATATTATACTGCGCCGCCGTATCAACTAGCCAAATAAATTTCCCCTGCAAGGCCTCTCGATAGCTTGGCAGCTGCTGCGAAAAGTCATTTAGTGACTGTCCAACCAATCCGGCTAGACTCATACCTAATAACGCCACAAGCGCAATAATAATGACAATGGCAGCGCCTTTGGGGATCCGGTAGCTGGCAAAGAACTTTAATAATGGATTACAGATAATCGCGATAAATGCAGCCAAGATAAACGGCACTAAAATATCGTTTGCCAGTTTTATTCCTGCCAATACAATGAATAATGAAGCCATAACAACTAGGCTCTTGTTTATTCCAGTCAATGATGACACTGTTGATCCTTATGCGCAGTCGCAACGTTGAAGATAAAGTTAACACATAACTTTCGAATGTTTCTGCTACTATTGTAATTGAATTTAAATTCAAAGCACTAGGGCAAATTAAAAAACATATATAAACCAGAGACTAATTGAGCGCGGAATGAATATACTGATCACGGGTGGAACCGGACTAATTGGGCAGGAGCTCTGCAAATTTTTAGTTAATAAGTATAACTTAGTCATACTGACTAGAAATGAACTAAAAGCAAGGCATCTATTAGGACAAATAGGACAAAACTCTCGATTTGTTGCATGTTTGTCTGAGGTCGATTTTAATGACATCGATATTATTATCAATTTGGCGGGAGAACCTATTGCCGATAAACGCTGGAGTGATAAGCAAAAACAGGCAATAATTCAAAGCAGAGTTGGCATCACTGAGCAAATCGCAGCCTACGTTAATGCCGCTCACAACCGCCCTCATACGTTTATCTCAGGCAGCGCCATTGGATTCTACGGTAGACAACCTGCTGATGTCGCGGTTGACGAGTCGTATGATAACCCCTATAACGAATTTAGCCATCAGCTCTGTCGCGATTGGGAACAAGCAGCCTTGAAAACTAAAAGTGAACAGACGCGAGTATGTTTGCTTCGAACTGGTGTTGTGCTGTCTCGCCGTGGCGGCGCACTAAAAAAGATGTTGCCCGCATTTTCATGGGGGATGGGTGGCCCTATGGCTTCAGGAGAGCAAATGATGTCATGGATACATATTGACGATATGATACAGCTTATATTGTTTCTTATTCGCCATGATGAACTTGAAGGCGCATTTAATGCTACCGCTCCCAATCCAGTTTCAAACAAAGAATTTTCAGATTGCCTTGCAACGGTACTCAATCGTCCCGCTTTTTTTTGGTTACCTGAAAGCTTTTTGAAATGGGCGTTCGGTGAAATGTCTGATATTTTAATATATGGTCAAAAGGTTATTCCCAAAAAAGCCTTAGATGCCAATTATCGATTTAGATATCAATCTCTTGAAGAAGCCCTCAAACAAATAATGCACTAGTGTAAAGTCATTGGCCAAAACATATGGGCTTTTTAAAGCCCGAGTCGTTATAGAGATGGATTATGCTATTGCACAATGAGCAGCGAAAGCCCTGCCAACTGGTCTAAGAATAGAAACAGTTGGTCATTGGTTATGTCCATAAAAAATTTAAAACATTCTATGAGACAAAACCCTAGTTTCACGACTAAGCAATTTTCTGATCATAGATGCAGATTCAGCCAGCGTGGTTATACTTAAATCTACATCAAACTAAGAGCTTTTTGATTGTTTTACACCCAGTTCTCACACACTCTAAAAACCATCATGCACAGCAAGTACTTGCTCTCGCTGCGCGAAGCTTTTATTTCTTTGCTCCCCTACTTTGTCAGCAGCGCTTTGGCTCTTTTGGTTCTCAACAGTGCAATGTACTTCAACCTAATCACCCCTACACATACCCTATACCATATCTTGTTCAATGGTGCGTCTTTAATACTAGGGCTTTTCCCTGTATTTGTAGCCACTTCCATTGGCTTTTTTATCAGCAAAAATTATGGTCATAGCGGTATTATTGGTGCAATGCTGGCACTACTTTGCTTCGCTGTGCATGGTCAGTACATTGTCTATAACAATGATGCCTATGAATTAAATCCAACAGGCGCGACCCCTTTTGCCATCATTATCCCTAGTATCAGTAGCTTATTGTTAATTGTATGTATGGAGTTACAGCCCAGTTTTGAGCGTTATCTGTATCAAGTCAGCCATTTTTTAAGTGAAAAATTACGGACAATTGTGCCTTTTTCTGCTGTATTTTTTAGTTTCTATTTATTTATGCCACTGCTGTATACAGCTGGTGAAGAAATCGCGTATTGGCTCACACCTGAAATGGCCGACAACTCCGTAGCTTGGTTAACTTTCCAAAGAATGCTTATTACCCATGGGTTATGGTTTCTCGGTATCCATGGTGATAACACATTTGATATGTTACTGAGCTCTGAGTTTTTAGCACAACCCATTCTACCCGGAATCTCAGCAAAAACATTTTACGACACCTTTGTACTGGTGAGTGGAACTGGTTGCTTTGCTGGATTAATTCTTGCTGCCCTTTTTTTACGACGCAGTGGCCATGAGCGCAACATTGCCAAACTTTCTATTCCATTTACCGCATTTAACTTTTGCGAAATAATCGTCTTTGCCTTACCTATTTTTTTGAACCCCATCATGTTGTTACCTTTCATGTTCGTTCCATGCTTAAACTTTGCCGTGTCTTACGTTGTTTTAAGTCAGGGCTGGGTTGACGTAAGCAACATTGATATAAGCTGGATGACTCCAGCCATTATTAGTGGCTACAGAGTATCAGGGGGACTTGATGGCGCATTCTTACAGGCTTGTTTAATTGTCCTTAGCGCTATCATTTATTACCCTTTTTTAAGATGGCACAATCGACAAATCAATTTTGAAAACGCCATAAATAAGCTCAGTGACAAACTGAATATTTCGGAGCAGCTGCGCTCTTCGGGTGAACTGGCATTTATCTCACATCAAAGAGATATAGAGTTTGCAAGCAAAGAGCTCAATCAAGTTCTTACTGACATCAGTGCAGGAAAACTCAAGCTATTTTATCAGCCTCAAGTTTGTCAAATTTCAGAGACTATAAACGGATTCGAAGCACTGCTGAGGCTTCAAAAGCCAAATGGATCGCTAGTAGGACCCTACTTTTTAGACGCTTTAATCAAACATGACCAAACAGATATCATAGACAAATGGGTAATCGAGCAGGCACAGCGAGATTTAGACTACTTTCATAAAAAGGGGTTTACGCCAATTGTCAGCATCAATGTCAATCCTAAAGTGATGATTGACCATACCCTCATTAATTACATTTGTGATAAGTTTCAAAAATTCCCAAATCAGCTAAAAATAGAAGTAGTTGAATCAGGCTATTTAAGCGATAAAAATAAAGTCATACGCAATATCCAAAAACTTCGGACATTTAATATCACCACTGTCATAGATGATTTTGGCACTGGGTATTCAAGCTTGTCTATGTTGGCTGACTTGCCTATTGATATCATAAAATTAGACAAATCACTTCTGGATAATGCACAAGAAGAATCCGGCGCAGATTTCTATACATATGTCGTCGAACTGCTCCACAAAATGGACAAACATTTAATCGCAGAAGGCGTAGAAACGCGGTATCAGTTGGAGTTTGTTCGGGCACTACAAGTTGAAACTGTACAGGGGTGGTATTACCAAAAGGCACTACCAAAACAAGAGATTATTAAATTTACAACTCAATTTAATTCGAATAAATCCTAAGCACCTTGATATGCCTTCTTAGTGCACATGGTGGGTTGTTGCGCAGAGTGTAAGTATCCTACAGTCGACTTGATAAAAATCGCACTAGATCATAAACCATAGAAGGAAACTTTAAGAACTTTTCAGTCTTAGAATTTATATTTGATAATTGGGCAACAACATTTGTATGCTTGCATCTCTGTACTTTTACAACCGTGATATATAGAGGTTTAACCACTAAGCCCTAGCTATGTGAAGTATCGCGAATACGCGTTTTTACCAAGGTAAAAAATCAATTAACTGATGATGAAACACCATACTCTGCGCCAATAAAAATAAGATCTGATGACCTTATCTTTTATGATTTTGATCAAGCTATTAGCAAACTGCACTTCATATATATAATGCGATCGTCGCCTTCATCTTGATAGTAAAAACCCGTCGCATAAGTGTTCCACATGCCATATTTTCCACACGCTACTGGACCGTCGATATCGGCGTGTCTATACACGACCATGTATGGGTGTCTCCTCTTACCAACTACGTCCAAACACTCAAACATTTCTACACTTCGATCGCCCGAACCTCTCAGTGCACTCAGAATATTAATTACCAAGCGACGACCGCCATCGTGCGCAACGTGCCACTGGGTTCCTTTGCCTAACATAACAAAGAATTTAGACACTTGCGTGGTGACATCAGACAATGCGCTATTTTCGTGGATATCCAGGTTTTTCTCACTCGTCAAAGAAAAGCCACTGTAAATAAGCAAAAACCAACATAAATATATATTCAAGACGCATTTTCACTCCTTGTTAGGCAATAATTACTATTAAAGCCTAGTACAAGGTTAAATTTCATTTATTACAATTAGTTACATCAAAAGTCATGTAACTTAGATAAAACCAAACTGGATCTTTTAAATGGAGGGTGGCGCTTTTGAGGAAGGGAGATTTATAAAAAATCGTGACATAAAGCAAAACCTTACAACATTAAGTCGCAAGGTTTATCTTATCAGTTCCAATTAACGATAACGGCCGTATGTATGTGTTTGGCTGTCTAATATATATCTAAAACCACTTACATACACGGGTCCTCGACACTGAATATGCCCTTGATGTGTAAACGAAACCATAGTTCCAGGGAACGAACCAGATTCAGGGAACGACGAACCAACATTCTCATATTGGCATATCGTGATCTTGCCATAAGCACTCGAAGTTACTTGATCCTCTTTAACCTCTTGAGGAGAAGCTGATGCGAAAAGTGGAGCTAAAAGTAGTACTGCTGCGATATGTTTTTTCATTATATTTCCTTTATATTTGTTAAGTACCGCTAAAAAATATAAACAAACAAAAACCACAGATCAACATCAGAAAACAATAAAAATTCAAAATTTATTAAAAGCTTGATTACTCTATACTTACATAACACTTAGATTCAGAAAGTTAATTCAATCAAACATTCTTTCAATTCCAATAATCGCAATAAAAAACCCTACTTTAATAACAAAAAAAGTAACGCAACCATAAGCCACGAATATAAAAATAAATATTTATTGAAAAAATATAAAATTACAAAAACAAACGCGGTATCGAGTTAATTTATTGCCAATTCTAAAATATTATAGGCAACTCGCCAATTTTCCCGTTGCAAGTATAAAAGTAATTCAGGCACTAAGTTTTCCACCTCACCTGAAACAACTTTACTTTAAATAGCTCAAAAAAAGTTTGTTCGTTATGAAATAGAATGGCTAAAAAAGATATTGGTTGATACAGAAGAAAGAACAACTACTCAGTTATATTTCAATCGATAAACGCTCTTAATACCAGTATAAAAATCATTGGACGCGCAAACTCTTGGGGGAAGATTGGCCTTTGAGTTTCAACCTTATAACATCTGAATAATCGCTTAGGCTAATCAATTTGATACACAAATACAGTGGATGGTTGCCGAGCCCATTTTAACAAAACTTGAACAGGTGAGTTATAAGAGTACTATCAAAAATAATAATGATCGAACCTAGCCAGTTCGACCATTTCAAACAATAACCCATCTCAAGTATGACAGCTAGACTATCTCTAAAAGACAATCCCAAAGCAGTATATAAACAATACCCGAGATCGAGAAAACTGTACTGAAGACGTTAATAGAATATATCGCGGCTATGTACTTTGCTCTGCACGAGTAAACCACGCCACTACCTGCTTTAAGTAAGCATCTCCATACTTAGCGGCAAACTCTTGTGTGTGAAGATCATTTGGATCACTCAACGCATGGATACGGGCTCGCGCGTATTCAGGTGTTAAATTGATATTGCAACGCACTGTAATCGCATGACGCCACTGTTCATAACTTTGAAAATAAAAACTACTGTGCTCATTCATAATGCCTGAGTCCCTCTGTTTAAGCGTGTATATTAGCGCGTTGTGTAGAGTACTAAGCTGTACCTTGGGAACAGTAGAGCACTCACTTATGTTACTATATAACGATTCGACAGAGGTAAAGTTTAGACTAGCATGTAAAAATACGCGCCATATTTGCGCCTCCAGTACAAAATAACCAAGTCTATTTTTTAAGAATTAGTAGCTAGCGGCAACTCGACAGAACAACTGTTATCCCGGCTAATGTGTCATGTGTGGCAAGAAGTTGAAGGGAAATATAATTGTGGCGAAAAATAAGTACTAGATATTGAATGTTTGGGCTCAAAAGGTCGAAACCAAGCCATAAAAAAAGCGCGTTTTAAAACGCGCTTTTTCGTACTCAGTCTGTAAAGATTAAACTACTTTAACAGGCACTGCTTGCTCAGAACCGAACTTAGTTGTTAGCTCTTCTTCAAGTGGCGTAAATGCTGTTAGGTCGATACCTTCAACCGCAGCTTTGTACTCGTCCATCGTTGGGAAGCGACCTAATACAGTTGAAAGTACTACTAATGGTGTTGAACCAAGTAATGACTCACCTTTCTTCTCTGATGTATCAGCTACAACACGGCCTTGGAATAGACGTGTAGAAGTTGCGATTACCGTATCACCTGGCTCAGCTTTCTCTTGGTTACCCATACATAGGTTACATCCAGGGCGCTCTAGGTAAAGGATGTTTTCATACTTAGTACGTGCAGCTGTTTTTGGTTTCTCATCATCAAACTCGAAACCAGCATACTTAGCTAGAATCTCCCAATCACCTTCTTCTTTAAGCTCATCAACAATGTTATATGTTGGTGGCGCAACAACTAGAGGTGCTTTGAACGCAATTGAACCATTTTGCTTCTCAAGGTTACGTAGCATCTGTGCAATGATCTGCATGTCACCTTTGTGAACCATACAAGAACCAACGAAACCAAGATCTACTGGCTTGTCGTTGTAGAATGAAACTGGACGGATTACATCGTGCGTATAACGCTTAGATACGTCTTCGTTATTCACATCAGGGTCAGCAATCATTGGCTCAACGATTTCGTCAAGATCAACCACAACTTCTGCGTAGTACTTCGCGTTGTCATCTGGCGCTAGCGCTGGCTGCTCACCAGACTTGATACCTGCAATACGCTCATCAGCAAGATCGATAAGACCTTGTAGTGTCTTCGCTTCGTTTTCCATACCCTTGTTGATCATGATCTGGATACGGCTCTTAGCAAGTTCAATTGACTTGATAAGCGTTTCATCGTTTGAAATACAGATTGACGCTTTCGCCTTCATTTCTGCAGTCCAGTCTGTGAAGGTGAACGCTTGGTCAGCCATTAGTGTGCCAATGTGTACTTCAATGATACGACCTTGGAATACGTTCTCGCCACCAAATTGCTTAAGCATTTGCGCTTGAGTTGCGTGTACAACGTCACGGAAGTCCATGTGCTCTGCCATTTTACCTTTGAAGGTTACTTTAACAGAATCAGGAATTGGCATTGCAGACTCACCCGTTGCCAGTGCAAGTGCAACAGTACCAGAGTCAGCCCCGAACGCTACGCCTTTAGACATACGTGTATGCGAGTCACCACCGATGATAATAGCACGGTCATCCACTGTAATGTCATTCAGTACTTTGTGGATAACGTCAGTCATTGAATGGTAGATGCCTTTCGGATCACGCGCAGTGATAAGACCGAACTTGTTCATGAACGCCATTAGTTTAGGAATATTCGCTTGCGCTTTTTTATCCCATACAGACGCTGTGTGACAACCAGACTGATATGCACCGTCAACAAGTGGCGAAATCGTTGAAGCAGCCATCGCTTCAAGTTCCTGTGACGTCATAGGACCCGTTGTATCTTGCGAACCAACAATATTCACTTTAACACGAACGTTAGAACCTGCGTGTAGTGGCGCGTCTGAAGCTACACCTACTGCATTACGGTTAAAGATTTTCTCTACAGCTGTTAGACCTTGACCTTCGTGTGAGATTTCTTTTGAAGGTGCGTAAACAGTCGGCGCAACAACACCTAGTGTTTCTGCCGCTAGCGTTTGAAGTTTCTTACCGAATACAACCGCGTAAGAACCGCCCGCTTTCATGAACTCAACTTTTTGAGGTGTGAATGCAGATGAAATATCAGCTAGCTCTTCTTCACCATTAAATAGCTTTTTCGCTTTAGTATCGATAGTAAGCACTGTGCCAGTTGCTACTGAGTATGCTTCTTCTAATACTGGGTCGCCATTTTCGTCAGTCACTGTATTGCCATCAGCATCTACTTTCTTAACCCAGTTTTTAAGGTCAAGACCAATACCGCCGGTTACATCAACAGTAGTAAGGAAGATAGGTGCGATACCATTAGTACCCGCAACCACTGGCGCGATATTGATAAATGGAACGTATGGACTTGCTTGAGTACCAGCCCAAAGCGCTACGTTATTCACACCAGACATACGTGAAGAACCTACACCCATCGTACCTTTTTCCGCGATAAGCATTACTTTCGCGTTCGGGTGCTTTTCTTTTAGCGCAACGATTTCTTGTTGTGCTTCAGGTGTGATCATACATTGACCGTGAAGTTCACGGTCAGCACGTGAGTGCGCTTGATGACCTGGAGAAAGTAAGTCAGTAGAAATATCACCTTCACCCGCGATGAAAGTAACTACTTCAATTTTTTCTGCCACGTCAGGAAGTTTTGTAAAGAACTCAGCTTTCGCGTAGCTTTCTAGGATCTCTTTAGCAACTACGTTGCCTGCTTTGAACGCGTCTTGTAGACGAGCAGTGTCCGCATCGTATAAGAATACTTGTGTTTTAAGTACATCAGCAGCTTGCTTAGCAATCGCTTCGTCATTGCCAAGTGCAAGATCAAGAAGTACAGCAATTGAAGGGCCACCTTTCATGTGAGAAAGAAGTTCAAATGCAAAGTCAGCTGTGATTTCAGCGACAGTTTCTTCACCTAAGATAATTTCTTTTAGGAATTGTGCTTTAACACCAGCAGCGCTAGTTGTGCCTGGAAGTGTGTTGTAGATGAAGAATTTAAGCGAATCTTCGCGGTGCTCATGCCCAGCGTCTTTGATTTGGGCAATAATTTCAGATAATAGCTCTGCGCTATCAATTGGTTTTGGATTTAATCCTTGTTCCGTTTTACGGGTTTGGATCTCTTCCAAGTACTCAGTATACAAACTCATATGAACCTCGTCAGGCAGTAATACGCATAGATAAAACAGGGTTATTTTACCCTAATTTAGTGCGCTAGTAATCATTTAACTAAAAAGCGATTTTAGTTTTAGTTTGCGCCGCAAAATACACTAAATTCACTAGGTTACGCTAATTTATAAAGTTAATGCGCGGTATAAATAAGAATTATGTGATAATGATTATTATTTCCGAGATAAATATTTGTCACTTTCCTACACAAAAATAGATGAGTAACTCACCAATATCAAACTCATTACGCGAATAAATAAAACCCCAAAAGTAACGTAACCATTTGATATTGATTTGGAAAAAATCAATGATATGGTCATTCATCAAACGAAGAACACCTATACCCTTGATGAGCATGAACGACATGTATTGAATGGGGCCTTGAGCAACACTCACAAAAGCACATTTAAATATTGGACTTGCCTAATTTGGGCACCATGTAGTGGGGGTCTAAAAGCACTCAATTGGCTTTTATGTAGTTGAAAAAGATATAAAAAGCGGCCATTAAAAAGGCCCTGAGTAGGGCCTTTCGTATCTATGCATTTAACACGCTTAAAACTCGAGTTGAGTTTAACTCAATCCCTTCAATTTTCGCTTGGGCAAAATAGCTGACTAAGTAAAAGTCCAACTTATGGGAATCACCTTGCAGCTTTTCGTCAAGCAAAGCAACCTGTTCTGCCATTCTGGCTTGCTGCTCACCCTCAGGCGAATCAACATTGGTCAAGATTTCAAGTCTTAACAACAATCTTGCAGCACTCAAATCCAAGCTGTTTTTACCCTGCCAACAAGTTGGAATATCTTGATTATTTTCAACAGCGCTCACCAGTTCTGAAAACTTCTCGCGATTCAATGTTGAAAACAATTCATTCAACTTAACTTCAACTTGTTCAAGCAGTGATTTTTTAATCTTATTCAACCCGCCTAACACTTCTAAACTACTAATCTGAGCCTGCAACTGAGTTAATTCAGACTGCGTCTTGGCATCGATCACCAAGCTGTCCAGATTTGCAAGCTCCTGGCGCTGTTGCGTTTCAAGGGCCGCGTTCTCACGTTTTTGCTGTGCAACCATCTCTTCACGTTTAGCAAACACTGCATCGTTGTGCTTTCTAAACGATTGCCACAAAACATGCTCATTCTTACTGCCAGCAAACCCAATACCCTGCCACTGCTTTTGCAATGTTTTTAGTACATCACAAGCCTCTGCAACATTCTCATTGTCAACTTGTGCTAATGCGTCATCAACCAATGCTTGTTTTTGCTGTGCATTGTGTTGGTGATGCGCCTTCAAGCGCGCGTTTACTTTTGCATATGCATCGCGATACTGACCATTCAATGATTGGTAAGTTTGGGCATCCAAACTACCTGCGCCGCGCCAAAGTTTATTGATACGGTTAAACTGACTCTCAAGCTTACGCCAATTGCCTTCTTCTTCGACTGAAAAGCTTTCCAGTTCTTGCATTTCTGCAATGAGCTTTTCACGATCAACAACAACTTGTTTGCGCGCCTCTTCTTGTTCAGCAAAATATGCACGACACGGCGCGAACAACAATTCTATTTTTTCGTCGAACACTTTTGCTTGTTGTTTCTCTTCTTCACTTTCGATACGACCAAGTTCATTCCAGCGAATTCGCAGCATTTTCACATCTGCTGCTCGAACTTTAGGATCAACCTCTGTTTCTGCTAGTTTTTCATCTAACTGAGTAAGAAGCTCTGTACGTTTTGGTGCAGATGCGTATTTTTGCCAGTCTTTAAACTCAGCAAGTTGTGCTTGTAGAGTCTCGTACTGCTTGCTCACTTGCTCTTTGTGCGTATCCGTAAGTTGCTCATAACTTTCAGACAAACCATTGAATACACCAAACGCAATATTAAAGCGGCCTTGTTCGATCAACCTCTGTACATCACGCGCTTTTTTACGCGATTCTTTGAGTAATTTTTGTTGCTGCTCTACAAGTGGCTTCATCCCATCTAAAAAGGATTTAGATACGTGATTCAGCTCACTTTTTGCGTTCTGTTTTAACTCACCTGGCAAAGATTTTAACGCCACATTACATGCTTGATATGCGTGCTTTTGCTCACCAAGTAACGCATCAAGGCGCTCGATATCTTCGCTTGCCTCGATTCGCTTCAATGCATCCAATGCAGTTTGAAACTCTTTCGTTGCTGCAACCATTTCTGGCAAGGTCGTCAGTAAGTCGTTTAATTGCTTAAGTTTTTGAATTAAACCTTTAACTTCTGCCGTTTCATTATATGCAGAACCAGTCAATGTGCTGTTGAGTTGGTCAAACTGATTTTGTAATGACACTTGTGACTCAACATCCAGCTTACTTATTGCCTCATTCAGTACTACTTCAAAAGCACCGATCTGAGAGGTGTATTTTTCAATAGTTTGCTGCTTTTCTTCTTGCGCTTTCTGAGCTGCGGCTTCTGCTTCAAATTGTGCTTTTAGTTTTTCTATATGTACTGTCAGTTTGTCTGTTAGCTTTTGATACTTTTCAGACTGTACACCAAGCGTTTCTTCATCTAGCCACTTTAACTCAAGGTTTTGCCACTGTTGACTCAATTCATTGAACTGGGCACTAACCGTTTCATAATCAGCCTTTTCTCGCAATGCATTAAACTTAGCCAAAATCAGCTTTACCTGCTCAGCCACTTGCTTAGGCATAACTTTCGCCAGACGAGCCTGCTCTATATGCGCATCAATCTGAGCTTTGGCTTCACCTTGAGCACTTTTAGATACTGTTTTTGCTAGTTCATATTGAAAAATCAAGTCTAACAAAGCAAGTTGAATTGACTCTTCACCTTCTTTAAAAGCTTTCTCAATCAAACGAGCATTAGCTATACGCTTAAGTAACTTGACACGCTGTGTTTGTGCAATATCTGAGAAAGCAAGCTTTTCTAAGGTCTTCTGCGGAGCATATCTGTCAATATATTCTTCACGGATATCGTTGCTTAACATTTGTGAGCCAGACAACACTGCTTGATTAATGTGCTGCTCTGCAATTTCTTTGAGCTCTTGGTCTTGTTTGTAGACTTTCCACCACAGACCTAAATCGTCAATTTTATTGAGGACTTTTTTTCTTATTTGAATTGAGTCGTCCTCAAGTGCCAGAGTCGTTAGTGCTTCGACGTCCTTGGTTGTATCTAATTTATCCACCGCCGCTAAGCGCACTTGCGCCTTAGGGTGCTTCCATTTAGGTGTAAATAAGTGTTTAAAGATCATTTTCAGTGAACCTAGCTATTTCGTTTTCTGCTTTAAATTCTTTTTGCAATTCGCGTTTCGATTTTTGAACCATCTCACCACTTTCATTAATCGTAAATTGCTCGTTCGATTTTGCGATTTTTGCCTGATATAACATGACGAGTTGAACAGTTTGTTCTTTTTGTGCTTCCGTTAATTCCGTGCCATCGGGCCAACGCCCTGTAGAAGCACCATACTGTAAGCGTTCAAATACTTCTGGGGTAATGCTACTTACCAAATTATCTACATTCATCGTCACTTTTTCTTTTTCAAAATTACCAAGATCACGCGATTAATTAGGTACCAAACCATACCTATCCCAATTGCGGATTTGGCTGCATACATTTCAATACTGCCTTCAACTGGGTGGTGCCAATACAAATATAAAAAACCACCCAAAAATAAAATCAGAGCTAGAAATGAGTAATTCATAATACTCTGTTGTTTCTTAATCCGGTTTCTAGCCGTAATTCGACGTAATTCGTCATCACTTATTTTCCCAATCTCTACGCCACAATGAGGACACTCAGTGTGTTTTGAAGAAATCGATTTACTACAACTCGGGCATTGGGCAATTGCCATACTTTCGCTACTCCGAATAAAAAATAAGGCGCCATATGGCGCCCTATTCTACTTGGTTTGAGTTAGTTTGTCTTATTGGAAATCGCGAGATTTTTCGATTTTATCGCTATCTGAAGCTTGATCTTTTCCATTTTCAAACTTTTCCCAATAATCATCCACGGTTTCTTTCATTTCTTTTCTCAAAACCATGATGCCGAATAAGTTCGGTAAGGTCATCACAACAATGCCTACCGCAGCCAACTTCCAGATTAACGTGGTATCTGCAAAGGATGCCCAAAAGAAGCCCGCAACATAAAAGACGCGATACGGCATCACGGAGCGTGGGCCGAGTAGGTATGTCATTGCTCGGTCACCGTAGTAAGACCATGCAATCGCTGTTGAAAATGCAAATAATAGCAGGCCAATTGAAACAATATACTTACCACTGTCGCCAAAGTACCCACGTGTAAACGCTTTTGTTGTTAATTCTGCTGAGTGAACAAGTGATTTACCTTGAATAGAAATACTCGGGTCAACGGGCATACCACTTTCTATTTCAACGACTCCGGTGTATTGATGCGAATCGGAAATGCCAAAGCGAATATCTTCACCAATCGAACGAGAATGCAGCACGGTAAAATCTTTGTTTACTGCTATGCCTTGTACGACCTGAATTGTTCCACTGTATTCTTCAACTTTATGATCAGAATACCCATTCAGATATTTATACAGTTCAGATCTATCTGCGTCATTACTCTCATCATAATTGCCTTTTATAAAAGTCATCGACGATCGTTCAAATTCTGTTTCGAATTTTTCTGTCCATACCCCAGAAGATAAAATAACCAACCCAGTTAATGTACAAATAATAATGGTATCAATGAAAGGCTCTAAGATAGATACCATACCTTCTGACACAGGTTCATCTGCTTTTGCTGATGCGTGCGCGATTGGTGCTGAACCTTGACCTGCTTCGTTAGAAAATAGACCTCGGTTTACACCTCGGTTAAATGCATAAGCGAATGAAGCGCCCAAGAAACCGCCCGCAGCTGCTGAGCCGGAAAATGCATTTGTAAATACAGCAGCAAATGATGGTGCAATATTTTCAATATTGTAAAAAATAACCGCAAACGCACCTAGGATATAAACTGCCGCCATGACAGGTACTACTTTTGAAGTAATCGCAGCAATACGTTTGATACCACCTAAGATAACCAATGCCAAAAGAATTGAAAGCACAGCACCAGTTGCCATTCTTTCAAATCCAAATGTCGCTTCCATACCTTGGGCAATGTTGTTGATTTGAGGCAAACTACCAGTGCCAAAAGAACTGATAACAGTTGCGATAGCAAAAAGCACCGCTAACCATTTCATGTTTAAGCGTCTGTCCATATAGTACATAGGACCACCCGCCATTGTGCCATCTTCTGTTTTAACACGGTATTTGTGCGAGAGCGTCACCTCTACAAACTTGGTTGTCATACCAAAAAAAGCGGTCATCCACATCCAAAATAGTGCTGCTGGTCCACCGATTGATATCGCCAAGGCTACACCGCCTATGTTACCGGTACCAACGGTACCTGACAGTGCTGTAGATAATGCTTGGAAGTGTGTCGTGTCACCTTCAAGAGACTTTTTGTCATATTTACCTGTTACAACTCGGCAAGCATGTTTGAAATAGCGAATTTGCGGGAACTTCAAATAAACTGTAAAAAAGAACCCCACCCCAAGCAATACATAAGGAAACCACCACGAGCCTCCTAGCATGGCATCTAAGCTATCAAGAAAACTTCCTAATGCGTCCACGACTTATCCTCTTCTAATTGTTGTTATATAAAAAAAGGCAACCTCAAAGGCTGCCTTAATTACTTATTATCGTAAGTTATCTACAACTTTTACGATTGCTGATAACGTATCCTGTCCAAACTGGTAAGAGCGTTTGTCTGACCAGCCGTAATGTGGATCGGGCAGATCCGCATTGTCTTTAAATGGCATTTCAATGGTGTATGAAAGTGCTTTAAATTCTTCCCCTACTGCACACGAAGCAACGGTTAAATTTGCTTGCCCCGGCTCATCTTTAGGATAACCGTAGACATCTTGAAAATCAGGAGTGATGGTTAATAGCGCATCTTTAAACTGAGTTTCTAGGCTTTCAAGACGTGCATCATAACTTGGAATGCCTTCACTTCCCGCCACAAAGTTGTATGGAAGTGCTTCATCGCCGTGAATATCCAAATACATGTCTAAACCAACCGCACGCATTTTCTCTAGCACGTAATAAACTTCAGGAGAATTTTCAATACTTGGAGTCTGCCATTCTCGGTTTAGGTTAACGCCATTGGCATTTGTTCTCAAATGACCACGAACACTGCCGTCCGGATTCATATTTGGCACAATGTAAAAAACCGCCTTAGATAACAACGCAGCCGCATGAGGGTCTTCATCATCGAGCAATTTATGCAGTAAACCTTCAACAAACCATTCCGCCATCGTTTCACCTGGATGTTGACGCGCCGTGATCCAAATTTTCTTTTTGGTTTCACTTGGCTCACCAATTACAAGTAAGCTGATGTCTCTACCGTCGATAGTTTCACCCAACGTTTCTATTTGGCATGCATCATGGCTTTGTGCCCAATAAAGTAAATCTAAATGGCGTTCATAACTGTATGGCGCGAAATAAGCAAAAAATGTATGACTATATTCAGGTTCAAAGTCGATAACCAACTGACCATCTTTGTACTCTGAAGGCACTCGGAACCAATTTTGTCTATCGTATGAAGCGACAGCATGGTAGTCATCCCATCCTTCAGGGTAAGCAGATGCCTTTAAATTATTGATGTGTAATTTATGTTCTACAAAAGGAGTTGACTCTAGACGGAAATGAAACCATTGAAAAAAGTCTGAGTTATTGTCTTTGTTGATTTCAAGCTGAATATCACGAGGCTGCTGCGCCGAAATGACCTTGATATTTCCGCTGTCAAAATTACTGGAGATTCTCATATATACCCTAAATTTATTGGCAATCATTCTTGCCGTAATATTGCGTTTTCTTTGCTAAAGAATGAATTGTTATCCATGTTAGCCAGATGTAGCTAAAAACATGGAAAAGCCTATCATACATAACGCCAATCAAAAACTAAAAAAGCCAGCAATTGCTGGCTTTTTTCATCGTCAAAGCGAAATTATGGCAGACTTGGGAAAGCTACTTCCGCCATGTCACGCATTACACGTACTACCTGACAGCTATAGCCAAACTCGTTATCGTACCATACGTATAGTACAACACGATCGCCATCTACAATTGTTGCTTGAGAATCAACAACACCCGCATAGCGGCTACCAACTAAGTCAGTTGATACGATTTCTGTAGACGCAGTGTAGTCGATTTGGTCACGAAGGTCTGAGTACAGAGATGTTTCGCGTAAGAATTCATTCAGTTCTTCCGCTGTAGTCTCTGCATTTAGATTCAGATTTAAAATCGCCATAGATACATTTGGCGTAGGAACACGGATTGCGTTACCTGTTAGTTTGCCTGCAAGCTCTGGTAGTGCTTTCGCAACCGCTTTCGCTGCACCAGTTGAAGTGATAACCATGTTCAGTGCTGCACTGCGACCACGGCGCTCAGCTTTGTGGTAGTTATCAATTAAGTTTTGGTCATTTGTGTATGAGTGTACAGTTTCAACGTGACCATTCTTAATACCAAACTTGTCATTCAGTGCCTTTAGAACAGGTGTGATCGCGTTGGTTGTACAACTTGCCGCAGAAACAATCTTATCTTCATTAAGAATATCAACATTGTTAACACCATATACGATGTTTTTGATGTCGCCTTTTGCTGGTGCTGTAAGTAATACTTTTGAAGCACCTTTTGAAGCAAGGTGTTTACCCAAACCATCTTCATCTTTCCATACACCTGTGTTATCAACAACAAGTGCATTTTCGATGCCGTACTTAGTGTAATCTACTTCTTCTGGTGAATTTGCATAGATAACTTGGATGTAGTTACCATTTGCTTTAATCGCACCCTTTTCATGGTCAACAGTAATTGAACCATCGAATGGACCATGGATAGAATCACGACGTAGTAAACTTGCACGCTTTTCAAGGTCACCATCACGGCCACCACGAACAACGATTGCACGTAAACGTAAATCAGCGTGAGAGCCGCCGCGCTCGATAAGCAGGCGCGCTAATAAACGTCCAATACGACCAAAACCATAAAGTACAACATCGCGAGGTTCAGGACCTGTACCTTTATTTAATAAGTCAGCAAGCTCGCTATTTAAGTACTCTTCGATAGAGCGGCCTTCACCTGCATTTTTATAGATATATGCATAAGCTAACTTACCTAAATCGATACGACCAGGTGCAAGCTCCATTTTGCTGATAGCTTCTAGGAAAGGGAAGCTTTCACGAAGACGCAATTTAGTCTCTTCAAAACGTGCTACTGTTTTATGTGCTTTGATAACGTCAATAGTACTTGTGTTTACAAGTGGACGACCATAAACAGCAATTTCAACACCCAAGTTACGGTACAATCGACCAATGATCGGTTGCATGTTTTCAGCGTAATCTTGGCGCTCTTGCCAGCTATTTTGATATTCTTGCTCGTGAGATAAGGTCATTTTTTCTGCCTAATAAACAATTTTTTTGAACGGATAGCCCTAATGGGCACCGCCATTCTAATTTAATCTGCAATTATTCTCCACTCTTACCCATATATTTCCGTTTGTTTTCGTAAAAGGAACGCCCAATACACGGAAAAATGTCTTATTTTTTCTTTATATTGGAGAAAATATGCGTATTTATTATTTTTGACATGCGACTAAACTAAGTAATTAGTAGTAAGTAATGCGGCTATAGAACTTAACTTGCTGCACTTCAACTCGTTTAAGCTGTTTCGTAAGGTGCAAAAGTGTTATGTTGTGCCAGATTGAAGATTACGTAGGATAAACAATGGCTAATAGGTGGATGCTTGCTGTTGCTGGCGCTTCTTTTCTGACCTTTCTTAGTGGGTGTGAAGAACCGTTGACATTAGCAAAGGTATGTGAAGAAACTCCAGGTTTTTGCAATGACTTAAATAAAGACAGTCACTGTAAAGAAGAAAGAGCATCTTTAATCATAGGCCGCTACATAGAGTACAAAGACCCAACAGATGAAAACAAGTATCAACTTTTAAAACAGCTAGAAGCATATAATGCATGTGTATCGCTGGCAGCCCAAATCGAGCACATCAAACTAAAAGAGAAAACAACGTCTCGTGTTGAAGGTCACTTAACCAGTCTTAAAGAAATGAATCGCATCTATCAGGATACAAAGCAAACTTCTCACCCTGGGCTGCTTTACTATCATTGGTCAAGAAACAATAGCCAATTTGCTATGAATAAACTGTTGCGCCAAGAAGATGAGCCGTATGTGCGAGAAAGCCAAGAGATTCAAATGTTCTTAGCAACCTATTACGCAAAGTTTGATGACGACAAAACAATCGACTTTCTGTATCGAGTTTTGGAACTAAATCAAGCTGGCCAGACGCCAGACTTAGAAGTGTACAAAGCGCTGGTTAGTATTTTCTATAAACAAAAGAAATATAAGCACGCTTATACATTTGCAAGAATCGCTCAACTCTCCGGATTTGAAGAGATTGACATTATTGATATAGAGCATGAACTGACTTCAAGGGGTAAGAGTATCGGCGTATTGGAGCAGCTGGCGCTTAAGACCCGAGAAGAAATAGAAACAGGCAGGTTTCTATCTCCTCGTGGCTAACTAAATAAAGGTTTTAAGCTTTCTTATTTAGTTCGGATGTGACCTGTGCAAGGCCAACTTGAGAAATGCGCGTAACGATCTCTTTTTGTTTCGCGCTCAGAAGAGATATCCCCTCTGCAACAAGGTCATACACCTTCCATTTACCATCTTTTCCTTTACGAAATTTAAAGTGCAAATCAATATCAGGCCCCGCACTTTCTTTGATCACCGCTTTCACCGTAGCATATTTACTATCTTTTGGTGCTGGAGCTTGCTCAAAGACGACCTCTTGCCCTTTATATTGCATAAGGGCACTAGCGTACGTAACTTCGAGGTAATGTGTTACCGCATTGATAAATTCAATGGCTTCTTGACGTTTAAGCCCTTTAATATGCTTTCCTAATAACTTTCTCGACACAAATCGTGTGTCGATATGTGGCATTAATCGTTCTTTAACAATACTACGCATTTCCTTTGATGTTGCCTTTCCTCCTGCATTGACTTTTTTTATGTCAGCAAAGAGCCCCTCACCTACTTGATTGATTAGCTGATAAGGTGTCTCATTGGCTACAGCCATCGTTGAGCAAACAAGTAGAAATAAAAAGCTGATGACTTTTTTCAATTTTAATTCCTCTAAAAAATTTACGCTTCACACGGCTCAAATGTGAGAGCTGGTTTATTAATTCAATTACCGCGTCTATTGGCCTGAATAACCTAGTGTGTATATTACGGTTTTATGATCTCAAAAGTTGTCAAAAATTGTATGGGATTTTACAGAATGATACATTCTTCCCAGCAGAATGGACCGCTCAACGCCTGTTTTACGTTCACGACCACTGCTTAATGCGCCAAAAGTTCTACAACAAAAATTTAGTACACTGATTTTATTGACTAAAAACTTGATATACCGGTTGCAAAAACAATTGTTACGCTTGCAATATTTTGAAATATTTCAACACGCAAAAAAGGGGCGAGAGGATACAGCGACTAACCTTAATACTTCCTTAACGCAGTCTGCACCAAACCATTACTGGAAATCCATCGCTGAATCTCACCGAGTGATAGCGGCTCACTGATATTGTAACCTTGAATATACTTACACCCTTGGTTGGCCAGATACTCAGATGTTTCATCATTTTCAACTCCTTCAGCAACCACTGAACAGCCCAGTCGCTTCGCTAAAAAAAGTGTTGTTTCAATGATGGCACGATCTTTATCCTGAGAAAGACATTGAGTGACAAAAGATTTATCTATTTTTATCTGTGAAATGGGCAGCTCTTTAAGAATTGAAAATGATGAAAAGCCAGTTCCAAAATCATCAATACTCACCGAAAACCCCATATCAATGAGATGCTCGATCAATGTTTTGGTTTGTTCAACGTCTGTCATCACCATACTTTCAGTTAACTCAAATATAATCCTTTGCGGATCTACATTTTTACTACTCAGCTGTGTGTTCAAGACATTAATAAGGTTTTTACCTAGTAGATCCTGACACGATAAATTTATATGTACCGTCAACTTATCATTTAACTTTAGAAGCAACTCGATATCACTAAATACAGTGTTTATCACATATGCACTGAGATACTTTATCATGTTGTTCTTTTCAGCTATTGGAATAAAACGCTCTGGCAAAATATACTCGCCATCCTCAGATGGCCATCGAACTAAAGCCTCTACACCATGCACTTTAGAGTTTTGCGCATCAACAATTGGTTGATAAAAAACTGTTAGGTCCCCTCGTGCTAGAGCCCCTTTAAAGTCGTTGAGCATATGAAATTCAGAAACTACTCCTTGATGCAGGGTTTTATCAAATAGGACTAAGCTTTGCTTGCTTCTTTTAGCTGCATACATTGCGATATCTGCTCGCTTTAAAAGCTCAGAAGAAGATATGTCCTCACTCACAATGTTCAAGATTGCACCTGAGCTATATGTTACATCTACCGCGGTATGCTCTACGACTAGCCCATTGTGTAACGCACTTAATATGGCGTTGTTTTGGGCAAAAAGCGCAGGCTCATTGCGCGCTTCACTGACAACGGCGAATTCATCGCCACCAATGCGAAACAGCTCACTGCCAGGTAACAGACTACTTGAGATAGCTTGTGAAAATGCCACTAGCAATTGGTCACCAAAGTAATGCCCCATCGCCTCGTTGATCTGTTTCAAGTTATACAAATCGAAGATCACAACAGCAAAACCATCACATTGTTTTTTTCTCAGCTCTATACATTTAAAGCATTGTGCGCGGTTTTGTAGTTTGGTGAGGTGGTCATGTTGGGCGTTATACTTTTCGAGATCAAGGGCTGCTTGTAGTCGCATTAAACTTACCTTGCCCAAATTGACGACCACAATGACAAACAGTCCACCCAGAGCAAGTATCAAAGACAAGGCTAAAACCACTCGCGAACTGTCTACGCTCAAGTAAACGTAGGCTGCAAAGCTTGTATAACCCAAAGTAAAAAAACAAATAAGTGCAAGCAGCAACCACCATCCTTTAGACTGTGCAATGCGACATATTTCTATTGCGGGCTTTACTGAAAGCAACAAAAAAGACAGCCCCATCAGTATTAAGCAAAGGCTAATAGTTTCCAAAAAGAGCGCCTATAAACAAAACCTGACTTTAGTATAGTTTAATATTCATACTCTGCCGGACACTTACACTGGCACAACGACTTAGCTCATGGCGCGTGCTTGAGACGAATGTAGAGTCGGTCTTTGATCGTTATACAGCGTGTTTTTAAATCTTTTATATGCAGCTCAAAATCGGCGACAGCATTTTGTTCCATCGCGGTAATTTGCTGCTCAAGTACACTGTAATCAGCCAGTAGTTTGGCAAATTCGTTGTCTGTTAGCGCCAATTCAGCAATTTTGTGCCTAAATTCAGGGAGTTCTTTGATTAAATTACAACTTTTCTTACACATATTGAGTTCCTGCTTTATTGAAATATTGAAGGTGCTGACTTGAAATCACACAGCACTATTTGAATCAATATGCCCTTACCTAATCAGTCACTAATTATTTATGGTGTTGCGTTCAGCTTGGTAAAGTCCAATCCCGACAATTCAAATACTAAGCAGATATCCATTTAGAGTCTTGATCTAACGCAAATTGCACGCTTCTCAACATACTGAAAATCATGATTAAACAGAGTGCTTTAAGCCGTATTGCAATCTGTGTTGCTCTGACCTCTTATTTCAACTAGCCGCTTGGGCGCAATTGTTGTAAAATGTGCGCGTTTCTAAGCAAATCTATACTGTTATTTTGAGGAAAACCTGTGAGCGAACAAAAACAGTCTCTGAGCTACAAAGACGCAGGCGTTGATATTGATGCGGGTAACGCATTGGTTGAGCGCATTAAAGGCGTAGTGAAAAAAACTCGTCGTCCAGAAGTTATGGGTGGCATTGGTGGTTTTGGTGCACTATGTGAACTTCCAACAGGTTACAAAGAGCCTGTGCTAGTTGCCGGTACTGACGGGGTTGGTACTAAGCTTCGTTTAGCCATTGATCTGAAAAAACACGACACGGTTGGTATCGATCTTGTCGCAATGTGTGTTAACGATCTTATTGTACAGGGCGCTGAACCGCTTTTCTTCCTAGATTACTACGCGACAGGCAAGCTGGATGTAGATACTGCTGCTGACGTAGTTAGCGGTATTGGTAAGGGCTGCGAGCTTTCTGGCTGTGCTCTAATCGGTGGTGAAACAGCTGAAATGCCTGGCATGTATGAAGGTGATGATTATGACATGGCTGGTTTCTGTACTGGTGTTGTTGAAAAATCTAAGATCATCGACGGGACTAAAGTTAAAGCAGGTGACCAATTAATCGCTCTTGCTTCAAGCGGTCCTCACTCAAACGGCTACTCATTAATCCGTAAAGTATTGGAAGTATCTGGTGCTGATACAAATGAAGAATATGCGGGTAAACCCCTAGGCGAACATTTACTTGAGCCTACTCGCATTTACGTTAAGCCAATTCTAGAGCTTTTAAAAGACGTTGACGTTCATGCCCTTTCACATATCACAGGTGGTGGTTTCTGGGAGAATATTCCTCGCGTACTACCTGAATCTGCAAAAGCAGTGGTTAAAGGTGATAGCTGGGAGTGGCCTGCCATTTTCAACTGGCTACAAGAAAACGGTAACATCAGCACTCACGAAATGTACCGTACATTCAACTGCGGTGTTGGTATGATCTTAGTAGTACCTGCTGAAAAGTTAGCACAAAGCCTAGAGATCTTAACAGCACAAGGCGAAAATGCATGGCACATTGGTGAAATCCAAGATGCAGTTGAAGGCGAAGAGCAAGTTGAAATCCTTGGTGGTGCCGAGTAATGGCACCCACTCGGATCGTTGTATTGATCTCTGGTAGTGGCTCTAATTTACAAGCAATTATTGACCACTGCCAAGCTGGTAACATTAATGGTGAAATTGTTTCCGTCATTAGTAACAAAGGCGATGCTTATGGGCTTGTAAGAGCTGACAAAGCAAATATAAACACTCACGTTTTAAGCCATAAAGACTTCGATAGTCGCGAGGCTTATGATGAACAGCTGGCAAAATTAATTGACTCTTGTAATCCAGATTTAGTTGTATTGGCTGGATTTATGCGTATTCTAACCTCTGGCTTAGTGCAAAAATTTAAAGGGAAAATGTTGAACATTCACCCATCTTTGTTGCCTAAGTACCAAGGGCTGAACACCCACCAAAGAGCAATTGACGCAAATGATGCGTACCATGGCGCTAGTGTTCACTTCGTAACAGAAGAATTAGACGGAGGTCCTGTTGTTGTTCAAGCAAAAGTTGCCATTTTGCCTGACGACACAGCGGAGACACTAGCTAAGCGGGTACACGAACAAGAACATGTCATTTATCCTTTGGTGGTCAAGTGGTTCAGTGAACACAGACTAACAATGGAAGCAGACTATGCAGTTTTTGATAAACAACCCCTTCCAGTGCAAGGCGTCGATTACAGCTAAAATAAAAATCCACAGCGCTTTGCTATTTGGCTTAAGCGCTGTTTTATCTTCTTCCCTTCATGCCTCTACGCTCACCGAATACACAGCCGAGTATAATGTGCTACGAAAAGGAAAAATTCATGGCAAAGCAACCAGAGAGTTTATACAGGTTGCCGACAATACTTATGCGCTGAGTTATGAGACCGATGTGAAGTGGATGATATTCACAGAAAAACGTACAGAACAAAGCTTGTTCAAATTTGAAAACGGCCAAACTAAACCACTCCATTATAGCCTTAATCGAGAAGGCACACGTCCTGACAAGAGCTTCAAAATTAAATTTGATAGAGAGAACAAACAACTGTTTTCAAAAGAGCAGGATTACCCACTCAAGGTCGAATGGGATGAATCACGACAAGACGTTCTCTCCTACCAAAATCAGCTCCGTAATGAGCTGAAATCTGGCAAAACCCAATTTAGCTACCCAATCATAGATAAGAATGGCAACGTTCGTATGTATAACTTTAAAGTAGTGGGAGAAGAAACCATCACACTACCGATTGGCAATGTTAAAACCATCAAGGTAAAACGTCTTTATGACAGCAACAAGCGCCATGCAATCGCTTGGTTTGCGCCACAATATGACTACATGTTGGTGCAAATGCTAAAAGGAAAAGACGGCGTTGAGCAGTTTCAAATTCAAATGACAGCTCAAACTATTAAGCAATAATTAAAACAGGCATTAAAGCAGGTGCAAAAGCACCTGTTTTATACTTTCTCACCCAATTTGAACAACACTGACTGCCCAGGTTCCATTTTCGTCCACTCTTCATCATTGGTCAGTGGTCGAGTAGCAATCACAGTTACAACGTCATTGGGCGTGGTTTCTTTTTGAAAATCAACAACCATATCTGCATCGATTAACGTTGCTTTGCCAAAAGGCGCTTTACGCGTGATCCAATGTAAGTTATTGCTGCAGTATGCCAACACAAACACACCGTCCGTCAGCAACATATTAAACACGCCTTTTTCTCTTAGCTGATCAGCTAATTTGGCGGCATAGCGAAATACAGCTGCCATGTTGGAGGGCTTCTTAGGGTATTTTTCACGGATTTTGTCTAAAATCCAGCAAAACGCAAGCTCGCTATCGGTATTGCCAACCGGCTTATAGTACTGCGTTTTCAAATCTTTATAATTCGATAGTTGCCCATTGTGTGCATAAGAGATCTCTCTTCCCCATAGCTCTCGTGTAAAGGGATGTGTATTCTCCAAACATGTTCGGCCCCGATTGCCTTGACGAATGTGACTTATCACAGAAACACTCTTAATTGGGTAGGCTTTGACCAACTTAGCGATTTCAGACTGACAACTTGGTTCAGGATCTTTGAATGTGCGACACCCTTTACCTTCGTAAAAAGTTATCCCCCAACCATCTTTATGAGGCCCTGTATTCCCACCACGCTCTAATAACCCTGAAAAACTAAAACAAATATCTGTCGGCACGTTAGCAGACATCCCGAGGAGTTCACACATAATTTATATATCACTTATATAACAATGAATTACGGAATTTTTATTTTTTAAATTACCTACTTGGTCACACTTTGGGTCACACTTTTAACTCTTGGGACTCAAAAACTGCAACGAGGTAACTATTGTCTTCTAGTTCAACAAGTAACACAACTGCAAAAATCTGTTTTTGGTGCAATTGCCAATGGACATTTTTATTAGCACCCAAAATAACTACGTAATAGCCTAAAAGACTGTGTGTTACTTTTTCAGCTCTAATTTTTGTTACTCTTTGAATTAACAGGTATTCTCTCCTCTTAAAATATCCCCTTAAAGTTTCATCACCTCACGAAATTCGTTTAACCCTATGTTTTATCTATGTTTATTAAAAATTTACATTGCTGCTCTCGCTGCGATAACTGTAAAACACTGCAAAAAACCGCGATCTTTTCAGATCTTTGATCAATTATGATGCGTAGATTCTGCGGGGTCTGGCGGTAAAAACTACACAATTTAAAAACTGAAATAAAATTGCACCACAAAGTGCGCAGGAGGGTGAGGAAGAGTGCGGATTTCGTGACACGGTTTCTCTGTGGTGCAGGATTCCGTGGCGTGAATGGCGCTGGCAAGTATAGACGCGGTTGACTGTACTGCTGACAACAAAAAGCCCGACACAGGGCCGGGCATAAGCTACTGTGGTAAGTTACTTGGTGATGGGGTCTAGTCTGGCTTTTTGGTCATCCGCCTGTGATGCATGGTCATTAAAATCACCCGCCTGATCAGGTGCCGGGGTTTTGTCAGGTCCCGCTTTAACACCGCTGTGCGTATGGCTGGCGCACGCAGAGGCCAGAGCACTGACGGTGGCCATCAGCGCAGAGAGTAGCGTCAGCACATTCTCACTGTCACTGCCTATCCAAGTTTTCGGACTGCGGAAGTCCTGCTCTGCTCGAGCAATCACCTGGCGTGTCTGGCACTCCAGTTTAGCGATCTCGCCGATGATGTCTGACAGGGATTTGTCCGTGGTATTGATAAAATTGCCCACTTCGTCAATGTGCTGGGATACTCCCTCGCGCACCTGGGTGCGTACCTCACCCACTTTGATGGCGGGTAAGTCCCAGCCGAACGGCAACACAGTGCGAATAAATGGTTTATCCGGGCGGCCATATGCAAAGCCAATTTCAACTATGCTACCTAGTGCGGGCGGGTCGAGTCGTCCAGCTTTATCGCCTGCGCCTGGCAAAGGCAAGGGCACTGCCTGCAATGGCCGTGATGCCGTATCCGTGCCATGCTCATCAATGAGCTGCACATCAACCGCATAGCGTGGATAAAAAGGGTCACTGCCGCGCTCGCCGTCTTCGGTGGGCAGCTCTGGCAGCGCCAGCACTCGCCCCCATCGTGGCAAGTGCAGCTGATTAGTCAGCTCAGGGTAGAGCCTGCGGATCACCCGCTTAATGATACTTTGCATTACCACCTCAACGTCATCTGTGTGCCCTGAAACTCAACCCCCGTGAGTCGGCGTCCATCAACCACCGCGTGCGGTCTGAGCATTGGCGCGGCCACCATTTTGGCGCTGTTCCCGGCCTGCTGGTCGGTCATCAACCCTGCCGGGATAAACCCGGCTTTGTCGGCCCAGAAGCTGTCCTGATAGCTGCCCACATATACTTTGCCATTGCCTTGCTGATACCAGACAAACTCAGGCACAGCGAAAGCGCGGCCAATATTTTCGAGCATGGCAAGCCCGGCACCATCTGAGTAAAAGCAGGCTATCGCCGTTTGGGTATACTTTTTGTCAGGTAGCACAAACTCGATGCCTGTTTGTTCGGTGATGGTATCCGTCACCTGTCTCATGGAGGGGTGCCTGAGCATCACACTGAGGTTATACGTCAGCGCATCTGACCACTCACGACAAAACAGGACAAACCAGCCCGACTCGGCGGGGATCACCCGTTCAACAAATCCGCTGAACACCCGGTCAAGCTCACTGCCCCAGCCCAGATCAATGCGCACCGGGGCCAGTGGCTCAACCGGTGCATTGACGGTGATTTGGCAGGTGCCTGGTGCGCCCGCATTCAGCACAATCCAGTGGTCACGCGCCCGGGTCTGGGTATGGTTTATCGTCGCACGCATGATAAACCGGGCATTAGCCGTCATGCTCCCCCTCCCTGAACTGGCTCAGGTGCGCCGTCAGGTGCGCCTGAATATTTCCATACTTAATGTCATGCCCGCTTTGCTCCTGGGGATCAGTTTTTGCCTGCCGCTCTTCGATTTTCTGTGGCACAGAGCGGTATTCCGCTAGCCCAAAGCTGACAGCCCACTGGCGGGTGCTTTCCTGCTCTACCGCTTCAATTTTGCCGCTGAATCGCACCTGCTTAATGCCCAGGGCACTGGCGGTAGGATTGCTTATCCTGTATATCACCCGCGCCCCATTGTCCGCAGCTTCAGCCAACGAAAACAACTCAGACAGCGCCGCACTTTGTTCAAAGTGCAATAAGCCACTCACGGTCAGGCGCTTGGCCTTGATCCCCGTTTCCGCCTCGTCGGTATTAGACGTCAGTCCGCTGACGTCCTCACTGGCCAGCATCTGGCTGGCCGTGATACGCAGAGACTTCAGGGTTATCTCTGTCGAATTCAGCGATAACGACATCACGCATAATCCACATTTAAATAATTCTTCCCGCCACGCCCCATATGGTCTATTGTTTCAAGTTCAGCAAATAACGTGGATTCAGTTTGATTCATTTCACTTGAAGAGACTGAAACAACCAGTACGCCATCCTTAACATTTAAACCAACATTAAAAACGGGATTACCAGGCGAACTCACCTCATGCTTTGTTATTGATGACGGCTGTAAATGTGCAGTAAATGAACCAGAAAACCCATTCATCACACCACTAAAGATAAACTCTTCATATGTGATCTTTGAACTTGCTCCGATTGCCTGATCAACAATTCCGTATAATTTTAAATTTGCTAAAAAAAGCGATACCATTTCAGCATTTTCGCCCCTCACAGATATTGAGAACAAGTCTATACCACTTGTTATATCACCTGTTACTTGACCAAATGTTAAACTTTTCCCTTTCTCACCTTTGCCAAGAATGCCACAACCTAAAAAATTTGATACTGACATACTTGGGGCGCTCATTGCACCACTCGACCTTACACCACCGGCCCCAAATGTTCCCGAATCAGAATGTATTTCTTTACTTCTCACCTGCTCAACGTTTAATCTTTTCGCTTTAATGCTGTTAGCTTTTAACCCATCAATTTTTAACGGATTAAAATCTATAATAGCTAACTCTGCGCCAGGGTTATCATCATTTGGTGCGCTATTATTTAGCCGTGTGCCCAAACCATTTAAAAAACAAACAATATAGCTACCTAAATCTTGAGGGTAGGATATTCGTCTTGAAAGCAAGGTCTTCTTAACGGGGTTATCAATATCTGATATATCCCAAGATACAGTTTCATCGTTGTCTGGATCATTAAGGTCCGTGCCATTGCATCCGATAAGGTAATTTCCACGTTTTGTAAACGATGATAAATTGAAATCAAAAACTTTAATTAGGCTCGGTGTTTTCGTCGAAACATCAACTGCACAAACTCGTGAGGTATGAGCATACCCACCGACATACAAAACATTATTTTCAATTACTCCATATCTAGCATATTTAATCTCTGGTATCGCTGTTTTGCTCAATATTTTCGGATTACTATGATCTGACAAATCAAAACAAGTTAGGCTATATTCAGGACTGTCTGTGGTCGAGCCTATACACCATACTTTGTTGCCATTTTTAATCATCTGAACCAAAGAGACACCATTACTGCTCAGATCAAAACTTTTCATCAATACAGGGGTTTCAGGTGAATTAAGATTATAAAAATCTATCCGGCCATCCCAGCCAGGACAACATAGTACCCCATTAAAAACATGTAACATTTGCAAGGTTGAAGCTGTTGCACGGTCAAAACTTCTTATTTGAAAAGGGTTCTCAGGATTTGCTACATTCCAAACATATATTTTTGTGCTAAATGAACCTAAATATAATATATGACCATGTTTAGCAATTCCTCTCACTCCCACCCCTGCGATACCTATATTTTGACTACTTACCCTCTTCACATTTGAAGGATCTGAAATATCAAAAATATCTAATTTTGATAAATGCGAGTTACTTGAGTCATACGAGCCTTTTGAAATTGAGTAAACATAGTCATCATCTACAACAAACCAAGTTGGATTAATTTGGGAAACAAAATCAGCTCCCAAAACTCTAAAATTGCTTTCAGTAGTATTGCGTTCTGCAATATCAGAAACCTTTGACTTGATGGGAACGGGAACCCCGAGTTGCTCACTGAAATAATAATCATCATGCAGAACTAAACATCTATTAGTTCCCGCAATCTCATACACGTTTTTATTATCTGCAATCAAACCAGATTTAATGTAAAATTTTGCGCCGCCGTTATTTTGGTCATGAACAGCAGTGTGCAACACGGCTTTTCTGGCTTCCATTTTATTAAGGTATGACTCAGACTTCTGCCCTAAAGCGGATAAGGCATCATTGATTGTATTAAAGGCGATACCGTAACGATCATCCCGAAAATCAAATAATTCTCGCAAATCTTCCACCTGATTTTCCGCCGTAATACTGGCCAGCTTAACCAGATAGTGCATTTTCCCGCTTGCATCTTCATTGTCTGTTAACTCTTCACTGGTAATTCTCAGCTGAACTTTCGGCGACCAGACACTCGAAGCATCCGCATCAAAGCAGGCATCAACATAAACAAACTTGGGATAAGCATCTGCAATGAGCATGTGTGTTTCAGTCAATTCGATGCGCAAACCATTGGCGTAGCCTACGCCCGGTAGTACAGCAAACGTATTTGCTGCCCCACTCATTGATACTTTAAAACCATCATCAATGAATGAATCTACACCATTCAAGTCTTTTGCTAGATTACGTGTAAGCTCATCCATCCCCGCCAAACGGGCGGTAAAATCTAACTGCCAAGTCTCTGGCGCAACATCAATCCCAGTTAGCTCCGCAATACCCGAATATTCAATGCCGAAATTCCTGTTTAGCGTATTCCCTGCCGCCCCAGCGGTAGTCGATGTCTTTGGGGTGGTTGGCACATGGTTAATTGCAACCAGCACATCATTGACTGACGAATATAAACCCACCCAATTAAATTCAAATGGGCCAGTGAGGCTATCCAGCACCGTTGAATACACAACCACATTGTCATTGATCCGACCAACCTGCTGAACAATTTGCTGATGCACTACATGTTCCGAAGGGATTGCCTCGTCACGACTGATCGGCGCAGTCACATCCTGCCCAGGTATATTCGCAAAAATAAATGTGTCGATATCCAACTGCTCATTAGCCTGCGCCTTTAATGTAAATAATTTTTCGCCCGCAGTGGTTATAACTGATGCCATAATACATCCTTTTTTAATTCCTGTTCGCAATACTAAAGTGCGATTCGTGGTCCATGGTTGCCAGTCCCAGCTTGGGTATTAAATTATCCGACAACCTCGCAATGCCAGTTAACGACTCATGTTCAAATTCGGTTGGTGGTGCAACCAGCGGCATGCTGGCAATGGTCACATACTGATAACGACGCGTCGTCCGCCCGTATTGTCTGCACAGGTTGCCTATCAGCTGGTGCCGCTCAGCCAGATCGGAATCGAGCAACTGCAAACTCACCACATCCCAGTCCACCTCGCCTAACCGCTCATCAATGGTTATCCAAGGTGTGCCCAACTTTTCGAACATAAAATGCCAGCCTGCGGTGCTGCCCGCACCTTTGGCAAACTGCAACGCGTATTTAACCCGGATCCGATAGGTTTGTTCTGACTCGTTGGCAAGCGGCGTAATATCCCGCTCCCACGCCAGCAAATGGACCAGTGCCAGTTCGGCGGTCATGGGGTCCAATTGTCTGGCAGGCCATGCCAGCAAATCACTGACACGCGACCAGAACCGGACGGTGCCTTTGCGCAGCTTATCCAGCTCACTGGCCGGGCGGGCCAGCCAGTACGGTAAACGGGTCATGGTCTCCCAATTCATAGCGCCCCCGTGTTGCCATTGGTGACAGTCAGCGCGCCTATTCGTGGCACGTTGATTGCGCTGCTGATGTCCCCCTGTGCCCAGCTCAGCGAGTTAATGCCCTCAAACTGGTGGTGCAGCTCCTGCCCCAGTCGGCTGAAGCTAAAGCGGCTCTGCGGGCGCGTCCGGGTGGCCTGATAGTTGGTATTCTCACGAAATGCACAGCGGATAAAGTCCGCGACATCGGCCAGCAAGGACGCCACCTCGTCGTCAAGCAAATAGGTATGTGGGTAGATGGTCACCGCCACATCCACATCCACGCCCGGCATGGCCATCACCTGAAGATCATCACCGTGGCCGTGGAACCCTTTGGCCCCCACATACTCGTTTAATTCGTCAATCAGTGTCTGGCTCGGTGTGCCGGTATCGAGCAAAATCAGGGCGTTGGCGGTGCCGGGTCCACGCGGCGCATCATGCTCAAAATATATATTGTCCGCGTCCAGTCCGCTGCGCGCTGTCAGCATGGCCCGGTATACCGCGTCAATGTGCCAGGGGGTCGCTGCGGTGTAGGCATTGCGGGTGCGCTGTTTTAACTCGTCATTACGCTCAGGGTCGGCCCCGGGTACATCAATCCAGTCCTCATCATTGCGCACCTGGCTTATGCCCGTAACCGCAGCGGGTAAAATATGGTAATACCCCTCGCCCAGGTTATAGGCCGCCCCCGCCTGCTCAGCGACTACCGGCACCAGTATGCTGGCATCGCCTTCGGGCAAAATCGCGTCATCCTGGGTAATAACGCGGTAAACCGTGCCGTTGATTAGATCAGTCTGAACAAGGGTGCCTGCACTAATGAGCAGGCTCGGGCCAGTGCTGGCTGCGCGAAAAAATCGCACCGTGCCCTGTGTCCTGGCCTCGCTTTTACGCGTCAAACCATGCTCCCAGGCTTTGGCCTCGATGAATGCATCATCGGTGGCGGTTTTTAAAAACAGATTGGGCAGCACTTTTTCAACCAGTAGGGTGTTCACAATCCAGGTTAAAGGTTTGGCGACCAGCGCCCCTACCAAACGCCAGAATGGCGAGTACGGAGAATCATTAATCACCCCGCCTTCTTTTTGTACATCCTGTTTAAACAGCGCCAGCCAGCCCGCCTCGGTGGTCGGGATCCCGGCTTGCTCTACAATGCGTTTAAAATCAATTTCCGTCATGGGCACCCCCTGTAAATTTGGTGTGTATGTCGCCAAAATCCAGCGTCCGGGCAAACACCCACCAGTGCCCGTCTGTGCCCTGCTCCACCCGAACAGTGCCGGGTTTGATACGCGGGTCATCCTCTACCAACAGGGTGATGCGGGTGTGTGTATCTCGGGTCACGCTGCTCTGGCGGTCTCCGATCAGCAAGTGCGCCAATCCGCTGTCTAAAATCGCATGGACCACATCCTGTGCAATCACGTCTCGATCAGCCAGATAGGTCGGGTTTGCGCCTGCATCCAGCACCACATCCCCGTTTTTGATGTGTAAATCACGAAACAGGCTCACGCGTGCATCTCCACAAAATTGAGGTAACTGGTGTCGCCTTTTTGTGGGTAGACATTGACGGCCCCGACATGGGTGGATTTTTGGTTATTGGCCTGTGCTATTTGTTGCGTAATGCCCCCGGGTGTCACTGTGCTTTTGACCGGTTCAACGGCCTTCACACTGGGCAACGCCGGGGACGCCCTGGTGACGTCAATGTCTACGCCGGGGATCAGGTTGAGCTTGTCAATTATCCAATCCAGGGTACTGGTAAAGACCGTTTTAACGCCTTCCCAGGTGGCAGCAAAAATACCAGACAACGCCTGCACCCAGCCCCATTCGCTCATGGTGGCTTTGAGGTCATCCCAGTAATAAATCAAGCCCCCGACGGCTGCGACCGCCGCCGTCACCCCCAATACAATCAGACCAATGGGGTTGGCATACATGGCAATATTGACCGCCAGCATCACCGAGCGCAGCGTTGCCAGGGTGGCGCTCAGGCCAGCGGTCGCGCCGCCCCATACCATTGCCCCCATTGACCAGGCGGTCATAGCCATGGCACTGGCCCCCATCACAACATTGAGCAGGCCACCAACCATCACCAACCCGGTCACACCCAGGGCGGCATACCCCAGCCAGCGGGTCAGTGTCGGGTACTGCTCCGTAAACCCGATCATGCTCTGTCCGGCATCCGCCAACATGCCCATTAAATCATTAAATGCGGGCAACAACGCCGCACCAAACGCCGCACGCACCACAAACCAGCTCTGCGCCAGGCGCTCGCTCTGCACGGTCATATCCATGGCCGCCTGTGTCGCCGGGTCCAACCCGTCAACATTTTTAAACCCGTCAATGCGCCCCTTCAGTTGGTCCAGCTGTTTAATGGCGTTAATGATCAGCAATGAGCCATCACCCAGTCCGGCATCATCTAACAGTTTCCAGGCCTGGTCGCCAGACAGGCCGTCCAACATCGGTTTGAGGGTGTTTAACACATCCACCATGGGCAGCATCTGCCCGTGGCTGTCGGTCAGTTTGACGCCTAACTTGTCCTGCGCGGCGACGATGTTTTCAAGGTAATTAGTGTACTGGGTGACTGCATCGCCCTGGCCCATCTGCTGGTTGAGCATGGTCAGTACGGCAAATTGCTCTTCCAGCGGCACGCCCAGTGTTGCGGGCAGTGAGTGCATGCCATCTATCATGCCCTCGATGTCATCCATCTGGGCACCGAACTCGGTTTTAGCAAACGCGGTCATTCCGGCAATGCGGGCAATAAACTGATCATACCCCTGCGCACTGGCCAGCTCGCCATAGTTGCCCACAATGTTTTTAAAATAGCGGGCGGTGGTGTCAGCATCGGTGGTCATGACCATGGCCAGCGTCGCCGAACTCTGTGTGATTGAGGCAATCGCCCCTTCAGAGGTTTCCCCCAGTACCCGGCGCATCTGCTGCGCATGACCTATCACATCCACCGCCGATTTGCCGTATTGCAAGGCAAAGTCCATGGCGGTGTCGGTCACGGCCTGCAATGCCGAGTCTGTCAGCCCCACCCCTTTGGCCTGCCCCAGGGCTTTGTCAATTTCCAGCGCAGGTTCCAGCGCCTCATATAAGGCAAACCCGCTGGCCGCGATACCTGCCACCCCGGTGGCCATTTTCATGGTACCCGCCTCATAATCAGCGGTCAGCACATTGAGCTGTTGCCCGATATGGGCCACGGGTTTGGTGATCTGATCAATCAACCCAATGGTAAACATGAGCGGCTTAGGTAACACGATTAACCTCCAAAGGCCTTGTTCACACCGTT
Source organism: Pseudoalteromonas obscura (assembly GCF_030135505.1). Lineage (NCBI taxonomy): Bacteria > Pseudomonadati > Pseudomonadota > Gammaproteobacteria > Alteromonadales > Pseudoalteromonadaceae > Pseudoalteromonas > Pseudoalteromonas obscura. Next base: position 56,285 of record NZ_JASJUT010000013.1, read on the forward strand.
TGCTATCAAGTTCAGGGCGTCTTCACGCTGGCGCTCATACAGCCAGGAAGCACGCGCGAGGCTCAGTTCGCTGTCATCCTCGTGCGGCAACAGGTGCCGCCGAATGGTCAGTAACTGTTCCAGGCCGTTGCTCTCCATGGCCTTAGCCAGCGCTGCTATTTTTTTACGCTGATCTCAATGGTCGGGGCATACGCTGAACTCAGCGCCGCGTGAATTTGCACCACGGCGCCCGGCACCGTATCAAGCACCGCTACCAGCGCCTCTTTTTGCGCCTTATCAATGGTACGCAGTAGCATGGTTCGGGCGGGGCCGACCTTATCGTTTGGCATCACGCTATTGAGGTAATCATTGTGATCGCTGAGCGTTGGGGCAAAGGCAAAGTCTGTGCCTGCCACGGTCACTACAATATTGTTGTCGCTGTCTTTCATTTTTCTTTCCTGCTGTTAATTAACATTTCAATTTGTTTAAAGCCCTGTTCAAGCTGGCGCTCCATGCGGTCGCCCAGCTCCCGGACATCACCTTTGGTGGCATACTGCTCTGCCACATGGGTCTTGTAGTCGGACAGTGCCCGGCGGGTCTCCGCACCACTGTTAAACAGATGAACCACCACCGGTACGGTGACCATCAGCACCAGCGAGGCAACAGCCGCAATGGCCATGATCCAGTTTGGGGTTTTTGATGCATCAGCCATAGCCACGCTCCAGGTAATCGGCTTCCTGACGACGTCGCGACGGATACCGGTCACCAAAATTGCGCAGCTCTCGCACCATGTCCGCGTAACACAACGTCGTGGCAAAGTGCCAAAATCGCGGGCACCGGCTGGCCAAATCCCCATACTGATAGGCCACCGACGCAATCACGGTCTGCGCAGGCTCGGGCAGCTGCTCAAAAGGCGTTATCGCCGCCCGGTCAAAGCGCTGGATCAGCAATTCCGTGGTCCGCGCTTTGGTGCACAGATCAATCACCTGCGCATCGCTGGCGTTGATAACCAGCGGCGAGTCAGCCACGGCCCGGGTTGCCGCCTCGCCCGTCAGCCCGCAATAGGGGCTCAACAGACTGGCAATGTAACCAGGTAACAGCCAGCTCAAATCCATTTTGGAGCGCTGACCAATGTCAAAGCCGGTCGCAATGGTCACGCCTGAACGAGACCCCGCCGCATCCGGCACATACCCCGTCAAGTGCTGCCCGCCTTCCAGGCCCGCAATAAACGCATAATTGATATTGAGTGCCATGATTACTCCCTTTCACTTTGGCAGCGCACGCAGTGCCGTACACCCGGCACACACTCGCGCCGGGCAGGGGGGATCGCACACCCGCATTCAACGCAATGGGTTGCGCTGGGCACCATACGTGCCCGGGTTAATGCCTGTGCGTCAATAAACTGTTGCTCTGCACGGGCCTGCTGGTTAACCACAAAATCTAGATCATCCATGTACTAACTCCCGTTACTGCGCTATGCCGCTGGTTTCATCGGGGCGCAGATAGGGCACTCCGTCAATGCGCACGAAATCCGGACTGGTCACATCAAACGGAATTTTAAACGTGCTGGCCTGTCCGCCCTTGGTGTCAATGTCCAGTAAGTCGCTGAGCTTGTACCGACACCCGAACGCCTCCACCTTCAGTTCATCTTGCCCCGTCTTGGCGTAATACAGGATGTCTATTGGCTCAACCGCACGCCAAGAACCGGCGCGTCTGGCCTCTGCCACAAACAATTCAAAATTACTGGCGTTGACCACCAGTTCGCCACTGGCTGCGACATCGCCGTCGACGTACCCATCTGGCACCCCTGCGGTCTGGCTCACTGCACTGTTGTCGGTAATAGTCAGGCTGGCCGTCATGACGTTAATCATCTGGTCGCCTACCATCACACTAAAATTCATGCCTGATAATCTCATGCTGTTCTCCTTATTCGTTGCTCAGGTCCAGCATGATGTTCACGCTGATGTCTTTGGGGCTGTTGTAGGGTCGAACGACCATGTAAATGGCGACTTTTTTATTTGTCGGCCAGGTAATGCTAATGTCCCCCTCTTTGGGCGGGGTGATGTCTCCCGGGAACACGACACCATTGATTTTGACGGACTTGCTCATGGCTCTAAGCGGTCGCATAAAATACGTTTTGTTCATTTCAATGCTCGCCGGGGTCGAGTTCAGCGCCCTATTTGCCACCCGCCGGATGGCCAGTACGCGCACTTCGCGGCTGGCTTTATGGACTGCACGCAGGTGCTCAAGGTATTGATAATCACCACCGATAGCATCCAGTGTTTGGGCATTGCTCCAGTATGTCCCCTCAAAATCTGCGTAGGTCTGCGGCACACTAAAGCGGCTTGTGGCCAGGGTATTGAGGGTGGCCAGTGACAGCACCGCCCCATTTTTGTCTTTGGGCGGCTCACCCAGCCCCCGTACGCTGCCGGTCTCCACTCGCATCGGGCTATCTGCGATGCTGACACTATGGTCACACAGCCGACCGGCCAGCACGCCCAGATTATTCCCATGCAACTGCGGCACAGCCACCACTAGGTGCGCGGCCAGGTTATTTTGCAACGTGGTACATGCGGCCTCGTACTCGGGCCAGCTTTGGGTCTGCTCATCAATGCCCGGCACCGCAACCAAGGCACACATAAAGCGCCCCCGACTGGCCTGTTGTGACACCATGAGGGCATGGATATCGTTCAGCTCAGTGGGTTGCGTCATTTCAATACATACCACCACCATTTCAAAGCTCTGCGCAGCGTTGGCGTGTTCAATGGCCTCTGCCAGCGTTTCGTCTGCGGCCATGGGGTACACTGCCGCTGTCCAGTTCTGTCCGGCGTTCAGCTGCGCGGCTTTGACTTGCTGGCGCAGTGTACTGTCTTGCAACACCGCATTTAAATCGGTCTGTGCGCCGACGCTGAACAGCTGGCTTTGTTCACCCTCGCCTGCGGCCCGTCCGACAAACAGCACGTGCCGCTCAATGGCTTTAATGTCGCCCTGCCCCTGATTTAAGTTGTGTACCGCTACCCGTCCTAGTGCCATGGTCTTATCCTTTCATGTCCTGTTTTTTGACCTGCCAGCCATAATTAATACCCTGCATGGCTTGCTCAAATATCTGTTGTTGTTCCTGCGCTGTTGTCCCTAAAAAGCTCCGCTCAGGTAATTTGACCTGCCAACTGGCTTTTTTAGGTTGTGTGTCCTCGCCCTGCAACGCTGAGATAATGACCCCGGCCTGTGCAAAGGTCAGGTTATCCAGCGCCCACTGTTTGGTGATCCGCACCCAGGTGCCGGGCTTATGCCGTTTCTTTTGCGCCTGCTCGGCTTTGGAGAGCAAACGCATGCCCCGCAGCCGAACGATGTATTTAGCCTGCCCGGGTGTCGCCGGACTGTCTGCCTTCAGCCCTTTGCGTGCCTGATGGCGCATAAGCCCAGCTTTGTGCCTGGCTGCGCTGATGGTCAGGTTTTTACCTGCCTCATGCGTGCCCGCTATCACCCCGGTGTGATATTTGCTTTTGCCCCGGTGAGCGCGCTGAAAATACACACGGGCCCCATTTGGGTTGCTGCTAATGACCAGTGCTTGCGGCAACTGACGCAGCATTTTTTTACCGCGCTTTTTACCTTTGCGCGCTTGCCAGGGCGTCCCGTCCGGGGACTGTTGTTTTTTGGCATTGGCCCGGGCACGCTTTCGTACCTCATTGGCCACCCGCCACATCAGGCGTTGCCGTTTTTTGGCGGGCATACACACTATGGCTAGTTGAAGCTGTGCGCTGTCCAGGCCGCTGGCGGTGATTTTCAGGCTCACTGTTCAGGGCCTTGTGTGTGCAGCTCGGCTTCTTCTGCCGTATTCACCGGGACCAGTGCCACCCGGTAGCGCTGGCCCTGATATACCAGGGGACCGTTTTCATCGGGTAATAACTCGATGTCATCTACCAGCTCCAGTTCAATGGTCACCTGTGCGTGGTCATCGCTTACCACCTCAATATCCAGCTCCGGGTCATCGAGTGCCAGATCATGGCGCTGCGGGTCGTGCTCTGCCACCCAGGTGGCCAGCAGGCCCAGCAAGGTGTAGGGGTTTAGCCGCTTATGCGGAAAACGCTCAATCTGAATGACTGCACCATATCGCCATTTCGCCAGCAAAAACCCGGTCCCAAGGTCATCCCCGCATAGCATCAGCGTGCCGCCGCTTTGCCAGCCGTCCAAGTCATTATTTTTGATGAACGGTTTCATGTTGTTCATCAAGTGCAAACACACCTGATCCAGCTTTGAGACCGTCTGTGTCATAGCGCATGCACTCCGGCGCGGCCCAGCCCCAGCAACAGCCGCATGCTTTGGTTCGAGTGTGCCTGCAATGCTGTGACCTGCTCGGTGTCGTTCCCGGCGTCTTTTTGGTCCACCGCGCTAAAATAGCTGACTAACTCCGCATGTGTCCGGCTGTACACCGCTGTCCGGTAAACACTGGTCTGAGCCACCGAAAACGCCGGGGCATCCCCTGCGAACTCAAACGGTAAGCGGCGCGTTAATACGGCGCGGATGATCTGCTGCTGCACTTCCATCACGCTGCGATTCAGCGCATCCCCGATCACCGTTTCGTCGTAAAACTCCGGGATGCGCCGGTGTTCCCTGCACTCTCCGGTGCTCAATGGTGGCCAGCCACTGTCTGTGTCTATTGCCACGCTGTTTTGCTCTACGCCACTGAAGCTAAATGCCATCGCATCGTCCTTAATCTGGGGTCAGTGCTGTTAGCGTCACCGTGATTTTTTTAAAAGTCACCCTTTAAAACACTCAGCTAATGCACTGGAGGGTTGAGAGCCTGTGTGCCCCTACTGCGCCTGAAGGTCAGCCAGGGCCCGAATTCTCATTTCAATTTTGTTTCTTATCGTCTTGACCTGGGCGTGCTTATGCAGCTCTGCCGCTTTGGCCAGGTAGGCATCCGCCTGCTGAAGCGCCTGAAGGTCGCCAATGTGCGACGGTTTAACGTCGCCGTTTTTGTCCCTGAGCAGCGCCAGCCCGGCAAATTTGTAATATTTTGCCGTGACTTTTTCAGGCAGTTTCCAGCGATGCACAACCAGTTCAAACACCTGGCTAAAATAGGGCTCCACGCTGCGGCCTTTTTCGCTTTGGTCCTGACACCAGTCAAACACCGTGTCAGACAAAAACCCCGGCCACCCGCGTTTGATTTTCGGTGGCGTTGGCTGGTCCAGTTCGATGGCCCGCAAGGCCAGCTCAATGGCCCGCTCAAAATTGCCAATATCAAACAACCACACAACACAGTAAGCAAAAATGGGATTGTCACTGGCGTACTCCTTTTTACTCAAATACTCGTCTACGATGGGGACCCACTTGGGCAATAGCACATCGCGTTTATGGATCACCTTGTCTGCAATCCGGGCAAAGCCTTTGAGCCGCTTTAAATCCGTATCAAGTTCAACGAGTTGTAAATGCAAACTGGGCGCATACTCTCCACGGCCTGTCGCGCTTACTTTGTTTAGTTGCGCTTGAGCTAGGTTTTGCTCTTTAAATGCCAGAATATGCGCACCGCCCGTTACTTTTTTATGGCTTCAACCGTGTCTTTCAGATCGCATGTAGCACTTTCAATTTCTACTGCACTTTGCTCAATACTTCTAGCAGCGTCCGTTACAGCTTCTGCGCTGTCTTCTGCTTCACTGGCCGCTTGGTGCAAACTCGTTTCAAGCTGCTCAACTACTTCAGCTTGCTGCGAGTCATCCGTGTTTTTAACCATTAACTGGCAATCGTTTTCAATAAACTGCTCGGCGGTTTTAATTGCATCGTCTTCGCTACAGTTCAATACTTTTGCAAGTAACTTTAGCGCTGTACTTTGTTGCTCAGCCGCCGTCTGCTTTGTACTTACTTGTTGTTGCTGTTTCTTAGCAACCACGGAAATCAAACCCATTTTTTGTTCCTACCTAAAAAGGGTTAGGCATGGCTGCCCAACCGTGATTACTACTGCTGTACAGGGCGAGCGCCAATGTGCATATTTGCTTCATCCACCGCCGCATATACTTCGAACTCTTCTATGGCATACCCTTCGTTACGCCAGTATTTGTCCTCCAGCTGCTTGCGGTCTTCGACGTTTTCTGATTTGCGCTGTGACGTCCCCTTTTGGGTGTAGATATGCAAATTTTTGAGCGTCGTCACCACGATGCGTTTACCCGGAAAAAATGGCGGGGTAAAGGCAGATAAACCACCAATGTTTTTATCCATTTTTTGCGCCGCCACCTTTTCGGATGGCCTATCAGCCTGGTTCATCATATGGGTCTGGGCCGTAGCCGTCAGATCACTGCCCACCAGAACCACCAGACGCGGATCGCTTCTGAGACTCGGGTGAATGAGTGAGTTTTTCAGTTCAGTTACAATCGCATCGAGCGTTTTATAATCTCCCCCGCCATCCGGGTCAAAATAAATGTCCGTGGTCACGATTTGCGTGGGGGCTTTTTCTTTGACTATCTGGTGCCAGCCCTTATTCACATCTTCGCCCAGTGGGTTCGCTGTCGGGTCCGATGTTTCGGCCACACTGATCCCGTTAAACCCAACGCGCAGCATATCTAGTGCAAAGCGCAGCGTGGCATTTTGATTAATGAGTTTCATAAACTCATTTTTGTTGCCCGCATTCGCCCAGACACTCAGCATCGCCCAGGTGATGGCAGAGCAGGAGTCTGTTTCCGTCAGTTCATAGGTGTGTCCGCCAACATCCTGAGTGCTGACAAATCGCCCGCCTTTTTTACGGCCCGTGGCAATGCCATAATTACCAACCTTGACCACCTGCCCTTTAAGCTGATCCACTGGCATGGTGGTGATCATTTTGAGAAATTCGACTGATTCCAGCAGCGCCGCGCGCAATTTGGTCTCCTGCGGCGCAGAAATCGAAAATTGCTGGCTCACATTCGATACGCCGAACGACTTGCCCAGATCTGCCGCATAGGTCTGTAAAAACTGTTGTGCTTGCTGATTGAGTTGCATTGTTATGTCCTTTTATGAGTGCCGATTAAACCAGGTTAACGCTGTCGCTGCCGCCGACCGGATCCGGTTCCTGTTCGCCCGTTTCCTGACTGAGTGCGTTAAATTTGGTTTCCATCGCCGTGACCTGTTTGGACACTCCTTTCAACGCCTCCATCAGGCTATTAAACTGCTCTGCTGTTACCCCGGTTTGGCCGCCCGTGTCCTTGCCACCTTCTGGCAGTGTCTCTTCTGGCGGAGTTTGCTCTCCCTGTTGGGTAAACTTACTTTCCAGTTCGCCCACTTTGTTGCCTAATTCACTGAACTTCTGCATCAGGGTCTCGTGCTGTTCCTTTGTCATTTCTTCTTCCTCGTCGGGGTTTGGATTGGGGTTGGTTTCTTGCTCACCTGTGGCAAACAGGCTAAACAGTTGTGTAAAAAGACTTGCGGCCTTAGTCATTATCTGGCTGTCTTCAACCGAGTTAGCTGCAATAAAATCCTCAGGTGAAAGTGGTTCCAACTCACTGTATTCATGATTTTTTTCCACATCCCCTATTGAGAACTTGAGCCTGCTACTGCCCGTTGTGGCCGGGGTATCTGTGACCGCCAACCCCATAAGGTAGCAACGCCCTTCTTTTTTGTAATCCGGGTCCGGTTCGATGGACATAAACAATTTTTGCCCATCTTTGTTGGCATCCAGCAAATATTTGTTCCCGGTCAGTTTTACAAATAGGCGCAGCTTGCCTCCCTGCTTCGCTGCTTTTACTTCGTCTACTGTGCCCCAGTTTTTGCCCTCAAACGGACCCCATGATGAGCGAAAGTGTTCAGGCCAAATTAGCGCTGTGTATTCATCCACTGAATACAGCTCTGCCATGTCTTCAATCCATTGCTTTGTAATTATGCGTCCATCTACGGTTGCACCTTCCGTTGCTGCAATAACCCAACCTGTTTGTTTGCTGCTCATGCTGTTGCCAATAAACTAAGTAATTGCAGCAGAGAATAGCCACAAAGTAAGCGCCATTCACTTAGTTTGCTTTTGAAAAATTCCTATATTCGACTTTTAGGAAAAGTTAGGTTTATTAGATAGTTATTAGGCTAGTTTAAATAAATACACTGTTTTGCATCATCAATTAACACAGTGGCTAGGATGGCTTACTCTCCTGAGATTCGCGAAGCAGCAAAACGGCTTTATTTACGTCATTGCACACCGCAAGAGATACGGCTAGAACTCGACTTGCCCAACACCCGCGTTGTGTATTACTGGGCAGACAAATACAACTGGCGTGATTTACTTAGAGAAGAAGAAGTAGACGAAGCAATTGCCCGTCGTATTGTTACGCTCGCAGACATAAGCGACAAAACGGGAAATCAAATAAAAGAGCTTGATATGCTAATCGAAAAGCATGTGAAGCTCAAAAAGCAACGTGCTCAAGCCGAAGCTGCCAAAATCCCTCAACCCAAAAGCGAGTTTAATGCACCTGCTAGTAGCAATGGAAAAAACCCAAATCGTAAAGGCCGTAAAAAGAAAAATGATGTTAGTCACTTAACTAAAGACGATTTCGCGACCTGGTATGACTCACTATTTGAATACCAAAAAACGATGCATGGAAATTTGCATCGTCGTATTCGTAATATTTTAAAGAGCCGTCAAATTGGCGCAACTTATTACTTTGCTGGTGAAGCATTTGAAAACGCAGTATTAACTGGCGACCCACAAATATTTTTATCTGCTAGCCGCTCACAAGCTGAGGTTTTTCGAAGCTATATTGTTGCAATAGCCCAAGAATTTTTTGAAATAGAGCTAACGGGCAACCCAATCGTACTAAACACTGCACATGGCGAAGCTGAGTTAAGATTCTTAAGTACTAACAGCAAGACTGCGCAAAGTTACCATGGGCATGTATATATAGATGAATACTTTTGGATAGGTAAATTTGACGAGCTAAACAAGCTTGCCTCTGCCATGGCCGCGCATAAAAAATGGCGCAAAACATACTTTTCAACACCATCTACCAAAGCGCACCCCGCTTATACATTTTGGACTGGTGATCATTGGCGTGAAGGTCGTCCAGAACGAGAAAATATTGAATTCCCAAGCTTTGACGAATTACGCGACAAAGGTAGACTCTGCCCTGACAAGCAATGGCGTTTCGTTGTTACTCTTCTCGATGCGGAAAAAGGCGGCTGTGATTTATTTGATATTGATGAACTACGCGACGAATATAACGCCGACGAGTTTAACAACCTGTTTATGTGCATCTTTGTTGATGACGCAGACAGCGTATTTAAATTCAGTGATCTCGAAAAGTGCTTGGTCGATTGCAAAACATGGCAAGACCATAAACCCAATGAAGCGCGTCCATTTGGAAACCGTGAGGTGTGGCTTGGGTATGATCCATCACGTACCCGAGACAATGCAACTCTGGTTGTGGTTGCTCCACCAGAAAAGCAAGGCGAGCGATTTAGAGTGCTTGAAAAACACTATTGGCGAGGGCTCAATTTTGCGCATCATGTGAGCGAAATTCAAAAAATTTATAGCAAATACCGCGTTACTTATATCGGAGTTGATACAACTGGCATCGGTGCAGGTGTATTCGATTCACTTAGCACGCTTTACCCACGTGAAGCGACAGCAATACATTACAGCGTAAATAGCAAAACACGATTGGTTTTAAAAATGGTTGAACTCATTGAGGGCAATCGCTTGCACTGGGACGCATCACACAAAGACATTGCCATGAGTTGCCTATCAATCACCCGAACAACAACCGACACAGGTGGCGCTATTACATTCAAAGCCAGCCGCACAAATACAACAGGCCATGCAGACGTATTTTTTGCATTGAGCCATGCTGTAATTAACGAACCACTTAACCACGCACACAAAGGGAAATCATCATGGGCGATGCAAAATTAGCCAACATTTCATCTGAAGAACAAAAATCAGCCCCTGTTGTTTTCAGCTTACCAGAGCAAGTTATGCCAGATATGTGGTTAACTGATTATGACTCGCTATCTTATAACGATAGTGACGGTTATTGGGAACCACCGATTGACCGTAACCTACTTGCAACACTCACACGCAGAAACCCTCAACACGGGGGCATTGTGGTCAGCCGCGCTAACATGGCCGCTGGTCGTTTTATCTCTGGCGGTATGAGTGCACAAGAAGTGCAAGCAGCCATTTTAAACCTGGTGCAATTTGGTGATGTGGCACTGTTAAAAATTCGCAACGGGTTTAAACAGATTGTAAGGCTCTTTCCGTTGCCCAGCTACCGAACTCGTGTAGCAGGTGACGGTGGCGCTATAGTACTAGAACGTAACAACCAATATCGTAAATACAAATCTAGCGATATTATCTGGGTTCGCCAGTATGACCCAGTACAACAAGTTTATGGCTGCCCAGATTATTTGGGCGGTTTACAAGCTGCGTTACTCAATGAAGATGCAACACTATTTAGACGTAAATACTTTATAAATGGTGCCCACATGGGATTTATTCTTTACGCTACTGACCCTAATTTAGATGCTGATGTAGAAGACGAGCTAAAAGAGAAAATTCAAGACTCTAAGGGCGTTGGTAACTTTCGCTCGTTGTTTGTAAATATTCCAAACGGAAAAGAAAAAGGCTTGCAAATCATCCCTGTAGGTAACTTTGAAAGTAAAGACGAGTTCATCAATGTTAAGAATGTATCAGCGCAAGATGTACTAAACGCGCATAGGTTCCCACCGGGTCTAGCTGGCATTATACCCGCAAATAATGCGGGACTTGGCGACCCTACAAAATACGATGCAATGTATTTTAAAAATGAGACTAAGCCGTTGATTAATAACCTAGTAGATGCAGTAGCAAGAGACATAGAGACTCACAATAAACTTGAATTACAATTTGATCTAAAACCAAATAACTAACTTATGCCATCCAGTTCTTTGATTTGCTCAACAATTGCAGCTTTTTCGTTTAATGCCTTTAAAGCTGCTGAAAAGTTAGATTGCTTTACACCGTTTAAAATTGCTGCACTTTTTTTATCCATGCCTCTCACTAGAAAGTCGCGTAAAGCGTCTATCATTTGCTCGCTGTCAATTTTAGTTAGCATAATGAGTAGTTCAAAGCGGCTATTACTTTGCATTCCTTTAAAAAGATATTTCATAAATAATTATGTGTTAAGTCATAATTATTAAAATATAAAACCTATTCACAAAAAACGCCAGAAGTATTAAACTGTATATACAAACAGTGCTTTATGTAGGTTATATATGAGAGTCTATTGTCCCCATTGCGAAAGCAAAGCTGTAATCACATCAAGGCAAAAGCTATCAACAAGTGTTTTTGATATATATTGCTCTTGCACAAACGTCAAAGAGTGCGGTGCAACTTTTGTCTATGTAGTTGCATATAAACATGATTTGAACCCGCCGCGTGGAGATGTTGCAAGATTGGCTGCGGGTGTGTTGAAGAATATACCGAAGCCAATGCAGATTGAATTATTAGAAGATAATTAAAGCTATAGCATTTTTAAGAAAGACTCTTCTCTTATAGAGTTGTAAAAATTATCTAACCTTGATTTAAAACTATTTCACGAATTTTTTCTTCATCAAACTCTGGTAACTCAAGTTTAGGGTCGTATTCCCAAATCCCGTCATCTGACACTAATGCCCCCGCGCTTTTACCCGTTTTAGTATCTCGCATCACTGCAAGCCCCAAAGGGTGTAGCATTTCTTTATTAATCTTTGCTAATACGCCTAGTTCCGCTAACTCATTCCAGTTTAGTACTTTCATATCTTTTCCTTATGCCATCTTAAACCCATTCGCCCACCAATCATTGTCGCTGATTGCGGACACTTCACCGCTCAACACCAGTCGAGCTAAATCCAGATCACCAATTACTCGATGCTTGTTACCACGTGAATCAACCAGCGTGTCTCGGTTAGCAACTTCTGCGTATGTATAAGCCAATGCCACTACCTCGCGCGCGTAATCCCAATGTTTTGCACCTGGCTCTATGTCTAACATTTCTGTGCTCACCCCTTTGGCGAACGAGAACAGCTCACCGTTTTGCACATAATAAACATGGTCTTCAAACACTACTGCCTCACCGTCATAACCTGCGGTTGAGGTATACATTTCCTTATTATTACCTGCATTATTGATTTCATTTTCCCACGCGGCGCCAACACCGTCGGTACCTAACGATGGTTCAAAAATAGGCTTGTTAAGCTGGAACCCTAATTGTGTTGGGAATAGCGGCCACACGTCATGTTTTACACGCCCCACTTTCATGGTTGAGAACAAAAACAGGTCTGAACCGTCAACAAAATAGACTGCTCCATCAAAGTCAATGCAATCACCGGCCCGCAGCTTTCTTACCTGATCAAGTGTTAGCTTGGCCCACATATGATTGCAGCATGTAGCAGACACACCACCACCTATTACTGATGATTTATAGGCCTCATTTTGAGCAACAGCTTCAATCTCACTCCGCCGCTGTTCGTTTTTGCACTTTTCAACGTCCCAAATTTCCAATTTACCGTCTTTTATGAAGTAAACATGGTCGTTTCGACGTACTCGTTTCCCTTCTAGCAGATCCTTTTTCATATCTCTGATCTCATCTAATGAAAAACCCTGCATATCTAAGATCAACTCATCGCTATGCCCCGTCGTGCTTAGCGTACAGTTATTTCCACTAGTCCAAGACTGGTCGGCTGCGCCGACGATATTGGCATCCTGCCATGCCTCATCAACTGTGTTGTTGGCGGCTGCGGTGCCAATAGGCTGCTTTTCCCACGTGTGAACACGTGTGACCAAGCAATAAAGACCATGAGTGTCCAAAACGCCCTTGAGGCGCTTGGTTAGCTCACCGTAGTTGTTCCCGTATTCAGTATATTCATAGGTCACTTTAAAACGCGCATCTCGGCCAATCCCCATACCGCCCATTAGCTTTACGTAAGTTTTAAAGTCGCTACCGCTGGCCGCTGCGCGAATTGCTTCCATTTCATCATTACCCTCTATCTCATCGCGTATCCGACGCAGTTCGCGCCAGATTGTAATAGGTGGTGACTTTTGGAATTGAAATTGACGAATAGCCCACGTGCTGGCCCATGCTTTAACCGGGTTAATCGACTCTTGCAGCAGTTCGCCCGACTCCGCATCGTATTCATTAGCAAGAGAAAAGCCGTCGATATTCTTGGAAATGTACTTTGAAATATAAGCGGTCGCACCGCCTTGTAACCTGCCGTTTTCGTCAAGTGTTGGCGGGTCCATTTTAATCGCTAAAAACCTAGGGGAACTTGGGAAATAGTCTTTTTTTGGTTCTTGTGTAAATCTCTTACGCTTTTTATTCAAACCCCATATTCTGCGAGCTTTGGTATACTGCGCTTTTAGCTTTTTACGATTTCTAAAACGCTCAAAAAACACCTCTCGGTCATCTTTACAAAAGTAGCGCCGTAAAACATGGCTGAACTTGTTATAGTAACGCTCTGGTACCCAGTACAACATATGCCAATGTGGGCAACCATCTACGTGAGGCTCTGCTACCCGTACACCAAAATAAGGTATGCCCAAGCGGTCTAGTTTCGCTCGGGCTTGGGCAAATACTTTGCAGAGATATTGGCTAGCTTCTTTCGGTGTTGAGCCGTCCCAGCTAGCGCTATTTGCATGAAACCGACTAGGCGCAGTGATATTAAAAAAGCCGCCCTGGTAGCCCATTTCCATTGCTAACTCTTCGGTCTCGCGTAGTCGTAACATTAGTTCATTACGCATGTTTTCAGGGTTTCCCATACCCTTTTCAACCGCTGTCATTAGCTTGATCACATCACTGCATTCATTAACTAATTCCAAGCTTTCTAAAAATCTGCGGCCCTTTTCTCGGCTTATTTTGTGCTCTTTAACTGCTTGTTTCGAGCAATAAGCACTAACACCTCGACGGCCCCACTTTTGATTGCCTTTTTTGTTGGCATGACTAAAAATGTCTTTGCCGACTTCACCTGTCGCAATTTCCAAATACTCTAAATACCGCGCCCTAATGAGCTTTAGCTTGCGCCACCAAAACCTTTGGCACTGAGCTTTGAGCAAAGCACATTCAGCCTCTTCAGCTTGTAAGTAGTGCTTTTCTAGCTTGTTTGAATAGTCAAGATTAACGCCTAGCGGCTCGGAAAAATCTTGCACAGCAATGTAAATATCAATTACGTCCCACGTGGGGTTTTCTTCTCGCAAATCGGCCATCATTTGTGTGACTGTTTGCGCTAAATCACCGCTATGCTTTTTGGTCCGTTCAACACTTTTAATAATGTGCCAAGGCAAAGGCATATCATCAATGATTTGCTCAAGGATCTTCAATCTCGGTTTTAGCCTAGTCACACTGCGTCTAAACCAATCATTTGCAAAATATTGATTTTTAGCGCTGCTATGGTCGTATTTATCTAAGTAACGTTTTGCAAAGCGCATTTGCAAAGGTCTTGGTACATATGTCATGCAACGCTGAACAAAATCCCGGTCTTGCTTGTCTGTTATGATCTCCAAAAGCTGCTCAACGGCACTTGAAATGTTATTAGGCGAGAGCTTTTTAAGAGTGGCAACATTTTTATCATGTTCCGCGTTATTTTGGCGCTCTTTGTATACTTGCGTAACTTTTTTATGAGACTTAAAAGTCTGTAGTGTTCGACGAACAAAAATCGGCTGAAGGCTCGATTTCATGTTTGTTTGTATGATTTCTTCAGCTATAAAATTGTGCTGAAAGTTGTCCTCAACTTTTTCTAACAGCTTTCTAGCAGCGCGCTTTACTTGAGTTCCTTCTAGCTCGTAGCGTGCTGGCGATGTGTCTAAAAAATCATACAGCCAATCATGAGCGGGGTTAGATGGGCATATAGGTTTGTCTTCAAATCGACTAGGTGTGTTATCAATTTTACTAATATATTTTTTAGCTAATTTATATTGAGTGAATGGTAAAAAACGGCTGAGCCCAGAGAGCAAATACTGCCTATGCTCTTGGTTCTCAATAACCTGTGCTAGTGCTACAACTGGCGGGGATACATTGAATTGCTGTGTGGGTAAATCAGTCATTATTTACGCCGCAATTCTGCTATCGTCAGTAATAAAGTTCGCTTCTACTAAAACTTTTGCGACCAATGGACATACAGCATTACCGCACCTTGCAACTTGAATGCGTTTACTGTTTTTCTTCCCATTAGAGTTATATGCAATCATATAATCTTTAGGGAATCCCATTGCAGCAAACAATTCATGCGGCTCAAGCATGCGCAAGCCGATATCAACTATCTGATACTTTTCACCTTTGATAACAACAACACCAAAACGGTCTTTTGTCGTTATCGTTCCCAACGGTTCGTTTGCAGCTTTTGGTGCACCTGTTCCATAGTATTTAATTAAAAACGCTTGAACGGCACCAAGGTGATTTCCTCCCGCAGAAATAGTATGCAAAGGTTCATCAGTTCTGTGACCAAGGTTATCACCTCGTAGCTTAATAACGTGGCTTGTAACAATAGAAAAATGCCCACCCTTAACTTGTGCGCATATTGTACGCAATGGCTCGTTAGCGTTCATTACTCGCTGATTTGACGCGTTCGCATGCTCATTAATAAATGGGAGTACATTTTCTTCAGGCACCAGATATGGGTCTTCACACTCTACAAATTTCTGGATCCCTTTCGCTATTCTATTTAGCGTTGCTTCAACTAATGGTCGTTTTCGGCCAAATATAGAGCGAACAGGAATAGACCAATCAATGATATCAGCGGCAGTCTTGTATGGCTGTAAACCGCTGCCTTTTGGTCCATGTGTAGGTTTGGGCCAAACAATTGCTTTGCCATCATT
Source organism: Pseudoalteromonas obscura (assembly GCF_030135505.1). NCBI lineage: Bacteria > Pseudomonadati > Pseudomonadota > Gammaproteobacteria > Alteromonadales > Pseudoalteromonadaceae > Pseudoalteromonas > Pseudoalteromonas obscura. The sequence continues at coordinate 72,039 of NZ_JASJUT010000013.1, forward strand.
TCGGCCAACCATAAACAAACGCTTTCTAGTTGTTGGTACACCGTAATCACATGCAGATAAAGTGCGATGCTCTATTTTGTACCCTAAACCCTTTTCAAGCTTGTCGTAAGGGAAATTGTCGCCAAGTGCCTCTTTAATTTCTGTCCAAGCGCGGTGGACTTTGTTTAAGCCGGTGGTCATGCATTTTATGAATGCGTCAAACGTTTCACCCTGTCTTTCACTGTCAGGCTTAAAGTTACCTGGCGACACTTCGACAAGTGGCCCCCAAGTTAAAAACTCTTGGACGTTCTCCAATTTAAACACTCGCATTGGTACCAACGCAGCCCAACGCACAACAACCCAAGCCAAGCCACGAATGTTTTTATCAACGGGTTGACCGCCTTTGGCAATTGAAAAGTGACGACAATCAGGAGAAAACCAACCAAGCCCTACGGGGCGACCTGCGCAAGCTTCAACGGGGTCAACATCCCATACTGACTCGCAATAATGCTTTGTTTTTGGATGATTCAGTTTGTGCATGTCAATAGCGTCAGGGTCATGGTTGATTGCAATATCAACATGGCGGTTTAGCGCCTGTTCAATCCCCGTTGAGGCACCACCGCCACCCGCAAAGTTATCAACGATGATTTCATTGGGCAGTAGCATGCTCGGCCCCTTCTGTTACCTGTTCATCTGCAAGTAGCTTGTGCATTTGAGCGGTCTTAAAGCCTATGTACCAGTGACTGAAATCACGTGTTCCTGGGGGATATAGATTATCTTTAAGACAATAGCCAGCGCGAAAGTTTTTCTTTCCTAGCTCATAGGCGTATGAAACCCTGTCTATTGCTCCATTTCGGTATTGGACTAGTTGCCGCTTAATTGCATTAACCGTTGCAGGTGTGCAGCACTCAATACACCACACATTCACAGGGTCCACTTTTAAAGGTTGGGTAGTGGAAATATCTTCGACTTTTGATAGCTCTAAATTCAGTGAAAGATATTTATCACCTACTCGAATGTCCTTGGTACACAAGTCACACTGAGCAAATACATCATTGTTTGAATTACACATTTTGATACCCTTCTAAAGTGTCTAAAGCTCAAAATCCAATAGCGAGCAACCATCGTTCAGCTTTGCGTGCAAAACATGTAACTTGGTAGATTTGTTTATGACAGATGGATCAGCTAATACGAGCAAATCCATTATTGGAGTTAGCTCAATCAGTGAATCTTCAAGTAGATTTCTTCTGGAAGTACTTGGGTTGTTTTTTAAGCAACTAAGTGAAGATTGAATTTGCTTTACTATGTAATTGCTTATTTCTTCAGGTAATTGCTGTATTTTGGATAGATCTTGGTCTTTGATATGTGTCATTTTCGGTCCTTAGATTATGTAGAGGTTAGGGGCAAAGAGATTGTTGTAGCCTTTGCGAAATACAAAGTGGGCGTACTCGATTGAGTCTTTATCATTTGGCTTTTCTGGGTTAAAACCAGCGCGTTTGTGGTGAACAAAAACAGAATGCAGCGGTTGCGTACCCCAGAATTGGAAACGTTTGACTGAGCCTAGCCAATTTAAACGCTGTAACATAATAATAAGTCCACGCTCGCGCACATGCTCCATTGCTTTTACAACAAACTCTGTTGAGTCTTTAAAGGGCGGGTTTGTTATCACTGTGTCGTAACTCCCCTTACCCTCTGTTTTCAGGAAGTCTACGCCAGTTAGTGCAGCGCGACTGTCTTCGCGAATGTCCCATGCATCAACCTCAAAATTGAATTGATTTAACACAGTGGGGTAACTCATTTCGTACTTTTCGCAACCGCCTGCGGCTGGGTCTAAAAGTCGCTCTCCCAAATCTAAAACCGTTTTACAGTTCGGGCTACCAAGTTCAGTCGCTTCTAAAAATTCACGTATCATCCAGTGTGGTGTTACGTAGTAATCTTCTTTGTTGCGTTCGGTACCTCTATTTGTAGAGCTCATGGCTTGGCCCCTTCTAACATCGCTTTATGCTTTGTAGACTTGCCAGCGCTACGTGGTTGCATAACAACGGTGCGATCTGGAGTTTTAGCTAAATCAACACCGATTATGTGTTGATATACGTTTTTACACTCTGGTAGCTCTGCGTATTGCTCCGGGGTTACTTTTGATACCTTTTGCAGTACCCAAGCGCCTAAGTAATTGTCAAAGACTTCGGGATACCCAGAGTTTAACCGGCGCTTAGTGTATTGCGGTGACTCAGGTACTTTGCGCAGTATTGCAGCAATGATATTGAATAATCGCATGGTCTAATCCTTAGTATGCTGAGTTGTATTGAGGCTGCTCTACTTCGTCCGGTGCAACGTTGGTGTAAAACTTGTGTGGGGCCATGGCGTTAGCATCTATAAACCCGATAACTATGTTATTCATGAACATTAACGCTTTGCGCAGTTCAGCGCGTTGGTCGTGTGTCATTTGGTCCCACGGTTTACCCTGCTCAATGCGATTAAATCCAGCTACGAAGGTGAGTAGTTGACGTTCTTTGTCGTTAAGTATGTTCGTGTAAACATAACCAGGTGTGTGTCGTTCGTCGCCTAATAGCTTATGAATGTCCTTTAAACCTTGTGGGGTTGGGCGCTTGTAACCTTTGATGACTTTTAGCTGTGCTTTAAGATGTGCTTTTAGCTTTGCTTGCAGCTGTGGTGTACTTTCTTGTACTTCTTTAAGTTGTTGAGCAATCATGCTGCCTCCATGCCTTTGCGGGCTCTTAGCGTTTCACCGTAGACCTTTACAAAGTTCTCATACCCAAGTCGCAAGAATTCTTCAACGTCTGACGCTAAGAATACTACGCGCGTTTTAGATAGCCTGTGCATTTGAGGGAATGCGCAATTTTGTTCATACGCGTACAGTGTTGACCTGTCTAAAGTTGTTTTGGCTACAACTTCTTTAATTGCCATATAGCGATCTTCAATGGTGATTACTTCACCGCGTAAGTTTGTCTTATAAAGTGACTCTGCGCTCATGCTGCTTGCTCCTTTTGCTGAAGCTCAAGCTGTATTCCATACTCTTTATGAAAAGCATCGATATCCATAGATCGCCACAAATCAACATCACTACCCAGCCAAATAACATGCTTGCTGCTGATTTTGTGGCTTGGCGGAAACTTGTTCTGGGCCATAAGTTTGTAAATCATCGGTCTCGAAATAGAGCATTTCTCAACTACATCAGCCACTCGAAGGAACTTTTCATCATTACCAACAACATCCCCTGCTAAATTACGTCTATAGTTATCCATATTAACCTCGTGTCAGAATAATCAGCACCATTGACGGTTCCACTTTTGACACCGCATGTGCTAGTCTAAGTTTTATGTGCGTAAACATTAATAACATGGCCAACCAGCTCACCAATGAGCTAAATAATTACAATACATGAGCCATGTGACAAATATAGATCCATGAGTGAGCCAATGTCAAATTCTTTGGGTGAAAAATTTAAGATGATCAGACAAACAACAGGCCTGAGTGCCAATAAGTTTGCTGAAAAGGTAGGTATTCCATTAAGTTCATACAAAAAGTATGAGGCTGGTGACTCTGAAGTGGGAGCCCCTCCATTACTGGCAATTGCTAACCATACAGACTTTAAACAGTACGCTTTGTGGCTCATCAATGGAGAGACCAGCCCCGCAGCAGGTCAAATCATGCCTGGACAGAGTATAAATGACGAACATGTGAGTTCATCATCAGCAATTTCTGAACAAAGATATAAAGCGCAGTTTGTAGAAGTAGTCACTGACTGCATTATGACATTTGGTTTTTTTCAATGGATTAAAGTGGATACAGAAAAGATGGATTTTGATAAAGCATCAGAGTACGTACTCAATAAAGTGACCCCTATCATTGAATCTAGATACACGTTCCAAACAGCTAGAACCAAACGCAAATCAAACGTGGGTTAAAAGCAGTATTTAGAACTTCCGGGAGGCATTCCGATCCTCCCAAATAGTTGCTAATCTAACCATTTTTCACAACACTAAGCTTTGGTTGTTCTTTTGGCTCTAGTTTGATTGGGATGCTCTGCATTCGAATACAGTATTCTTTAGCTTTGTTAATGCTAGCATTAAGTTGGTCGAACTTTTCCGTGGGATCATCTGATGCACCCGTCATCGCTTGACCTATTTCAACACAAATATTGTGGGAAGAAATATTGTCATTGCCTATTGAACTGCTAGCAGTAACCGTATCTTTTTCACTAATTTTTTCATAAACTGATCTAAACTTAAGCTTTAGTAATACATACGCCTCAAGCCTATTAACCTTCTCACAATCTAGCATCGCTAAAATTGCAAATGTAACCACTATAACAAAAATGGCTATTGATAAAATCAAGATCTCCATTAAGCTTCCTTCTCTTTTTTCATTTTATTCAATTTAGTTGTTACTGGATACACAGCTACAAAATATAAAGCTAGTAAATTGCACCCAACAGTTAGCACTCTATAGATCGACTGTAATCCATTAAAGTCGAAGTACCCTCTAGCAATAAGCTGAATCGTATTAATCAACACAATCAATACGGTTAAATGTAAACACCTTTTCGCGGTAGTTGAAAACCTACATCCTCTAATGCGATGAAGAAAATAGATTGTTCCGGCCATCAGAGCTGCATTAACGTTTAGTGAAAAATAGAATAGTCTTCTTAGTTCAAACTTCCCTAGTTCCTGTAGCTCCAGCATACTACTGGCTAAACCTTGCCCTGTGGTATAAAAGAAGAGAACGCAGGTTATACAAATAAATGACGAATGCATCTCGCTTTCGTCAGTTGACAAGCATGACGTCTTACCACCGAAGAATAAATTCCATCTATGCTTTTTGAATTGAATAAGCATGAACACAAAAAGGAGCAATTCCACTCCCCTTATAAGCCATCCGATACCGCCTAAAATCTCATTCATGCTTTTCCTTAAGTTTAAGCCTTACCTATCCACTAACCTTGGTCTTTTCTCTGATTACTTCATCGTCAAATACAAATGCCCTAGCCTGAGGTGGCTCACTAGAATCATGTGTAGTCCCACCTGCAACTTTTTTGAGGTCTTGTTTAGTTAACTTTTTAAGGTTTTTTTTACGTAGGCTTAGATTCATCATTTATTCCTTATTCATTATTTTGAAATGTCCCTATTCCCTATATTGCACAAATGTTAACTTAATTGGTTGTTTGTAACAAGTGCTTTAGTATCTTAGCGCATTTAAGGAATAAGTGACAAGAAAACACTGGTTAAAAACACAGCGGTTATTAAGCCAGTGATCTCAATAATAAGGTATTGCGGTTTTGAAAGGTAGAACCCATTATAAAGTAGCTCCAAATAGAGAGAACCCAATAAACCACAACATCACCCCTTTCCAGTTTGAAATAATGTACGTATTACTAATCTTCTCTTTCAACGGGGGTAACACTGCGCTGCAAGCCAGCATAAGCCAAAAAGCTCCAAATAGATTACCGTCAACGAACAATGCAGCAACTGCCCCTAGACCTGCAAAAACACCTAAACCCCAATTAATTAGACTCCAGATAAATGTGCCAACTTTTTTCAAGCTCACTTCCATTTGCTCTGACGTAATTATTTCTTTTGGTTTGCCAACATAAGCTATAGTTTCTTCAGGTTTGCTTTTTGCAGAATTTGAAACTGTGCTTAGCAAATTAATATCATGTTTGAGTAAAAACTCATTTAGAGGTATGTACTCACCCGTTTCAACTACTGTTATACCTCCTTCAATTCTATCTGCTCTAAAAGTCCTAGCTGTGTTCCTTAAGTAACAGAACCCTTTCAAGTTAACGCTATCACCGCTTTCTACCTCATCCAGCCTTATTTCTCTGAATGTGATATTGCCTTTAGAATCTTTATATTCGAATGCTATTTTTTGAGGTTTGCTCAATCGCTGGGAAGATTGCTCAGTGACCGTAGACGTTATGCTTATTTCAAACTGTGGTGAAGAAGTAGCTGATAATTCAATTCCAGAAAGAGGTTCATCGAAATCACAACCAGCTTCTAACATTTGTGCTTTAGCAAAGCTTTCGATGTCAATAACGGTGTGATTTAACGCAACCTCCGACCAAACACTGGCTTTGAAATACTCTGGATAATCAAAACTATCTAGACCCGATTTTATATCTTGCAAATAGGCATTAATTACAAAATCTATTGATTCATAGAATTGTACTTTCGGTTTAAGTAACAACGAGTGATCAATGTCTAGTTGGATTTCCTTATCAAACTGCTTTTGCGCCAGTTGTTCAACAAGCTCTGCCTTTTTTTGTTTAGGCTCTATGCCTGCTTCCTCAGCAAATTCACGTAAAGGACCAACTTTGTGCTTCTTAAAGCTAATCTGCCATTGCTCTAAAGAAAGTTCACTACTAGATTCAAACACTCCTGTCTCTAAAAGTTCTTCGGCTTCATACTTATCGTAGAGAACGTAGCCCTTATTCAATTTTGGCTTGAAGTCTTCAAGCCCCTCAATGGTATTTATTAATTCTTCCCAGTAGGTACTTAACCACTTATGTTTGCCAAGCCAATTTTTGCGATTTGCCAATAGCACTTCTTCAAGGGTTTCTATTTCTATATCGTACGCAAGTTCACTATCATAAAAGTTTTCATAACATTGAATAAACTCTTGCTCAGTTCTTGGCTTGTAATCTCTGAGATCTTCTCTGAACTCATCCTGATCAGTTTCATCTTTTATTTTTACAATTGAGGTTTTGGGTGCAGGCATTTTCTTAGCGCTATATTTGCCTGAGCTAGTTTTAAAAAAGTCGTAATCCATGCTCTCTCCTTGACAGTTTGAAAGAACATGTTAACTATGCGTTAAACTTGGTCAACTTGTTGATTTGTACAGTATCCGCCCTACTTGCAACAACAGTTTTCAATTGTTCTAGCACACTTGGTACAAAATGTATTAATGTTGTCATTGGTTTGCGGGTCTAGCTCTGACGACAATTGCACAGCGGCCTGTGCGTCTATGCCTAACTTAAAGCCTGCAATTGCATATTTGTCACCGCTGCCGATTGCATGGGAAGTGGTTAGCGCCTCCTCTTTGAGTACTCCGCCTTTTACCTCACCATAAAAAACGCGACCTGGCGTAATTCGAATGTATTTAACCAGGCTCATAGTTGCAGGTAGTACAGCACCCTTTTTATAGTGTTGCTCAAATGCATATATGTCGAGCGTACCGCCCGAGGAAAACACACGCGAGCCACAACGGGTGTTAAACCACTTTTTGGTTGTATTGCTTACGATTACACTGCCGTCAGTCGTTTGTGAATCACACGCAATTTGGGCGTGGTCTTTTGAATAAGCAATGGTGGTCAAAGTGGCGTTGCTCCGTGCTTTTGGAATAACACCACTGTACATTTAAACAGGTTGCTTGGGAAGGTTAGTGATCTTACGAATTAGTTTCGCCACTATCTTGTAGCAACGTATCCACTTTCTTCTTGATAATATGATGTAGTATTTTTTGGCCTCCATCAAAAATTGCTTTGAAAGGAGCATCTTTGAATTCAGCCTTTAATTTCTCCAAAACCTCTTTGTTGTTCAAAGAGTTTGCAAAATCATCTCCTGCTTGTGTAAGTCTGATCAACTTGCTTCTAACTGGAAAAAAGTCTCCACAATCTTGTATCAGTCCCACATCTCCTAACGTACCAGATGTCATTTCGCTGCTTGAAACTAGCCCATTTTCTGCGAGCCGCATATAGTGATAAAGGAATTTTTCGTCGAAACAGCCGACCGCCTCTATTACTTCTCCAAGCTCAATAACTGCATATTCTGATTCAACAAATACTTCTAGTATTTTCTGGTAATAGTCTAGGTCTATTTTCATTCATCCTTACCTCAATTGTGTTACTTTTTACGTGCTTCAGCATATGAATTAACATTCCATCTTGGCTTATCTTCTACAAACTTACTGCCTTTTAGTTCTGAAAATTCACAGCCCTCATGCAAAGGGCCTGATTCACATCTATAAGCGCTATCAGGTCTACGCTTTAGCTTTTGGGTATAACCTCGCTCAAAATCATTGTACTCTTGTGAATATTTATCATAGGGGTTATCGCTGTATGAGCTTGCGCCCTGCCCCTCTCTATATGCTTGACTAACCATGAGAATATCCTTTTCATGAGTTTGTGGTTTTTATTTGAACCAGCTTTTTAAATATGTGTATGCTCTTGAACCAAACGTGGTTTTAGATTTTGTTATATCTGTTTCAAAGTGAACATTTGAAGCTTTCACTTCATCTCTATCGAAACGAGTTTCATTAAAATGATCTCTGTACTCCATATCATGCAAATTTGCATGAACTATTTCTCTGTGCGGGATCACAATACTGAATTTTTCAGCAACAAGCTTAGCCCCCTCCCTTGGTGACATATCGCCATACTCTTGTTCATGTATTTTTTGTATTACAGGCTTGTAGTCAATTACATAATGCAAATCTAATTTGTCCTCGCACCGATACCCGCTAATCAGAGGCAGCACATGAATATCGTTACAGACCATGCCAAACTCAAGCGGAAAACCGATATATACTTTTTTATTGGAAAGAGTAAAGGCTATTGGTAACCCTAATCTAGATGACTTAAATGCAAGGGATGTAAATTCAGGTGTTTTATCACCATACGCATCATCAATCCAAGCATCAACAAACGGATCTTTACCCTTTTTCAATTCTCGCTTTATTTGCCACCTTGGTATGAAGCGAGCCAACAAAAATGCAATTATTGATACGCTCGCTAAGTTCAGCACTTCGTCAGATACTGAAGGCATAAGCACAGAAACAAAACTTTTAAACAATGACCCAATGTAGAAAGCACCTACTGGCCAAACGAGGGTAAAAGCTGTAACAAGAATATAGGCTACAGAATAGAGCACTATTCCAGCAAATGAAGCCATTATAAACGTATGATAGCCCTCTGAGGTTGTATATTTTACAGTAGTTCTTGGATACCTTTTTAGGAAGATACTGCCAGCAACAGTAAACAATAGTATTAAAATTACAGTTGGTTTTATCATAATTTCCTTATCAAAAAAGGCGCTTGAAAGCGCCTTTTTGTCTTATTTTTAGCTAGGTCCTAGCTTGCTGATTTTTGTCTTGCAACATGCTGACTTGCAAGCTTAGCTTGCTTTTGCACTTGCTTGCTGTTGAAAAGCGACTCTACATCAGTAACAAAATAGTCTGTGCCTCTAGCACTCACCTTAAATGCAGGCTCACTATCTTTAACTTCCTGAGTTGATTCAGGCTTACTTTTAAACAAACTTAATAAATTCATCGCCATTTCTCCCCTTAATAGAAGAGTCCATTTTGTTCATTTTAATACCTGCCCACTAGGTCAATTCCGCCCTTTTCTAGCGGGATTTACTGACACTTCACGACATCATACGACACCATAAGACGCTATGAACAACTCCCTCTTAGTAAGATAATACTAATTCACACAAGTAGAACTTGCAATAAATATGAACGTAAATATGAATTCAAAATAGCAGTTATCTAACTTTCAACAGGCAAATTAGTGTAAAACCTGAGTAGCTAACTAAGACTTTTCAGCTATAGAAAACAAACATTGATAGGTCAATTTTGCCCTGTACCTTGACCTTTCGGTCATCATTTCAGAAAATACAACAACTGTACATTTAACCAGTATCACTTATGCCTGTAATTCGATTTCAACACAACTACGGCCATGTGTATTTAACCAGTGGCGGTTTAGCTGAGCCGACAAAATGTATTACAGGCGACAGTGTTCGCTGCACACTGCCTGACGGCACTGTTAAATCAATCCGATTTCGCGGATTCACATCCATTTTTAGAACACGCCAATTTGAGTGCGTGACTATGCACGGCATTACAGGGATAAAAAATGGCGATGGGCTGTTTACTGGTGATCAGTTCATAGACGTAAAGGGGGATTTTGTCGGTATCCATGTTGATGAGCGCGTTTACCTGGTGCTCAATGATCGCGGCTTACCTTTGATTGATATGGATTACACCGCACCAAAAGAAAAGCCACCCGGCCAAGTGGTACACATGGCCGACTTTCGAAAAGCTATTTAACGCCTATCGTTTTAGCTAAAAACCTATGCCATTTTTTCATGGCTCTGCGTTTCTCATTCATGTAGTTGTATCTATCGTAATGCGTCGATGATACATCCGATTTATGATGCTGTTGCAAATAGTCCTTGTGATCTGGCTTAATGCCTGCTTTGCCCATTAATGTTTTGCACGTTCGGCGGATATCGCGGGGAGTAAAGCGCGGGACTTTGTGTCTATCACACCAACGCAATATCGCCATCCTGAGTGTTGAAATATGTGCAAACTCATCCTCGTGATCACGATGTGGAAACAATTGTTTATGTTTCCCTCGTTGTAAAAGTAACTCTTTGAGTATTGACTCAGTAAGTGGTTCAATCGGTACCAAATGCTCGCCGCGAGATCTCACTTTTACTCTGTTGACGGGAATAGTGAAAATCATCTCGTCAAAATCATATTCAGGTTCAATCGAATGATATACCTCAAATACACGCTGGCCCGCTAATGCTATAGCGAGTTTTAAATACAAATGTGTGTTACGCGGTAAGTCTTCAGCGTGCCAAATTTTGTAAATTTCTTGCTCATTTAACCATCGTTCCCCGACATTTTTGGGTGTTTCAAAATTAATGTCTCGAATGAAATTGATTTTAATTTTGTAAATGTCTGGCTTTTTGTATTGCTCGGGTGAGTTGTCAAAGTCAATCGCAAATTTGAGTAAACTCATCAATGTAGCGCGTGTTAAATGCGCTTGTTCTTTTGCGCCTCGATTATAAACGCGATAAATAATCTCCCGTGCATCATCAATTGTGAATTGATGGGGTGCTAATTCTTCAGGAATGAATGGGGTAATATTTCGTGCGATGAGCAGTCGTGTTCTGCGTATCGTTGATTCAGCCCAATTTTGTGCAATGAAGTCGTCGAAGTCATCAAGCATTTGTAAAAACGTTCGCTCTGCTTCAATAGCCTCTTTTATTTTTTGTTTTTTAACTTTATCAGCTTGTGGGTCAATACCATCTAATAACAGCTCTGTGATTTTTGCGTGTTTGGCTCTTGCGGATTTTAGGTCTACATTGGGGTAAGTGCCGATTGATATCGTTTTGCGCTTGTCGTCAAAGTGGTATTGCACGCGCCAAGATTTCGCGCCAGTGGTTTGTACTCTAACTTGTAAACGCCCCTCCCCATAGCCACTCGTTGTTTCAGTGAGTATATAGCGTTTATCTTTTGGCTTAAGTGATTGGATTTGTTTGTCTGTAAACTTCATTGTCCCTCCAAAACTGTGACCCACACATAGGTCACATATTGGGTCACAGGTTAGACAACGATAATATACACTCTATGCGACAACATCCACAGTTTTAAATCTTAAAATTGACTATTTTCGGGGATTTTCAACACTATGAGACAACATAAAACAGATTTGCGATACATCCCGAGTAGCTCACACATTCTCTGGCCTTTTTTAAAAATATTTATGAGCTAACATTCAACAACATGTTTGGCTATGACAGTACATAGCCACTAAATCAAATATGTGGTTGCTCTTAAATAAAAAATCAAACTAGGTCGATTATGGCTAATTTTTTACTGCGAAACAATCTGCTACTCGGCTTAATTGGCAAGGAATTCTTAATTAAGCAATATATTGATGGCTACAACAAGCATTGACTGCTGTGCATCAAACTCTCATCAATTAAGATAAAAATGGCACTTTAGGCATTTACGCAGTTAAATACCTAAAAGCAACCTTTATAACTAACAAAACACCCCGCTACCCGCCGCACTTATTAAACTCTTCTGACGCTTTAGCATACACAGTACAAAAGTCTTCGCTGCCATTACTGGCCTTTAACTGCTGTCCATCGAATAACGCATTGATAACTTTTGATTTGGTAATTGTCAGGCGCTTGTTTCGACATGACTTAACCGCCATTTCCCCACATTCAGCTGCACTTGTCGCCTCTTTAAATTTAGAGCAGCGCTGCTTTCCTTTGCACTTTTTATAGCTAATTTTCTCCTTACCCGGACATGCCGTTCTAACATATTTGATTTCACATGTGCCAGCTTTGACTTTAGTGGGCATTGCACTAAGTACCAGTGATACGGCCCCAATTGCTAATAGTAGTTTCATCGTCATCTCCTAAGTTTTAAATTGGCTCATCATTAACCTGAGTGTCTCTGCCATTTCAGCCAACTGCTGACTAGCCTGTTTATTTTCCTGCGCATGATTTGAGTTAAGGTTTGTAATTTCATGCATATGTTGGACATTATCGTATTGGCTCACCGCAGCAAGGCTCTGCTGCTCAGATGCCGCAGCAATTTGTTGGCTCATATCTTTGATGGTTTCAACACTGTTTACAATTGCACTTAAAGTGCCTTGAACAGCTTCTATACCACTTACACAATTGTGTGTTTCTCGCTGAGAATTAGACATGGTATTGACTGCACCTTTTGCACCATCTTGTAATCCGGTTATGGCTTTTTCTATTTCTTCGGTTGCATCTTGAGAGCGGCTAGCGAGCGTCCGGACTTCGTCTGCAACCACTGCAAATCCGCGCCCTTGTTCCCCCGCTCGAGCCGCTTCGATGGCTGCATTTAAAGCGAGCAGGTTGGTTTGCTCTGCAATACTCCGGATCACCGCCAGCACAGTGTTAATGTTTTCCAGCTCGTTGCTCAACTGATTAATCGCATTTGCTGAGGTTTCTATCGAAGATTCGAGCCCCTTAATATTTTGTACGTTGGTTACTAACAACTCTTCGCCAGATGCAGCTTCACTACTTGCTTGCTGGACCTGTTCTAATGTGCTGTGAATACTGTCTGTTACCGAACGCACTGTTTCTTTCATTTCTGAAATTGAGCTACTCATTGCGCTCATTTGCTCACTCTGCTGCGACGCACTGCTACAACTTTGTTCCGCAATCATATTGGTCTGTTCAGCCGTTGAAGAGAGTAATTGCGTGTTACTTGTTACCTCTCTCAGTGTACCTGCTAAAGTGTCAATGAGTTTTTGGATATTACTGGCCAAACGACCAAACTCATCCTGTTTAAAGTTATCGAGCTGAACGGTTAAGTCTCCCTGCGCGGCGCGATTAATTGAATCGATAATCTGATGTAATGGCGTGCGCACACTGTTAATCACAAAATATGCTATCACGATGGACAATATGATAGTGACAACGGTCAATGCCGATGTCACCTGTAAACTCTCTTCAATCGCCTCTTCAGCAGCCTGCTGGGCATCCTCCGTCAGCCCACCTATTTTCTCATTCAGCTCCCTTAGCTGTAGCTGTAACTCTTCTGCTGAGCCAGAAGCCTCTGTAACGAGGTTACTGAGCTGCTTTTTTTCGTTTAGCGTGTTGATTCTTGACTGTAATGCGTTGTCTGAACCGACAACTGCCTGTTTGAATTGAGAGAAGTTCTCTTCCATTAAACCTAACGCATCAGAATTCGCGAGTTCCGGAGAGTTTTTCAGCGCAGTCAGTTGTTGCTCCATGTCAGAGATTGATTCTTTGGCAACACTCGTTACATTCATGATTTCGAACGTAATATTAGAAGTGAGGCCACCACTGACCTCATCTACTAAATTTTCAACATTTTCAATCAGTGCGTTAACCACATCAGATATTTTTTGGTCATTCGAAATGCCTTCAAGGTCATATGCCAAGCTGAGTGTTTCATCCCCCATATCGGTGAACTCACTGGCAGCCTCAGCCGTACGCTCTTTTAGTTTGAACGCTAGTACCGCTTTGTTGAAGGCACTATCGGCGCGCTGAAAAAATACTGTGTTAAGTTTTTTGGAGTTGTCAAAAGGCCTGCTGAGCTCAGGTTCAGATTCAGTAAGCTCTGATAACTGCATTAATGCTTTATCGTTGTCTTGTTTTTGTAAATTGTATTGATTGCGGATGGCGCTAATCGCACTGAGTGTTGGCGCTTGCTCTAGCTGCGTCAAAGATAACCTCGACAGTAAGACTGACTGGAGCATATTATTGCCCGATATTAATGTTGGAACACTTTGATTAGAAACCTTTTGAACAGATCCACCGATAGTTATGTTCCCTGTTAGCGCTACGATGTAAATAATGCAAGCTAAAACTACAACTGCCGTAAACCCACTCATTACACGAGCCGAAACGGTTAATTGCATGTGATGTTAATCATTTTGTGTCTATGTAGTTAAACTTATAGTCAACAATCAGCAGAATGGCGAATTTGACTGTAATATTGTCTTAGTTCGAACAAGCACAAGGGTTGACGTAATTTGATATACTAAATTCTCATTTTTCTGCATATCAATACTTGCAGTTGAGCGCTGCAGCGGGTAACGTTGCGCCGATTCTAATTTATTAAGGTATTAAATTTTGATTTCTACAGCGAATATCACCCAACAGTTTGGCTCTAAGCCGCTTTTTGAAAATATCTCAGTCAAATTTGGCGAAGGTAATCGCTATGGCCTAATCGGGGCGAATGGCTGTGGTAAATCAACTTTTATGAAAATCCTCAGTGGTGAGTTAGAACCAACTGGTGGTAATGTCAGCTATGATCCACAAGAACGTGTTGCTAAACTTAATCAGGATCAATTCGCTTACGAAGAATATACGGTAATTGATACGGTTATCATGGGCTACAAAGAGCTGTGGGAAGTAAAACAAGAACGTGATCGTATTTACTCATTGCCAGAAATGAGCGAAGAAGAAGGTATGATTGTTGCGGATCTTGAAGTCAAGTTTGCCGAAATGGATGGCTATATGGCAGAGTCCAAAGCGGGCGAATTACTCCTTGCTGTAGGTATTCCCACTGAACAACACTTTGGCTTGATGAGCGAAGTTGCTCCGGGCTGGAAACTGCGTGTACTTCTCGCTCAAGTACTCTTTGCTGACCCACACATCATGCTTCTAGATGAGCCAACCAACAACTTGGACATCGACACCATTCGCTGGCTTGAGCATACCTTAAACGAGCGCAACTGCACTATGATCATCATTTCTCACGACAGACACTTTTTGAACAGTGTTTGTACTCATATGGCAGACTTAGACTATGGTGAACTACGTCTTTATCCGGGTAACTACGACGAATACATGACTGCTGCCTCGCAAGCAAGAGAGCGATTACTCGCTGATAATGCGAAAAAGAAAGCGCAAATTGCTGAACTGCAAACTTTCGTTGCACGATTCTCTGCCAACGCCTCAAAAGCGAAACAAGCGACATCACGAGCAAAACAAATTGACAAAATTCAATTGGAACAAGTCAAAGCATCAAGCCGTCAAAACCCCTTCATTCGCTTTGAGCAGTCAAAAGAGTTGTTCAGAAATGCACTGGAAGTTGAAGGCTTATCACAAGGCTTTGAGGCAGATTTGTTTAGTGACTTCAGTGGTATTTTTGAAGTGGGCGAAAGAGTCGCGATAATCGGTGAAAATGGTGTAGGTAAAACCACTTTATTGAACACCCTTGCCAGTCAATTGGCTCCTAGAAACGGCGCATTCAAGTGGTCAGAAAACAGTAACATTGGCTATTACGCTCAAGATCACGCAGAAGACTTTGAAAAAGATATGGACCTGATGGAATGGATGGGCCAATGGCGACAAGAAGGTGATGATGAGCAAGTATTACGTAGCTTCTTAGGGCGCATGCTTTTCTCTCAAGATAGCATCAAGAAGTCGGTTAAAGTCCTCTCTGGTGGTGAGCAAGGTCGTATGTTGCTCGGCAAGTTAATGATGCACAAACCAAACATATTGTTGATGGATGAGCCGACTAACCACATGGATATGGAGTCGATTGAATCGTTAAATACAGCCCTTGAACAGTACAAAGGCACGCTATTTTTC
This sequence comes from Pseudoalteromonas obscura, assembly GCF_030135505.1. NCBI lineage: Bacteria > Pseudomonadati > Pseudomonadota > Gammaproteobacteria > Alteromonadales > Pseudoalteromonadaceae > Pseudoalteromonas > Pseudoalteromonas obscura. The sequence continues at coordinate 87,887 of NZ_JASJUT010000013.1, forward strand.
GTTTCTCACGATCGAGTTTTCGTTGACTCTCTAGCAACGCGTATTCTTGAAATTAAAGACAATAAGATCACTGACTTTAAAGGCACCTATAGTGAGTTTTTAAAGTTCAGAGGTATTGAAGACTGATACAGGCTGAGGCTGCGCGGCTTGCTCGCCGCGCATCTCATCACACCTTAAGCTTTACCAAAATACTTTCCATTACCGCACGCTCGATCGTTTGAAACGCATCCAAACATTTATCATTGAGTCCACAGTTGAGAAAATAAACCACACTGGTATTGAGCTCCGGAATGTATAAATTATTAGACACATAGCCATGATTCCCACCATTGTGGTGATAGACAGTATACCCTTGTATATCCTCTTTCCATAAGCCTAGAACATATTCAAGGCCCGGAGATACCGAAGCACGACTTTTAGCGCCAATGAGCTCTTCACGAGCTTGATTCGACAACCACTGCTCATTATTAAAGATATTTTCCATTAATAGCGATAACTCGGTAACAGTTGACGCTATTGGCGTTGCTGAAGAGGTTACATGACTTAAGATAGGCCACGTATTAATATATTCGCCGTTTTGCTTTTCATATCCTGGGGTAATCTCAGCAAATTGATTTTCAATGCCAACCGAAAAAGTATTAACCAACTCTAACCTATCGATAATTAGATCTCGCATCGCATGCGCATTTGGGTGTCCTAATACTCTATCTAAAATAATGCCTGCCAAAGCATAATTACTATTAGAGTATTCGGCCCCACTGCCTGGCTTAAAGTAGGCTGGTTGGCCTAATGCAAATTGAACGAGATCTTGATTTGTGATCCCTTTTTTATAGTTTGCCAAAACAAACTCGACATACGCGTCGTTGCTTCGCGGATCAGAGTAGTTGTAAATTCCACTGCTATGATTTAATAACTGTCGCAGAGTGATATCCGTGCCATGCTCTATTTGTTCGATGATCCCCGGTGATAACCACGTATCTATTGTCGCATCCAGGTCTAAAAGCCCCGCTTGGTGCAATTGAACGGCCAATAGTGCAGTAAAAACTTTTCCTGTGCTTGCTAGGTGATAAACAGCATCGGGCTGCAATGGCGCTTGTGTCGTTAAATTAGCAGTACCACTACTTCCTGTAAAAGTACGATTTGGCGTAGAAACATGCAAGATAATACCGTGTACTTGATCAGAAACGAGGTCATCAATTAATTTTTGATAGTTAAACTCGCCCTCAACTTTGTGCACAGAGTTAAGTGCCGGTTGTTGAGCTGGTATTGATACATTTTTTTGTGTGTTTGAACTGTTATCTCCACCACAAGCGCTTAAGCTAAATATCGCAATCGCTATGGTGAAACTTTCTCTTAATCTACAAATCATTGAATTGGTACCCATATTGTTATTGTTTTTAAAGCATATGGAACCTGCACACAAAATTGCGTATTACTTTTTTTAAAAATGTACCAAGTTGTACATCAAGCTTCTCTTTTAAAGCATAAAAAAGGGGCGAATTGCCCCTTGTTATCATTCATAAGCCATGACAAATTTACATTGCTTTGCGTTTTTCAACCCAGCGAGCAATGTCTTGTTCAACCAGCGCCAGTGGACGTGCGCCTTTTAGTAAAATTTCGTCATGAAACGATGTCATATCAAACTTGTTGCCCAAAGCTTTCTGCGCACCTTTTCTTAGCTCTTCAAACTTCAGCATACCCAACTTATAGCCTAGAGCTTGCCCCGGCCATGCAATATAGCGATCTATTGCAGGGACGACATCGCTCATAGCCGAGCCTGTCGCCTCAGCAAAATATTCAATTGCCTCTTGTCGAGTCCACTTTTTATAGTGTAGGCCTGTATCTACAACAAGGCGGGCTGCTCGGTATGCCTCCGCTTGCAATCGACCTAGATCACCGAATGGGTCGCCTTCGTACATGCCCATTTCGTAAGCAAGTAACTCGGAGTAAAGTGCCCACCCTTCGATATAGCCGTTAAACGACGCATTTTGGCGCATTAAGCCAATGTCGGTTTGTAACATATTGAGTGCAATTTGGAAGTGATGCCCTGGTACCGCTTCATGATATGTCAGTGTTTTCAAACCAAAGCTTGGTACAGCCTTCATATCTTTGAGATTTATCGCAAACACCCCAGGGCGGCTGCCATCTAAAGAAGGGCCATAGTAATAACCACCAGGTGCGCCAGCTTCAACCTCAACTGGAATACGTTTTACTTCTACTTTTTGTGGTGGCAGAGTCGAAAAGTACTGGGGGGCTTTTTCATTGATGACTTCAATCTCGCCCTTTAAGAAGTCCAACAGTTCCTGTCGACCCTGATCGCTATCAGCAAACAAAAAGCGTGGCTCTTCGTTTAATTGCTTCATACGCTCGCTCACTGAGCCCTTGGTGTAGCCATTCGACTTTAAGATCTCATCCATGCGCTTTGTGATACGCTTCACTTCCGCTTGGCCCACTTCATGGATCTGTTGTGCCGTCATGTCTGAGTCTGCTAAATACGTGATAGCATGTTGATAAAACGCTTCTCCATTAGGCTGTGCCCAAATACCGACTTTATCTGAGGCCTGTTTTTCCAATTCTGTCATTTTGGCGGTGATACGACCAAATGCAGGATATATCTGCATTGCCATCACTGATGCAGCACTTTCAACTAAACTCGCTTTTGCTCTGTCACTAACGCCTTCAAGGTTTTCTAGCTTTGTAGCGAAAGACGTCACAAGTACATGTTCATTTGCTTTTGGTTCAGTGTACGCAGTAAGATAAGATAAAGTATTGGGAAATAGTGGCTTAGGCAGTATGATCCCACGCTTTGCATCACTGACGACTTTCTCATTGACTTGGTCCACCATAGTCGCAAACGCAGCTAAACGTTCCACATACGCTTTTGCATCAGATATATTGCTAATTTCATGCTGGTTTTGCAATATACTTGGCACGTCCATCAGAGGCCCTGATATCTGGTTTACGATATAAGGTAAATGTCCACCCCAAGTATCAATGTATCCGGCAGAAAATACACTGTCACCTGCATAATACCGTGCTATAACCTCATTAACTTGCACATGTAATCTGTCTTTGTCACTGAGCTGCGCAGATTGCAACTGCTTGAGCTGCTCGGCAGCATGTGTCATGTCTATCTGCAACGCTTGCATGCCAGCAACTGAGTAGTCGGGTAGTCTATTTTCATAGCGGCCATAATCTTCACTTTCAAGCTTCAAAGATGTTGCCAAAGCTGGCTGGTGAGAAATAAACGTTTTGGTATATTTATCGACTACGGTGTCAACCTCAGCTCTACTTATTGTTTTTTTCGCTTTAGCTAGGTTTTCACTATTAACTTGATTCGATGTGGACTCTGTCGCACATCCAGTAATGGCAAAAAGTATAGCCGCTGCCAGCACGTTAACCTTTTTCATTATTTATCCCCAAATGTTGTCATCGCAGTGTGTAGGAATACTTAGCCGTATTTGCTTGTATTCTGTGTAATTTCAAATTCAACAGTAATCTACATAAATCGCGTTTATAAGTCACTTATATAAACGCTTTTTCTATTTTTATTCGAAGAGCTGGGTAAGCTAACAATTCAATTATTATCATTACAACCAGACAATTTAAGACGATTCACTCGCTGTCGTTACATCACTTGAATCATACTCATCTGTATTTGTTTTTTGCCACACAACCATATTCAATAATAATGAATAATCACAACATGTACGAAAGCTTATCCAATGTACCTTACAAAAAAATAAAAAACATAAACCACTGTATTTTTTACTTATTAATTTATAAACCATCAACCCCGCTCGCTATTTATGCTGAATCCCTCTTTATTTCGCCGCCTTTAATTAGCGCTTTTTTATGTACAATACCCCCCATCCCAATATGAAAAACTTTAAGTAAGGATTGATCATGAAGTTTAAAATGTCAGCGCTGTCACTAGGTGTATTCATCGGTATATCTTCAGTTGCACAAGCAAGCGTATACGACTCTGGAATTAAATCAGTTGAGTTACCTGCTGATGCTAAATTAACGACAGCACAAACCAATAACTATGATTATTCAGATAATCAGCCTTGGAGCCAAATGCCTCCTGCTCAACTGAGACCAGTTCAGGTGCCATTGTTTATTTCGATTGGTTTCGATGACAATGGTTCTAAGGCAGGCATGGACTGGATAGTTAACTTTACTCGTCAATTACAAAACGACAATGGCTCACATAATACGGCGACATTTGATGGCTCACCAGTCAGGTTTACTTTCTTCAATACGCCCTCTTATATAGAAGCTGCCGCTAACGATGCTGTGGGTGTCAAACATGCTTGGAGAAATGCTTGGCTAGATGGCCACGAGATTGGCAATCACACGTGGAGCCACAAAGATGGCGGGCCAGATACGGGCAACTTCAGTGAAGCACAGTGGGCACAGGAGCTGGGTATTACTCAAACATGGTTAAGTAAACCGTTTGACGCTACAGAGATCATGCACGGTGCAAATGATGCTGCGGGCCCTGGGATCCCAGTTAGTGAGATTATTGGCTTTAGGACCCCTTATTTAAATCACAATAATGCGTTGTTTTCAGCTCTTATCAAAGGTAATTTTGTCTACGATACCAGTGTAGAAGAGGGTTGGGGCAGCCAATATAATGGCACCAACAACCCATGGCCTTATACCATGAACAATGGTACGCCTACAACGCGGGTTGGAAAACCAGACGTTGGTCACTTCCCTGGCCTATGGCAGCTCCCTTCAAACGTATTTGAAAAGCCACAAGGCGGTAAAATGGTCGCATTTGACACAAATATGTGGGTTGGTAGCGCAATGAGTAAAAATGACGTGCTAGCTATCTTAAAGCACAACTTGCATTTGAGACTCGAAGGCAACCGCTCTCCTTTATTATACGGTGCACATGCCAATATTTACGCGCCAGAGTATGATACAGGTGGGCGTGCGACTACTTACTTAGAGCGTCAACAAGCAATTGAAGAATTCATTCAATATGCGCTCAGTTTGAAAGTTAACGGTCAACCTGTAGTCCGTATCGTGCCATTTAAAGATATCGTTGAGTGGATGCGTAACCCTGCGCCTCTGACTGATGGTAAAGTTGTAACAGTTAAAAGCATTGGGGCAAGCCCGACGTATGCACAAGGCAACATCTACCAAAAGGGTGACCAAGTTTATCATGACGGCAAGTACTATGAAGCTAAGTGGTACGCAGATTCAATGCCTGGTGCGCTTGCTCCTGACTACGACCCTTGGAAACTTATCACCAGAGAACAAGCGAGCAAGGTTTCTCACTTAGGCAGTGTTACACCGACTGGCGATACATTTGGTGACATCTTGATAGCACCGAACAAAGATCAAACCTTCTTCTTCAATGCCGCTGCTGGCGCTCAAGTTAAAAGCGTCACGCTCAACGGCGTTAACCTAGGTCCTCTAGAGCAGTATACGTTCAGTAATTTGACAGCTAACCAAGTTTTGACTGTTGAATTTAGTAAAAAGTAATAGATCAAATGATTAAGGCTGTACCTAAGTACAGCCTTTTTATGGCTTGATATCTTAACGGCAAACTCACTGCTCATTTAAAATGTACTTTCGCACAGCTCTATTGTGTTCTTTCAGTGATTTAGAGAAATAATGTGCGCCATTTCCTTTTGAAACAAAATATAAAAAGTCTGTATTAGCTGGTTGCACAGCTGCAAACAATGCATCTTTGGAGGGCATTGCAATTGGTGTTGGTGGAAGTCTATCAATTCGGTAGGTGTTATATGGCGTATATTCACGCAAATGAGACTTTTTAATATCACCACGGAACCGTTCTCCGAGCCCATAAATAACAGTTGGATCTGTCTGTAATCTCATCCCCTTGTTCAATCTATTATGAAATACCGAAGAAATAATATCTCTCTCAGCAGCTTGCCCTGACTCCTTTTCAATTATAGAAGCAAGAATAAGCGCTTCATAATCACTTTTTAACGGTACATTGTCGCCTCGTTTTTCCCAAGCTTCGCTTAAAACGCTTTGCATCTTTGTATGCGCACGCTGCAACAGTGCTGACGCATCGGTCAAACCTTCATAATGATATGTATCGGGGTATAACCACCCTTCTGGGTGTCCATTGCCAAATTGTATAAAACCTTCTGAAGGCTCATCTGGAATATCGAATATTAAAAACGCACTCTTCTTTAGATTCTCAATGATCGTTTTATAAGTGTCACCTTCAATAATAGTGAAGGTAAAATCAGCCTTGTCACCGCGGTGAACTTTTTCAATGGCCGTCAATACAGTAAGGCCCCTCAACTCATAAACCCCGGCTTTTAGAGTGAATTTCTGCGGCTGCAACTTACTATAAAGTTTATAAGGAAAGCAGCTTTCCAATGCCTGCTGAGACTGCCATTTTGCACATAAGCTATGAAAAGTCTCCCCCTGCGACACTTGCGTATATTGCTCTGGTAAGTCTAGGGTTTCACTTCGCATCAAACCCTGTAAGTTATACCCATAATATAAGATGATAAGTACAGGAACTGAGACGGCCCATAATAAAAAACGGATCATAGAGTGGCTTCTATCTTTGACTTCAAATCAAGGGCAGTTTGCAGGTTAAACACCTGTTTGTCTAATGATTTTACGGGTACAAGTCCCATCAAACTATTACACATAAATACCGCGTCTGCCTCCAATACATCATGCAAACACAATGATTTAGACTTTATTTGAGTATGATCAGACAGCAGTGATAGATACACACCTTTAATACCACACAGCTTCAAGCTAGGTGTAAACAGCTGGTTATTTTTCACAATGATGAGGTTGCTAGCAGAGCACTCTATGACGTTGTCATCAATATCTAAAACCAATACATCATCAGCCACTTGTTGGCTGGCTTGCGCTTTTATCAATACTTGCTCTAGACGGTTGAGCGTTTTCAGACCAGCAAACAGAGGCTGGTGACCAAGCTTAATATCACTGACGCTCAAACAAACACCTTGTTCTTGCCACTTAAAATAGTGCGCAGGAAAATCACTTTGTGTAATTATAATCTTGGGCTCTGGGTGCTCTGGTAAGCCATAACCTCGTCCACCAACCCCCCTGGTGATTAAAACCTTGATCACGCCTAAACCACACCCTTTTGCGGCTTCCAAACACGCGTTTGTAATTGCTTGCTCGTCTAGCTCTGGAAAACACAAGACTTGCTGACACTGCCTGAGCCTTGCTAAATGATATTGCCAAAGCTGTGGTTGGCCACTTTCAATTTTAATAGTTGTGAAAAAGCCATCGCCATAATTTAAGCCACGATCTTTATAACTGATTTCCATAAACCTTCCGAAAATAAAAAAGCCTGGCATTGCCAGGCTTTATCAAACTAAAGATAAATTTAAATCTTTTTGAACAGCAACGAGCCGTTAGTACCGCCAAAACCAAACGAGTTACAAAGCGCATAATCTAACTTTGCATCACGGGCTGTGTGCGGAACATAGTCTAGGTCACACCCTTCATCAGGGTTATCCAAATTGATAGTAGGCGATACTTTCTGGTCGACCAAAGACAAGATGCTTATAATTGACTCAACAGAGCCCGCGGCACCTAATAAATGTCCCATCATTGATTTGGAAGAACTCACCATCACATCATTCGCCGCGCTGCCAAAAATTGACTTAACTGCTGATGTTTCAGCAATGTCGCCTGCTGGAGTTGATGTACCATGTGCGTTGATATAACCAATTTGCTCCGCATTCACACCTGCATCGTTTAGTGCATTTTCCATAGCAAGTGCAGCACCCGAACCGTCTTCTGGTGGTGATGTCATATGATATGCGTCGCCACTCATACCGAAACCAACTAGTTCAGCATAGATTTTAGCGCCACGTGCTTTTGCGTGCTCGTATTCTTCTAGTACGATAACACCGGCACCATCTGCAAGTACAAAACCGTCTCTATCTTTATCCCAAGGACGAGAGGCCGCTTGAGGATCATCATTTCGAGTCGACAAGGCACGCGCAGCGCTAAAACCACCCATACCAATAGGTGTAGAAGCCTTTTCAGCACCACCGGCAACCATCGCGTCTGCATCACCATATGCAATCATACGTGCAGCATGACCAATGTTGTGAAGACCGGTTGTACAAGCTGTAACAATCGAAATATTAGGACCTCTCAAACCATGCATGATAGACAAATGTCCTGAGATCATATTTATAATGGTTGAAGGTACATAGAAAGGTGATAACTTTCGCGGACCACTCGCGATAAGCTTGTGGTGGTTTTCTTCAATAAGAGTCAATCCACCAATCCCTGAACCAACTGCCACACCAACACGTGCAGCATTTTGTTCAGTGATTTCTAATCCTGAATCCTTTAATGCTTGGACACCAGCTGCAATACCATACTGAATAAACAAGTCCATTTTTTTTGTGTCTTTTTTGGACATGTATTCTGTCGCATCAAAGTCGTTAACTAAGCCAGCAAACTTAGTTCCAAAACTCGATGTATCAAAATGCGTGATATTTGAAATGCCACTACGACCTTCTAATAGGCCTTGCCAGGTTGACTGAACATCATTACCTAGCGGCGTCAACATACCTAAGCCAGTTACTACGACTCGACGTTTAGCCACGGTTTCCTCCAAAAAGGGATTTGAAATTTTGCGGGGGTAGAATGAATGAGGGCAGCGAGTGCTGCCCTTCAGATCCGTTAATTACTCAGCGTGAGCAGTAACGTAGTCGATCGCAGCCTGAACAGTAGTGATTTTCTCAGCTTCTTCATCAGGGATCTCAGTGTCAAACTCTTCTTCTAGAGCCATTACTAGCTCAACAGTGTCAAGAGAGTCCGCGCCTAGGTCATCAACGAAAGAAGCTTCTGATTTTACTTCTTCCTCTTTAACACCTAGTTGCTCAACGATGATTTTTTTTACGCGTTCTTGGATGTCGCTCATTCTTCTTTCCTTTATTAAAACGCTTTTTGCGTTAATTTCAGATTGCGGCGTAGTTTACGGCGCATCATGTATTGATTCAAGGATTGACTTAGACTTTTTTGTCTGGTCAAACCTGTTACTAAATATTTTTACTCTTTATCGCCTATTTTCAGGGCAATATCAAGCTAGTTTGCGGCAAGATCACAAAAATTTAAATTATTTTGTAATCTTTACACCATATACATCGCACCGTTCACGTGCAACGTTTCTCCGGAGATATATGCAGCTGCATCAGAAGCTAGGTACGCTACAGCTGCAGCAATTTCTTCAGGCTGACCTAAACGACCTGCAGGTACGTTTGCCAGTGTTGCCGCTTTTTGCTCGTCAGTTAATTCATCAGTCATATCAGTTTTGATAAAACCAGGTGCAATTACATTCACTGTAATACCACGAGAAGCGACTTCACGTGCAAGTGATTTAGAGAAACCGATAACACCAGCTTTCGCTGCTGCATAGTTTGCTTGACCGGCATTACCCATGGTGCCAACTACAGAACCAATGTTAATAATACGGCCTGACTTTTTCTTCATCATCGGGCGAAGTACAGCTTTGGATAAACGATAAATTGCACTTAAGTTAGTGTCAATAATATCTGTCCACTCGTCATCTTTCATACGCATAAGCAAATTATCGCGAGTAATACCCGCATTATTTACCAACACGTCAACATCACCAAAATCAGCTTTAATCTGCTTCAAAACAGCATCAATAGACTCAACGTCAGTGACATTAAGTTTATAACCTTTACCGTTTTCACCTAAATACTCGCTGATTTTTTCCGCGCCTGAGTCACTTGTTGCTGTACCAAGTACCGTTGCGCCCTGTGCGACCAATGTCTGCGCGACTGATTTACCTATACCGCGACTTGCACCTGTGACTAATACGATTTTATCTTTAAGATCAAATATATTGGACATTTTTCTTCTCTATTATTCTGCACTTTCAATTGATGCTACATCGTTAGCAGCAGCACATTTAACTGATTTATCAATTCGTTTTGCCAAGCCTGTAAGAACTTTTCCTGGGCCAAACTCATAAGCCTGAGTAATCTCTTGCGCGGCAAGCTGTTGAACTGTTTCAGTCCAGCGTACAGGACTAAATAGCTGCCTTATAAGCGCATCTTTTATTTCTGTAGCACTTTTAGCTACTGCAACATCGACGTTGTTGATAACCGGATATTTAGGCTCTGCAAATGTTAAGCCTTCAAGATCAGCTGCCAGGCGCTCTGCCGCTGGTTTCATTAACTCACAATGTGAAGGGACGCTTACTGATAAAGGAAGAGCGCGCTTTGCACCTGCTTCTTTACATGCTTCACTCGCTCTATCTACGGCTTCTTTATGCCCTGCAATTACAACTTGACCAGGCGAATTGTAATTTACCGGAGACACAACCTGCCCTTGCGCAGACTCAGCACATGCTTTGACAATTGCCTCATCTTCTAAGCCGATAATTGCAGCCATAGACCCTGTTCCAGCTGGCACGGCTTCTTGCATATACAAACCACGTTTTTCAACTAGCTTTACAGCTTCTGACAACGAGATAACACCTGCACATACAAGCGCTGAATACTCACCCAAGCTGTGACCGGCTAATACAAGTTCAGCATCAACATTTTTTGCTTGCCAGTGACGAAAAATAGCTACGCTAGACGTCAATAATGCTGGCTGAGTTTTATGAGTTTGATTTAGCTCTTCTTCAGGACCATTTAACACCAAGGCTTGCAGATCATATCCAAGCGCTTCTGATGCTTCGGCAAAGGTTTTTTTTACAATGTCAGATGATTCGATTAGCTCTGACAACATACCAACACTCTGAGAGCCTTGGCCTGGGAAAAGTAAAGCAATTTTTTGTGACATAAGATGCTCTTTTACTCGTCTTTAAATTCGTACACCCACAATTAGCGCGACCAACTTGTTCTATAGCGCTAACTGATGAAGTATGACTAAAAATATCTATATACAAGCAACTTTGCTTGAACAGACGCGAAGTATGCACGAAAAGTGGTGTTTGTGCTAACTAATAGAGGTTTCTTCCACGTCAGTCATTTTTTCAAAAGCTGATTGTATTTTTTCGGGAATGCGTCGATTAACCTCTCTAACAGCTTCATCGATCGCTGCTAAAAATGCCTTATTCGATGCATTTCCGTGACTTTTTACGACAATACCACGCAATCCTACCAGACTTGCTCCGTTATACTGGTCGGGGTTCACCTTTTTATAGAGTTTTTTTATCACCGGGCGTAGTAAAAATGCGAGAGCCTTGTAAAAAAAGTGTTTTTTTAGTGCTTTCGTGAATTTTAGCATGATCAACTTGGCAATTCCTTCACAAGTTTTCAAAGCTATATTACCCACAAAGCCTTCGCACACAATAACATCCGACTTTCCTGAAAAAATATCACTACCTTCACAGTAACCTTGGTAGTTTAGATGCTCACACTCACACATCAACTTGGCCGCTTGCTTTATTCCTTCATGCCCTTTGATGTCTTCTGCACCAATATTCAAAAGGCTCACTTTGGGGCTTTCTTTATCTAGAGACTCTCCGGCAACGATTGATCCCATAATTGCAAATTGAAACAAGGTTTCCGGATCACATAGCACATTGGCACCTAAATCGAGCAAATAGACAGGCTGTTTTTTTTCTGTAGGCATCGAAGTAATGAGTGCTGGACGCTTAATACCTGGCAGCATTTTCAATACGTAGTGGGCCATCGATAGTAAAGCGCCAGTATTGCCTGAACTGACACATGCTTGAGCTTGACCTGTTTTAACTAGATCAAGAGCAATACGCATTGAAGATTTACGTTTATTTCTAAGCGCATGAGCTGGCTCACAATTATTTGTAACAACTTGTTCGCTATGCTTTATAACCAGTCTGGGGTGATCGAGTTGGTTTTCTTTACTGAGAGCTTGTCGCAAGACTGCTTCATTACCACAAAGTAACAAAGTTAAATTTGGATATTTTTCAACTGCTAGGATAGCAGCTGGAATAGATGAACGGGGGCCGTAATCGCCCCCCATCATATCTAACGCAATGGTTAGATTAGTCAGCATAAAGTAATCTCTTACTTAGAAATTACTTTAACGCCTTTGTAGTAACCATCTGCAGTTACGTGGTGACGACGATGAGTCTCACCTGAAACTTGGTCTACAGTTAAAGCTGGTCCGCTGATAGCATCGTGTGAACGACGCATGCCACGACGTGAACGAGTCACTTTGCTTTTTTGTACCGCCATTAGCCTTCTCCTAAGAATCTTTCTTAAGTTGTTTTAAAATTTCAAATGGATTTGGTTTACTTTCTTCTGCTTCGATTTCGCCAAAGCTCACTGGCTTATTTGAAAACGAACATGAAGCTTCATCATGCATAGGAACTATAGGAATCGCTAAAATCAATTCATCTTCGATAATTTGTCGAAGATTGATTTCACCTTCTTCATCTAACTCCACCACATCGTAGCTTTCAGGAAGATCATCCGACTCTGCACCTAATCCGACTGGCGAATACGCAAAGTCTTGAGCCAAATCCAACCCTAATTCATCATTACAACGCTGACACAACAATGTTACTTGTGCTCGAGCTGAGCCCCGAATCACAACTAAACCTTGCTGATCAATATCGCAATGAATAGTTACCGCTATTTCACCTACCTGATCCTGCACAACTTGCTGCAGTCGAGAAAGTTCTTCAAGCGACACAATGCCGTCATAAGTAGCTCGACGTTGCGCTGCCCTGCCTGGATCAAGAGTGATGGGAATTTTCACCTTTTGCATAGGGGCTGCATCATATAGATTGTTAGTGGTTTAGTCAAAGTAAAAATAAACTTTCCTATTGTTTTTCGCCTACTAACGCTTATCCTTGTGTCAAATCCTCAATTTAAACACCAATAGACTCATGAAAACACCTATTATATTAGCCTCAAGCTCGCCATTTAGGCAGCAAATTTTGAAAAAAATTGGCCTTTCTTTTACAACTTTTTCTCCAGAGATTAATGAGTCGCCAATATCCGGTGAAACACCGCAAGATCTCGTGCAGCGCTTAAGCGAAAACAAAGCCAAAGTAGCGATACAACACTATCAAAAAGGGCTAGTCATCGGCTCTGACCAAGTCGCGGTGTTCGATGGCCAAGTTCTTGGTAAACCCCATAACAAAGAAAATGCAATTAAACAGCTCACATTATTTAGCGGTCAATGTGTTACCTTTTATACAGGACTGAGTGTCTATTCTATTGAAGAAGATAAATGTATCACTAAAGTTGTACCGTTTAACGTTTATTTTAGAGCGCTAACTTCAACACAAATTTCAAATTATTTAGAGATAGAACAGCCATACAACTGCGCTGGCAGCTTTAAAAGTGAAGGGCTAGGTATATGCCTATTTGACAAGCTTGAAGGTGAAGACCCAAATACATTAGTGGGCCTTCCGCTTATAGAGCTGACAAAAACATTCGCGAGTTTTGGTTTAGATGTATTAGGTCAAGTACGTCAATAACTGTTCAAATTCATCTACTACATGAACCGGTGAGAATGGCTCAAGCTCTCCTCGTGAGGCAACGCCAAAAGTCACCCCGATGGCATCTATACCGGCTTTAGATGCCATTTCCATATCGATTGTTGTGTCTCCTATCATCACCGCATCTTTAGCCATAACGTCTAATTCATCCAGCAGTTGATGCAACATATCTGGATGCGGCTTGGAGTGTGCCTCATCAGCAGTTCTAGTTGCTTGAAAATATTTGTGCAACCCTGATTCACTCAACAGCCTATTCAGACCTTGGCGACTCTTCCCCGTTGCAATTGCTATTTTAGTTCCTCGTTCCGCCAGTTGTTTAAGAACGGCCTCTACACCACGAAATAATTCCGTGGGTGTTGTATCGACATCTCGGTATATAACTTTATAAGCATCAGCCAAGTCAGCACTGCGATAGGCCTGTGCAGGAAACAAAGTAGCTAAAGCCTTTTCAAGCGATAAACCAATAATGCTTTTAGTTTTTTGTTCTGACTCTCTAGGGATCCCGTATTGATCGGCAACCAAATTAATGGTGTTAACAATCTTGGGGACGGTATCCATAACCGTGCCGTCCCAATCAAATATGACCAGTTTATAGCCCATTATCTTCTCGTAATGTTTTTATACATGCCGTCAAAGCGTCGTCCAAAGGTGCTTCTACATGCAAAGTGGTTTCTGTTTTAGGGTGCAAAAAGCGAAGCTCTCTAGCATGCAAGAATAAACGCCCTAGGCCTTTTTTACGCATTTGCGCATCAAAAGCTTGGTCGCCATATTTATCGTCACACGCGATAGGGTGCCCTTTACACTGAGTATGCACTCGAATTTGGTGTGTACGACCTGTAACAGGAGATGCTTGCACCAAAGTCGCGCCATTGAAACGCTCTAGCACACGAAAGCGCGTATGTGATGCTTTACCCTCTTCCGGATCGACTCGCACTACACGCTCGCCTGATTTTAGCGTGTTCTTTCTCAGCGGCTCAGTTACATTTTTGTGCTTCGAAGACCACTCACCAGCAACCAGTGCCCAGTAATTTTTCTCCATGGTTTTCTCTCTTAGTTGCTCGTGCAAGCCTTTTAAAACCGCTCGGCGTTTAGAAATAAGCAAGCAACCTGAAGTATCTCTATCTAGTCGATGAACCAACTCAAGTGATTTTTCTTGCGGTCTAAGGGCGCGGATCGCCTCTATCAAACCATAACTAAGACCGCTGCCACCATGCACTGCCATTCCAGAAGGCTTATTTATAACAATCAGATACTTATCTTCATATATTATGCAATCTTCTAAACTTGCTACCCGGTCCAAGTTTTTAGGGACAAATTCTGTTTTTTCTGCTGTTTTAACTGGCGGGATCCGCACTACATCGTCAATTTGTAGCTTATATACTGGCTTGACACGCTTTTTATTGACGCGAACTTCACCCTTTCTCAAAATTTTATAAACAGCACTTTTTGGTACACCTTTTAAATGTGTAACTAAAAAGTTATCAATACGCTGCCCTAACTGATCTTCGGTGATAGTTACAAAGGTAACTTGTAAACCATTCTTTTCTGACATTGCCTAATCACTGATTTGAGTAATAATTTAGTTGCTATCACACAGTTATTAGTGGGATAATCGACTCGCAAATTTTGCGAGCATTGCTTTTTATCGCAAATAAACTGTCGTGATGCACATCTTGGGTGGAGGATCATACAGATCAGAGCTAATATTTCCAAAGCTTTTATCTCCGACCCAAGACAATTATTACGTGTAATTGGCATAAGATGAAGCGCGTAACAGTTCATCTTTTTATCGCCAGACATGACATACGAGTAAATAAAAGCAAAATTATCGTGTCTTGTGTAAATTTGTGGGTGTGTTTAACCCGAGCGAGTTCTGTAGCAAAAAGTAAAAGCTATTTTTTAACCCGTCGACAATATGAATCAGGCATAAGTGTTAAAACAGACTAAGTTCCCTTCTCCCCAGTCGTGAGACTGCATCAGTAACAGGAACATTTAAACTGCCTGCAAGGGCGCACAAGAATAGTATAAGTAGAGTTTTACCACCCGATGCAAAGTAAATGCGGGAAGGTAAAAAAGTAAATAGAGTACATAAGAATATGAAACGCATGCTAATCAATGCGACGCAGCAAGAAGAAATGCGCGTTGCACTGGTTGATGGCCAGCGTCTATATGATTTAGATATAGAAAGCCCAGGTCACGAACAAAAGAAAGCCAATATATACAAAGGCAAAATAACCCGTATAGAACCCTCACTTGAAGCTGCATTTGTCGATTATGGCGCAGAGCGTCACGGCTTCCTCCCTCTCAAAGAAATTGCCAAAACATACTTCCCTGAAGGCTATACATTTAATGGCCGCCCTAACATCAAAGATGTTATCAAAGAAGGCCAGGAAGTAATTGTTCAGGTTGACAAAGAAGAGCGTGGACAAAAAGGCGCTGCACTGACAACTTTTATCAGTGTTGCTGGTAGCTATTTAGTTTTAATGCCAAATAACCCTCGTGCTGGCGGTATTTCACGTCGTATCGAAGGCGATGAGCGTATTGAGCTGAAAGAGGCCTTAAGCCGTCTTAAATTGCCAAAAGGCATGGGGCTTATCGTTCGTACGGCTGGTGTAGGTAAATCTTTCGAAGAACTTGAATATGACTTGAAAGCTCTTCTTGTGCACTGGCAAGCAATTCAAGAAGCTGCCGATAGCCGCAAAGCACCGTTTTTGATCCATCAAGAAAGTAACGTTATCTTCCGAGCGATCCGCGACTATCTTCGTCGTGATATCGGTGAGATATTGATTGATAAACAAAAAGTTTTTGATGAAGCAAGAGCTCATATTGAACGTTTCAGACCTGACTTTATCAATCGTGTGAAACTATACAAGAATGATGTGCCTCTGTTCACTCACTATCAGATTGAGAGCCAAATTGAATCTGCTTTCCAGCGCGAAGTAAGACTGCCATCTGGAGGCTCGATTGTCATCGATCCGACTGAAGCGCTTACCTCTATTGATATCAACTCGTCTAAAGCAACCAAAGGCGGCGATATTGAAGAGACAGCACTCAATACCAATTTAGAAGCAGCTGATGAAATCGCAAGGCAGCTAAGACTTCGCGACTTAGGTGGTCTAATCGTTATCGACTTTATCGATATGACTCCTCCACGCCATCAGCGTGAAGTTGAAAACCGCCTAAAAGAAGCTGTGAGAGCAGATAGAGCTCGCGTCCAAATTGGCAAAATTTCAAGGTTTGGCCTTTTAGAAATGTCTCGTCAACGTTTACGTCCTTCTCTGGGCGAAGCGAGCCAGCATTCTTGCCCACGTTGTAACGGACAAGGCACAATCCGCTCAAATGAATCAATTGCACTGTCTATTTTACGATTGATTGAAGAAGAAGCGATTAAAGAAAACACCGCTCAAGTGAATGCTCAAGTGCCTGTAAAGGTCGGCTCTTTCTTATTAAATGAAAAGCGCCGTGCGGTACAACGAATTGAAAAGAGACATAACTGTCACGTTGTCATTATTCCTAATCAGCACCTTGAAACGCCTCATTATGAAGTAGTTCGTTTGCGTAAAGACGATGTGCCAGAGTTAGCAAGTTATGAGCAAGTTGCAGAGCCTGAAGCTGATATCGTCGAAGTGCAGATGACTCAGGCTACGCCAAAAGAAGAGCCTGTCTTGAAAGGTGTGGTAATGCCTTCTTCGCCAGCACCTACGTCGCAACCTACCGCTCCACAAGCGCCAACAACAGCGACAGAGCAGACCCAAGCACAAAAACCTGGTCTATTAGCGCGTGTTGGCAATTGGCTTAAGAGCCTATTCTCTTCTGAGGAAGAACAACCGAAAGAAGAAGAGAAAAAGCAACAGCCGAAACGCCGAGGAAAACAAGACAACCGTCGCCGTAATCAACGACGTAAAGGCCGCGGTCGTGGTGATGCACAAAAAGATGTAGCAACTTCTAACGATACTGTAGCTAAAGGTGAAGACAAAGAACGCACTGATAATCAGGAACGTTCGGAAAACCGTAACAAGCGTCGTCGTCAAAACAATCGTAAACGTACTGATTCAGATAAAACGAAGAACACCAATACGGACAACGAAAATCAAAAACAGGAATCTCAGCAAGAGCAGCGAGAAAAGCCTGTAAAACAGCGCCGTCAACGAAGAAACCTGCGTAAGAAAGTACGTATTGAAAAGCAGACTGAAGCAACACAAGAGTCTTCACAGACTGATATGTCACCAGTTCCTGTCGAACCAGAAAAGCAGGAAAAAGTACATGCTCCAGTAGAAGAGCCAATCATTGCAGAGGAAAAAAATACCGTAGAGGACACGGTAGAAAGCGCTGAAGTAAGTGTTCAAAATGAAGCTATCGTTGAACTAGATACGACCGAGAACACTGAGACACCAGCAGTCAGTGATGAGCAAGATGACGAAGCCGATGGTGAAAAGCGCGAAGCAAAAACGCGCTCAAGACGTTCACCTCGTCATTTAAGAGCAGCAGGTCAAAGACGTAAACGTGGCGAGTCAACAAACCGTCAATCAGCTCCAGCTTTTGTTCCTGTTGCTGACCAAGCTGCCGCAGAGTTTGAAGCTCAGCTACGCTCAGGAGAAGCCGTTACTGCTGAGGAGGCGTCAGCTGCAGAACAAGCACCTGTTGTTGAACAAGCACCTGTCGCAGAACAAGCACCTGTCGCAGAACAAGCACCTGTGGCTGAACCTGCACCTGCTGTTGAACCAGCACCTGTGGCTGAGCAAGCACCTGAGGCTGAACAAGCACCTGTCGCTGAACAAGCACCTGTGGCTGAGCCTGCAACTGTTGTTGAATCAGCACCTGTGGCTGAACCAGCACCTGTGGCTGAACCAGCACCTGTGGCTGAACAAGCACCTGTGGCTGAACCTGCACCTGTTGTTGAACCTGCACCTGCTGTTGAACCAGCACCTGAGGCTGAACCTGCACCTGCTGTTGAACTTGCACCTGCTGTTGAACCTGCACCTGTCGCTGAACCTGCACCTGTTGTTGAATCAGCACCTGTTGTTGAACCTGCACCTGTTGTTGAACCTGCACCTGTTGTTGAACCTGCACCTGTGGCTGAACCTGCACCTGTGGTTGAATCAGCGCCTGTTGCTAAGCCAACAAAGTCAGGTCGTGTACGCTATACCAATACATCAGCATCACCAATGACAAAAGCCAGCTCTTCAGAAGAAGTATCTGATGCAGTTGTTCCTAGTGCTATGCCAAATGAATTGAGAGCGACTATCCAATCTAGTGGATTAGGTGTAGGCTCAAAATCGCCTACAGCTAGGGCAAGTGCTCAAATGGCCTCTCCACAGCCAGTTGAATAACTAATCTAATTTGGTAATAACCACAAAAAAACCAGTCATGATTGACTGGTTTTTTATTGCCCGCTTGCCCGCTTGCCCGCTTGCCCGCTTGCCCGCTTGCCCGCTTGCCCGCTTGCCCGCTTGCCCGCAGTATGATGTTGTTGGCAATCTATTACGTATATACGCAAAAGCGATATAAATTTGGCCGCAATTCGTTTGTTATTCATATCGTTATCTACTACTTCAACATGCAGCCCGTTGTCACAATTGATGGCTACTCATTTACGCTAGATATCTATGTGATTAGCGTATTCGCCCTTATGATATGAGAGAACTTGTTTCTCGTTGAGATAGAGATGGAACTGAGGTAGAGGTAGAGGTAGAGGTGGAGTTGAGTCGCAAAGTCTATGCGACTCTTAGATTTGCTATATATAAAGCTTTTCTGCCGTTAGTACTTTTTTTAGATAGTGCTTTGTCTCATCGTAAGGCAAGCCAGTCTGCAACGCTTCGAGTACGCGCTGTGGAGACATAGAGTTAATGATCTTCGCTGCATCTCGAATATTCCTAGATTTATTTGAATTGAACACTCTAGCAACATTTCCTGCTCCCGTATTGTACGCGGCTATCATGCAGTACTTTCTGCTTAACGGATCTTTGATATTACTTAAATATCTATCGTTTAACAGATGAAGATAAGCTGTACCCGCTTCAATATTGTTATTCACGACATACAAATATGGTGCGCTCATCGGTTCATCAATTTTAAACAAAAAACGATTTACATCGACCCCTGCACTTGTCGGTACAACTTGCATCAAGCCATAGGCCGGGATATGTGACTTTGCCAGTGGATTGAAGTGACTTTCAGTATGCATCACCGCTAATACCAAACTAGCATCCACTTCAAAGCGCTCACTGTGCTTGGCAATATTGTCTGTGTATGATGAGGCTCTTTTTTTAGCTAAACTCCCCTGAGGAAGCTTGATGGTAACTTTAGTTACCTTTTCATCATTTTGACCAGCTATCTGTCTGACTGACTGCGCCAAGTTTTGAATGCGCTTAACTTCTAATTGCTCTAATTTTGCTTTATCTTCAGCAAGCTTATCTGAAACCTCTGAAGTGCTCGTTTGTGGCAAAGCGAGCTTTTCATCAGCCTTCTTTTCCAGCAATTGCTTTTGTTCAACCGTCTGTTGTTTTATCTTGGCTTTTGCGTCGATAATGGCACTTACTTTCAAGTTTCTATCAATTTCATAATCTTGATAAGTTGCCTCTTCTAGAGAAGATTGTTCTCCGCTAAAAAAGCTCTGTATGAGTGCATTTTCCGATTGCCTAAAGCGTTCAAATTCACGCTTTACATCTGCCTTTGATGGTGCGCCCTCTCCTTCATGACGAATACTCAACACAATTTCATTGCGTTCAAAATCAACTTCAAGTCGTGCACGATTGTCTTCAGAATAGGAAACATACTCACTTTGTGACGCAATTTTAGCCTCACCCCACTCTTTGATCAACGTATCTCTAAACGCATCATATTCAGCTAAGTGCTGTTCAACAAACTCTTCGTATTCACCTAAGTGCTGAGCTTTAAATTGTTCAAACTCAGACTGTTCTGAGGTTGTTTCAGGACCTGACTGCTTCTTGCTATCATAGTCCTGCATCTCTTTCGACAATTCACCAAAAAGTGTTGCTGTACTTGCAAAAGCAGTACTTACTACAAACTGAGAAGCGATTGTCAATGCTAGTACTTTCTTCACTTTAAAATCCTTACAAGCCAAAAACGCGCCGTGGGCGCGTTTTATTAGTTGGTCAATCTAGCAATTTCTTTTTCTAAATCTTTTTCTGCTTTATATGCTTTGAACTCTTGATACAAGAATTTTTCGTCTTGTGGATTGATCTCTTTTTTGCTCTCTTTAATTACGTCTTTAAATAGAGAGTGAGTAAGCTGCGGTGATAAAACCACGAGTGAGCAGTAATAGTCTTTACCGCCAATTTCCACAACGTCAGCTTTATTTACACGAGAACCATTGAGCGTTTGCTTAGTTAATTGTTTTGATACTGAACTAAATGTCGAACCTACTGTCGTATCATCATTCGCATCTGTGCGATTTGCAAATGTCTTATCTAAACCTTCAATTCGAGTTTCGATTTGCTGTGCTAACGCTAAGCGAGCATTCGCCACAGAATGTTTTTGGTCAATTGAAATATTACCAGAGAATTTAACACAATCAGCAGCAGCGATACCATTTTCAATCGTTGGGTTTAATACCCAATCAGGGATATTCACTTTTGACTGAGAAGCAGACTTATCTTGTGTTGAGCTACAACCTGCCAAGATCCCTGTAACAAGCACAGTTGTAAGTAGCGATTTAAGTTTCATGGTATTTTCCTTCGTAAGATTAATTGCCTAAAGCGATGATTTAAATTTAACAAAAGGCTGGGCTAATTACAGTAATAAATTGTAAGAACGATTTTTTACAACTTTATTCTTTAAAAAATCTAAAAAAATCTTAAACTTGCTGACAATATAACTGAATTAATTGGTATAGTCACTGTCATGTTTTTTACAAGTCATGGATGTCAACGTGCAAGTTAATACTTATTTCAAGTCGCACTTTTCTTTCTTAACAGTAGTTTATGTACTTCTGCTAAGTGGATGCCAAAGTACACCAGCAAACAAAAGCGCTATCCTACTCGCTCAGCAAGGGGAGTTTGAATCGGCGAAGCAAGCTATTCGAACAGATTATTCACCTGTAGGTAAAAGTAAATTGTTACATTACCTAGAGCTTGGCATGTTAAATCACTTACAAGGTAATTATCAACGCAGCAACGAGCTGCTAAATGAAGCCCAGCAAATCATAGAGGATCAGTACACAATCAGCGTATCTGAGAGAGCTTTAGCACTTGTGAGTGGTCCCACTTATACAACATATGCAGGTAAAATATATCATCGACCACTGATCAACTTTTACAAAGCGCTCAATTACAATGCACTTGCCAACCAGAGTGACATTGACCGGCAAGCCTATTTGGACTCTGCACTCGTTGAAATGCGCCAACTTGATACTTACTTAAGTGGGTTGAAAGATAGAACTGGTGGTTATGATGACCAAGATCAACCATCCGGTTTAGACAGCTTAACTGAGCAAATTAATAACATCACAAGACCACTGTTCGCGCCAAACGATTTACTCAAAGATATTGAATATAAAGATGACGCATTTGCCCACTATGTCAGTGGCATTTTATTTGAGCGCAGTGAAGAGCTAGACTCGGCAAGAATTCAATATCAAAGAGCGATACAGGCATTTGAAGGAGGATTCGCCAAACAGTATGCTATTAGCGATAGTATCGTCTTACAAATTAAGCGCGATCTACTGCGCGTTATGGAGCAAGCAGGTGGCTACGACAGTGAAGTTTTCGCATTGCGAAAAACGCTAAACATAACCAAAAGCACACAACCTCAACCTGTGTTAAACATATTTCAAAATATTGGAATTGGCCCTCAAAGAAAGCAGTTTAACTTGCTTTTACGCGCAGATAAGGAAGCAAAAGCGTTAGTCATGACGCCCATACTGTGGGGCACGCAGCACGAACAACAAGCGCAAATGCGATGGTTTCAAATGCTCTATGCTGACACCAGCTTATTTGATTTAATGCAAAACTATGCAACTGGCGATATTGGTGATGTCGCAATGGGTGCCTTAACCAAACGAATTCCACTCGGACCAATCTGGGATGATGCGGTCGATATTGGTTTAATCAGCGCTTTGGAATACGGCAGCCGAATTTCTGTAACTTACCTAGAACCGCTGAAACAACAAATTAAGCGCTCAGAAGTGTGGGTTAATAATAAAAAAATTGCCGACTTGGATAAAATTTACTCCGTAAGCCTTCTGACGCTGCAAGATGCACTGAATAATGCGAACTCTGAAATTCAAATTGCGCTTGCAAGAGAACTGGTCAAAGCACTCACTGCACAAAAAGCGATTTCAGCAACAGGATTAAACTCTCAGTTTTCCGGCTTTGCTAAATTTGCCACATCCGTTGTCAATGCGGTCACTGCGTCCGCTGATCTAAGACAATGGCAATCTTTGCCAGCACAAGTTAATTACGTGCAACTTCCAATTTCAAAGGGCAAGCACGTGATCACATTAAAAACACATTTAACATCTGGGCAGGTGATCGAACAGTCAGAAACGATCCAAGTCTTGGATGAAATAACGCTTTGGCATACCCGCACTTTTTTAGAGCAAACGCGTGTAGCCACACCAGAATCAACTTTTTTATAATGGAAAATTGTTATGAAATGTAATAAAACCTTACTAAAACTCACTCCGCTTTTCGTGGCTTGTACACTTGCTGTTTCTGGTTGTTCATCAACCAAAGTACAGAGAGTAGATGCAAATCAAGAGGTTGCATTATCTGACAAATGGAATGCAAAGGACTCTCAATTAGTTGCTGAAGCCATGATAAACGATATGCTGAGCTTCCCATGGGTTAACGATCACTTACAAAGAGAAGGATCTAAACCTGCTATTATCATCCAATCGGTACGCAATAAATCACACCAACACATCGCTGTTGATACTTTTTTAAATGATCTAAAACGGTCAATATTGCGTAGCGGTCAGGCTGACTTTGTCGCCAATAAAGACGTTCGACGTGAAATACGTGAAGAACGCAAAGATCAAGAGCTTAACTCTAGTTTAGAAACTCAAAATGAAATGGGACAAGAGTACGGTGCTGATTACGCTCTTTCAGGAACTATCAACTCATTTGTTGACGAGCAAGGCGGCGATCGCGTGACCTTCTATCAAGTTGACTTACGATTGATAGACATGACTACAAACCGTGAGGTATGGAATGGACAAAAGAAAATTCAAAAGTTGCAGGAGCGTTCGCGTTTTGGCTTCTAAACCCCTTGTAGCGACACTGTTTAGTGTCGCTCTGATTGCTGGCTGTCAGAGCAACTCGGCAAAGCAAGTAAAGGAAAATACAACGCCACAGTGGATAACTGTGACTCCGACTTCAAGTTATATGATATATGGTGTTGGTAACGCTCAGAACACAGGTGATATGCAACAAGCCAAGCTTGCTGCGCAGGAGTCTGCTCGGTTAGCGCTTGCCAAGCAATTAAACGTCACGATTTCTGCAAATACAACGATAAAGCAGCAAGCTGATAATAAGTCGATGACTTTTCATATCGATGAATACATTCAGTCAAAAGTGCCCAACATACAGTTGCAAGGCGTCAAGATTGAAGATGAATATATCAGTGTCGACAGTAAAACGGCCTACGCACTAGCTGCATTTAACCGTACCGAAGCCGTAATGCAAACTGAATTATCGATTAGTGCAATTGACGATGAGATTAGCCACTTCCAGTTTGCCCGCACTCAGAGCAAGAGCCTTGCACTAAAAAATGCCGTGGCTTTAAAGCAGCTCGGTGTTAAACGTGACAAGTACAATAATTACTTGCAAATGCTACAAGCTGCTCACGTAGCCATACCCAGCGCGGTACGTGCAAAGCTAAATGCAGCGGATGCTTTGCTTAACAACGTCAGCTTCAGTATAAGTGCCGATAGTCAAAAGCATCAAAAAGTCAGAGACATGCTTGCTCAAGCCCTTTCTAGTCAAGGTATCAAGGTCACCGATAAGAATGCCGACTTTACTTTGAAATTTAGGGTCGATTGGCAAGACATGAAAAAGGCTGGTACATATTACAGTCTAGCTGAGAGCTATTTGGTAATAACTGAACAAGGCGAAGAAAAAGCCCACTTTAATGCCAAAGTAAAAGCAGCTTCAAGTTTTGAAGACACGGCAAAAAGCAACGCGATGGGCAAATTGGCAGACAAATTAGGCCAGCAACTGGCCAAGTTTGTTGTTACCGGTAAGTCTTAAGTTCATCAGTGATACTTGTCAAAAATTAAAAAAGGCCCAAAGGCCTTTTTTAATTTTCTTGTGAATACTTTTCTAACTGATCTTTTAAGTTTGGCGGCACACCTTTAATTGTCAGTGTATCGTTTACTGGGTCATAAACCACGCGCTCACCTAGGTGCTTTCGTTCAAAACCGACGCTTACACCACCACCCATGCCTGAAAACTTCACCATGGCCGTCACGGTTTTTTTATCAAGCGGGAATGATTCTTCTAATTCATACCCTTGCTCTTTATAAAAGTCTTCAAATTGCACATCGGATGATTTCGACAGAGTATCTGATAAACCTTCAATATCAGCATCTTCACCACTATTGATACAGTCATTACAATAATCAAACACTTCCTTTCTGATCACATCTTTTTCTGCCTTTTCAAACTGCTGTTCAGCCAAGTAATCTTCTACAGCATGCAGCATAGTTTGAGATTGCTGTTTGGGATCTACTCCTTCTGCACACCCTAAGAAATCTAAGAAAAAGTCAGCGACCTTGCGGCCTGCCCGTCCTTTAATAAAGGATATATAACGATTTTCGTCTGCCTGAGTATCCCATGCTGTTAGATCGATTCGAGCTGCCAATTGCATACGAGCAATATCCAAGTGCCTCGAACTGGCCAAATCTAATTCAGACGTGATCGAATAATGTTCTTTTATACTAATTTGTGCAATTAGCATATAATCACAACCGACATATTGATAATGACAAAAAACTAAATAGCCCGTTTCATGAAACGCATATTTATTTAGTTCTTCTTTTAAAACTTCCGTTGCCTGTTGCGTCAGGTGCCAAAAACCAAGCTCATTATTACGATAGCTCTGCATGGCAGATGCTACCGTGCTGTTTTTGTCTCCATCAAATGCACAGAAACCTTTGCCTGGCTTTCCATTATATGCGTGGTGCAACTGTTCAATAAAAACATTGACCCGATCATTAATGATCATTTCATCTTCGCGTAAATGGATTTGCGTTTCTTCGTCTTGCTTGTCTACATAATGTACAACAAGCTTTTTCACCTCAATGCTCATCTTTGTTTTTAACGCCTCTGGTGTTAGAATATGAAGAATTGTAACTCTATTAATTTGAACCAACCGATGCCAATTCAGTCTAAATATTCCAATGAACAAGTAGAACAAATTGTTGATAGTTTAATCAATGTACTCCAAGAGCACAAAGCACCTGTCGACTTAAGTTTAATGTGTTTAGGAAATTCTATCACGCACATTCTAAAAGAGCATGTGCCAGAGAGTAAAAGACAAGATGTCGCTGACAATTTTGCTAAGGCGCTTACTCAATCGGTAAAATAACGGAATGAATTTAACACCACATAGTCCTTTTTCTTCAAAAGCGAGTCAACTGCTAAGTTGGGGACACTGGTTTACCTTTGCCAATATTGGGCTAGTGCTTGTTATAGCACTGGCTTACTTGGCAGCAGACGCAGCACCAAGCAGTATGATTGGCTGGGTATACATGTTTGTAACTTGGATCAGTCATACCAGCTTTATAACATTTTGTGCTTTTGTCTTAACCGTTTTTCCTCTCAGTTTGATATTCCCTTACCCCCGTCATATACGAGGGATGGCGGCAATCATTGCAACATTCGGCATATCAGTGCTGTGTCTTGATGCGTTTGTGTACTATCAACATGGCTATCACCTTAGCGTTCAATCTTTACCAGAGATCATTTCTCTTCTGATTGGCATGATCAATGGACTCTCTGTGCTTACAACGGCGATAATCCTACTCGGCTTTATTGCAATATTAAGCTTTGAGCTAATTGTCGGTAATCATGCTTGGCGTCATTTGGATAAGCTAAAATCGTATCGATTTCCAAAATATGCAACCGCATTGCTAGTAACCTGCTTTGCCACTAGCCATTTAATGCATGTTTGGGCCGACGCGAATAACTATTTTGATATTACAAAGCAGGATAATGTTTTACCGCTGTCATACCCAACTACAGCTAAAACTCTACTTGCAAGACATGAGTTATTAGATTTAAACGAATATCAACAAGCGAGAACGGTACGTTTAGAAAACGCCACCACTCACTTCCAAATTCCCAGCAGCTTGCCACAATGCGAGTTCAATGCTGCGCCTGTCGATATTATTGTCCTCAATAGTTCATTGGCGTCTGATAAACAGCAAACCCTCAACGGCGATTTTCTAACTCATTCACAGGTACTGGTGCCCACAAATACGAGCGACCACTACTTTAATTTAGTGTACGGACTACCAGCATATTATCGAAACACCATAACTGAAAATCACTTGTCACCTATTTGGAATACGCAAAATGTACTTGCCATCGCCCAAGGTAACCCTTTTAAGTACCTCGATGAGCATACTACCGACGCTAAAGTGAATTTTTACTTTACTTCCGAAGTACCAGTACTGGACGACAAAAACGCGTATATCATTGTCGAGCACCCTGTCGGTAGCGATATTGTGACACAAACAGCACTGCATACTAACTTGCCTTATTTCGCAAATCATAAAGGCCTGATGCAAGGGACCGATATTTTAGTGACTTTGCTTGATAAGCACTTTAATTGTAGAGAGCTGGCTGCACAGACTATGATCGGAAATGTTTCAGGCAATAATGAACTAAACCAAGGAGTAAACTACTCCCAAGGTGTTTTAATTACTTATAAAAAAGACCGAATAATATTGGTCAACCACGATGGTAGACACAAGCAAATTTCCGCTAAAGAAGGGTTTCATATCGAGCAAAAAATGGATATTCCTTTTCTTGTTCACAGTATTAAATCACTCAAAAAGTTTACAGCAAAAGCACCTAATCCTTAATTAGGTGCTTTAACTTCTCCTAAATATGATTCTTTCCTGCAATTATGATTTTCGTCTATAGTTAGGATATATGTGATAACAGGGAGACGTCGCTATGAAATTAACTTTTTTATTGTGTTTATTCTTTTTTGCTAATATCGGTAATACCAAAACCACGGTAACCTACTACAAGTGCATGACAGATAAAAGCACAATATTTAGCCAACACCCCTGTTCCAACAGCGCACAACAATACACTCTTACACACTCTGATCCGCAAGCTAATGTTCCATCAGAGCAGCATTTTAAAACATTGAATCAATTAGAGCGCAAACAGATTATTCGTAATTTGAAACACGCATTGCGTGCAAAAAAGCAACACGCAGCAATATTGGGTCGTAAACGCGATGAAGCAGCAAGAAAGCAACAACGCAGAGTCACGCGATTGATGGATGACGATCGCCGAAAAGCAACCGTAAAAGATGTTAAAAAGCAGCTAAAATCGATAAACAAAGACTATTTACAGAAAGTAAAAGTACTAAATAAAGAAATTGCTCAAATTGAAAAAAAGCTCAAACGACTTGAGTAATCGTTGACCAAATTCTCACCGCCCATCGCATAAAGTTTTCAAACAAGAGTGCGCAATACACACTTAGCTTTCGTGAAGTTGGTATGACACTCCCCTTTCATATTTGCCAAATCATAATGTTCCAAGCTAAAGTATGGACAATATCAAAGCAAATATGCTTGATAATTTAGCTTCACATCCTGCATAGGTACACCTAATAACGATTAATAATAGGATGTTTTATACCGTAAAAGGATAACTTATGGACCCTCAAGATATCGCTTTTTTAATTATTTCCGGGTTTAAAAAGCACTATACTCTGTTTCAGAATATGACGGTACAAGTTCCACAAGCCTTCATTTCACAACAGTGGGCCACCATAGAAAGAATAAGTAAGTCTAGAATTAGCCACTATGATCAGCGAGTGCAAGAAACAGTCAACATTTTAAAGCTGCAATTCCCTTCAAACCATATTTGCGACAATTTGTGGCACCAAGTAAAACAGGCCTACATTCAAATTTTGACTTTTCACCCACAAGCCGAACTCGCGGAAACCTTTTATAATTCAGTCTTTTGCCATCTTTTTCATCATAGCTATTTCAATAATGACTTTATCTTTGTATCTAGCACAAAGCAGGGCGAGCCACTTTTGCCTGTTGAAGCTGAATACCGCAGTTACTTTCCTGTTTTGGAAGGGATGAGAAAAACCATAGAACAAATGTTTGCTGATGCAGAACTGCAGGCTGAATTTCAGGACCTGAGCCAAGATATTCGCCAATTACAAAAAGCCTTTTTAAAACAAGCACCGAATACTCACCACCAGCATTTCAGAATGCGATTTGATATCTTAAAATCGCCATTTTACCGTAACAAGAGTGCCTATATTGTTGGAAGAGTTGTCTCTTGCTCAGGCGTACAGCCATTTATCATCGCATTGCTGCACCACCCAAATGGCAAGCTAAAAATAGATGCGTTGATCACCAATGCATCGCAAATGAGCCTGATCTTTGGTTTTGCTCGCGCTTATTTCCTTGTAGAAACCCACGCACCTTCAGCAATGGTGAGCTTTTTAAACCAATTAATGCCAAGTAAAACCAGAGCGGAACTCTACAACTCAATAGGCTTTCACAAACACGGTAAAACCGAGTTCTATCGAGACTTTCTAAACCACCAAGAAAATAACAACGAGCAGTTTTCTATCGCACCTGGTACTCCTGGCATGGTAATGCTTGTATTCACCCTGCCCTCTTTTCCTTATGTATTCAAAGTAATAAAAGATGAATTTTCACCAAGCAAGCCCTTTGGTAAAGAGACTGTACTAGCAAGGTACCAGCTAGTAAAAAACCATGACAGAGTCGGTAGAATGGCTGATACACTCGAGTACTCCAATGTGGTTATTCCAAAAGCGCTGATAGAACCGATGCTGCTGCAACAAATAGAAAGCAAAATCGCCAGCAATATTACACAAGAAGATGACTTTATTATTATTAAGCACATGTATATCGAGCGACGAATAACCCCGCTCAACCTTTTTTTACAAAGTGCCTCTGACGAGCAAATTGAGCATGCTATTAGAGATTACGGTGATGCCATTAAAGAAATGCTGTCGGTAAACATTTTCCCTGGTGATATGCTGTTAAAAAACTTTGGTGTCAGCCGTCATAATAGAGTGATATTTTATGATTATGATGAAGTACAATACCTCACCGATATGACATTCAAGCCATTGCCCAAAACATCACTTGATGACTTGTATTCGGGGCAAAGCTTACCATCATGCGCACCAAATGATGTATTTCCAGAGCAAATGTGTACATTTGTGCTGACAAACCCTAAACTCAAAGCGGTATTTGAGCGCTTCCACCCTGAGCTTTTGTTGCCATCATATTGGCAAAAAATGCAAAGGGACATACGACAACACATCACAAAACACGTTTATCCATATCCGCAATGCCAGCGGTTTGGAAATCACAATAACAAGAAAGGAACATTGTGAACATTAGTAAAATTGACCTTAACTTGCTTGTATACTTGGATACTCTTCTCCGAGAGTGCAATGTCACGCGTGCAGCCAATCAATTAAGTATCACACAACCAGCCATGAGTAATGGTCTAAAACGGCTACGAAACTTATTCAATGACCCCATTTTAGTGCGTACCAGTGAGGGAATGGTGCCTACAGAGCGTGCTTTGGAGCTGCAACCTGTTATTCGCGGTATTTTAATGACTCTAGAAGAAACGCTAGCACCGAATAGAGAGTTTGAAGCCAGTCAAAGTAAACGTGTATTTCGAATTATGGCCAGTGATTATGCTGCGAGCACTTTGGCACCAAAGCTGCTGGCGAAACTACACAATGAGGCACCTGACACAACTCTCGATATACTTACGCCCAGTGACGTAACATTCCATGATGTTGAAAATGGCAAAGTAGATATGGCCATCAACCGTTTCGAAAACCTACCACAATCTTTTCATCATAAACAAATCTGGAAAGATAGTTTTAGCTGCTTGGTCAAATCAGATAATCCAATTAAAGAAGACTTTACATTAGAAGCCTATTTGAATGCACGGCATATTTGGGTAAGTAAAACAGGGTTTGGCGTTGGCGTTGGTATGAACCCCGAAGATGTGCAAAAACTTGGCTGGGTTGATGAAGCTTTGGCCAACTTTGGCAAACATAGAAATATTGCCACTTTTACGCGTAATTATCATGTCGCTATTCACTTGGCAAAAGAGCAAAATTTAATTGCTACACTGCCCTCAAAAGCCGCCAATATTTATCGAGATGACGCTTCACTCGCCGTTTTAGAACCACCTTTTCCAATCCCACCATTTGAGCTAGATATGATTTGGAGCCCGTTGTTGCATAGGGACGCAAGCCATGTTTGGTTAAGGCAGAAAATTGCAGAAGTCGCCGAGGAAATTAAATAATGGCAACGCAAAGTTATAAAAAGCTTGTAGAGCATTACCAATCCATTGATAATTTTGAACATCTCAGAGCAATTTGCAGCTGGGATCAAGCCACTTTTATGCCTTCTGGGGGAGCAGATAGCCGTGCCGAGGCAATGGCGGAGCTCGCGGTTCACCTTCATAAATTACATACTGCGCCTCATTTGGCCGAGCTGTTTGAACTTGCCAAAGATGAAAATTTGGACACGACGCAACAGGCAAGTGTCAAAGAAATGCACAGAACGTGGCAGCTACAAACCGTATTACCAGCTGAACTAGTAAAAGCCAAAAGCCTAGCTGGCGCTAAGTGCGAGCATCAATGGCGCATACAACGACAAGAGAATGACTGGCATGGCTTTCTAAAAAATTTTGAACCTGTGGTTGCTTTGAGCCAAGAAGAAGCTCAGATCAGAGCTTCATCATCCAGAATGACCCCCTATGATGCCATGCTAGACATCTATGAGCCGGGAATGTGCAGCACGCAGCTTAACCAGCTATTTGGTGATGTCGCTACTTGGTTGCCTCAAATGATTCAAACCGCAGCACAAGATTACTCGCCTAACCACACAGCTCAATATCCTGTAGAGCAGCAAGAATTGCTCGCCCATGAGCTCATGGCACTACTTGGTTTTAACTTTAATCATGGCCGATTGGATACTAGCGTGCACCCTTTTTGTGGTGGTACCAGCCAAGATACGCGAATCACTACACGCTATGGTGAAAGTGAATTTGTCAATGCCATGATGGGCGTGATCCACGAAACCGGACATGCATGCTATGAACAAAACTTACCTCAGTCACTCGCAAAGTTACCAGTCGGTAAGGCTCGCTCAATGGCTATTCATGAATCTCAATCTCTCTTTTATGAAATGCAAATTGCAAGAAGCCCAGAGTTTATTGCCTTATTGAGCGATCGAGCAAGCCACTACTTCCCAAAGTATGCAGCAATTAATAAAACACAAAATTTAATAGCACAATTACAGCGTGTTGAACCAAGCTTGATCCGTGTAGATGCAGATGAAGTCACCTATCCTGCACATGTTATTTTACGTTATGAAATTGAACGAGATTTGATTAACGGCGACATCCAAAGTAAAGATATTCCGCAGCTGTGGGACCTAAAAATGTCACAGCTTTTGGGTATTTCTACCAAAGACAATTACAAAGATGGTTGTATGCAGGATATTCATTGGACTGACGGCAGCTTTGGCTACTTCCCGAGTTACACTCTAGGTGCCATGTATGCGGCACAGTTCAAACATACAATGGCCAAAACCATCAATATTCCTCAACAGATCAACAGTCGAGACCTCAAGCCGATTTATGATTGGTTAAACACCCAAATATGGCAAAAAGCCAGCCTGCTCTCGACTCAAGATTTAATGGTTCAAGCAACTGGTACAGGTTTGGACGTCAGCATATTTAAATCCCACCTTCAGCACCGTTACTGTAAAGCTTAACAATTGAGCTAATGCCTAGCATTTAGGCATTAGCTTCATTGCTCTCTAATTTTGCCGCCTGTATTTTATTTACTAAAAACTGAGCAGTTTCCTTCAGTGGTGCATCCTCAATTTGTTGCATACGATACTCAATGAAGCTCTCTAATCTATCGCCTCTAAGCGCTAGTAAACATTTACTTATGGAATTATCTACGTACTCATTTAACGAAACAGTTGCACTCCAATGCAATGAGTTAGCCCACTGCAATACATGACTCAACTCGCTGGGAGTAATTTCTCCGCAAACGCACTGCGACATGAGTGCAATATCAAGTAGTGATTCTTTTTGTAATTGTTCGAATTTCATTCTCGACTCCTTCAATTTGACGGCCAGCTATTTAAGACTGTATTACTGAACATATAAAACTACATCCTTATTGTCACTTAAAAAATATACAAGTTGATGTCCATGCACTAGCCTTAAAATTGGGCAACTCAAATGGCAAACAATGTCCAGGCAATATTTAATCATTTCATTGATAATTTGGCTCATGTGCAACTCGGCATCTGCACGTGAAGAAATACCTGTACCTGTTGATAGAGATATCTACAAGTATGCAAAAAGCATTTTAAACAACCGAACAATTGAGGATATCACCCCCGATATATTCTCACACCCTCTATGCCAAAGAGATGTGGTAGACTTACTCCTCATTCAAAAAGCACTTCAAATTGGCAAAGCTCGGGTGTCTCTGAAATTCTTTATGATTGACCATGAAGAACGCGAAGAAATCTTATTGCAATCTGGCTTATCAGTGATCAGTGTCGATACTCTTTGGTATTCGAGCACACAAGAACTCAGCGATGATGTCTATATCTCCTCTCCCATAATTAGAAAAGGAGAATACTTTGCCGGGGTTTATACTGCGTCTCACCGCGTTGAGGAACTAGGTAGTAAAATAGACTCTGATTTTTCAAAGGTCACAGTGATCAGCAATAAAGATTGGGCTGTCGACTGGTCAACGATTCAATTACTATCCCCTAAACAGCTATTTAATGAAACAGACTGGACAATCATGGCGCGTCTAGTCAGCAATGGCTGGGTTGATATTATGCTCATTCCATTCAACAATAAAACGCCATTTAAATACACGGGGAAAGGCTATAGTGTTGAAGCTATTCAAGGGATTAAAGTTGCCTTACAAGATAGCCGCCACTTCGTCGTAAGTAAAAAGCACCAACATAGTCAAGCGATTTTTAATGCGTTAGAAATGGGAATAAAACAACTCAGAGCTTCAAAATTTATAGAGAGTTCATATAGAAATTGCGGGTTTCTAAACGTTTTGGTTGATAAATGGCGCGAAATACCCTAGAAAAATCGTATTTTTAGTAGTTTCTACTCAGATTCATATTTTCTCCACTTTGTTCCAATATTGTTCCCACGTTGAAAACTCACCAATAGGGATCAAGAATGAAAGAGCTTAGACTTCAGGTCAATTTTATATTCTATGTTATTGTTATGCTGGTATCTTTGGCGTTACTCAGTGCAGCCAAACTATTTTTAGAGATGCAATTATCTCTGTTAGCTGCCGCACAATTCACAATTGCAATTACAGCAATAGTCATGGCGTTTATACACTTTATGCTGGCTTTGTCTGGTCAAAATAAAGTCACTATTTGCAACCAAGGATTCTCATACTTTAACCTCTTTGGTACTCGAAAGTTCGTCCCATCTGAAGAGATCCATAAATTATCAACTCGCAGTATATTGGGCCTTAAAGTTATCCAAATACATTTGATCGATACGAAAATCACACTGCTTGCATTTAAAATTACCAAAGCGCAGAAGAGATCACTCGCTCAACTTGGCTATCTGGCTTAAAAGGTTGCCATTGATATGTAAACTACTTAGGATGCTCCAAAAAGGTCATAGAGAATTAAGTAATGTCACAGCAATATCCAATTGGCACAGCAGGGACCCCGTGGGGAGAAGCAGAGAAGAGCCTCTGGCTCGAATCTCAATCTATCAAACGTTCATATAGCGAACTCGTTTTAGCTGAGATACAAGCGCTGAGCAAACTATGCGATATAGAAGAATATGGAACTCTAGATTATCAATCTAGAACTTATCCTTTGTTGGCAATTAAAAATAAAAATGCCAACACTGAACTGCCTACAATATTGGTCACTGGCGGTGTACATGGTTATGAAACCAGTGGTGTGATGGGAGCTCTGGCATTTGCACAACACCACATGACACTTTTTACAGATCATTTTAACTTTTTAATTTTACCTTGTATTAGTCCGTGGGGCTTTGAAACCATTAACAGATGGAATCCCAACGCAATCGATCCAAATCGCTCCTTTTATAGTGATAGTCCAGCACAAGAGTCACTGTATGCTATGCACTATGTAAATCAATATGCTGGCAACATCATTGCTCATATTGATCTTCATGAAACGACAGATACGGACAATAGCGAGTTTCGCCCAGCTCTTGCGGCACGAGATGGTAAAATAAATAATAATTGGAATATACCTGACGGTTTCTATTTGGTTGGTCATACACAAAAACCAGAACCGGATTTTCAAAAGTGTGTAATAAACCAAGTGCAAAAGGTGACGCATATCGCTGATGCTGATGACAACGCCCAATTAATTGGCGTAGACATCGAGCAATTTGGTGTTATCAACTATGACGCCACCACATTAGGGCTGTGCATGGGTTTAACCAATGCGCCTTATGTCACAACGACTGAAGTGTACCCAGATAGTGCCAACACTTGTGAACAAGAGTGTATTGATGGACAAGTTGCCGCAATACTTGGTGTCATTCAATACCTTAAAAACCTGTAAAATACTTTTTAAATGTAACGGCTTGCACTTAAGCCGTTACCTCTCCATGTTCATAAATAATTTCAAAGATCTCTTTAAATGAATGTGCCTTCTGCAAAATATTGACCGGGATATGCAACGCGCGAGCAATGTCAGAAGCCGAAATCATGCCTCGCAATACTTGGTTGCGATCCATAAGTAAAACATGTTGATGACCCAGCTCTTTCAACGTTTCCAGTATATCGCCTATTCTTGCATCTGTGACACACTCGTAAAACATCGCGTGTAACTCACTTTTTTTGGTCATTACATCTTCGACTGTCAGATCTGAACGCGACACATTGCGTTTTTGCGCTGTGGTTAATATCTTTCGTCCTGTTAAATCTTTTGAATTCACTACACCAACAAACGTGTCATCATGATCGATTACTAACTTACATCGAACATGCCCATTCACCATCATAAATAATGCATGATCAATATCGACATCTTTTAAAATCATCTGTGGATGACGACGAGAAAAGTCTGTTACAACCTGCTCTGCCGGACTAAAAATTGATAAAGGGTTTCCCTCGTAATGCTCACAAAACTGATATATCCCTTCCAGCTTAGTTGTGTTTAGCAATTTAAACTCACTCATAAACCACCTCTTGTGGACTTAATTATTGCCTTTAATTAAAAAGAATGGTCTATTGTTTAAGGGATCGCAAGGAAGATTAAAGGTACGCTCATACCATCTAAAAGTGCTGTAATCCCCTGTAATAGATAAATTAAGTTATTCTTTGTAAACTACATTTTATAAGTTAGAGCACTTAAACAAAGACATATACAGGCTATTATAAGACACTCAAAATTGCAGATTTCCCTTTAATGGTGCCCATTTAGGTGGGCCCACTTTTTATAATGCTATTTCGTTTGAGAGGTGACATTATGAATACATATTGCCGAACTGAGCGGCATATGCAATGACGAGTAACCATTGCAACTCTCACGGATAAAGAGACTTTTTGCTGGTGATTTACTCCATTTATCAGGTAAAATTTCTGCAACAACTACGTGATGCTAGCCTTTAGCAAATATACGGAAATTTAGGAAAATCTATGGCTTACTTAATCGATGAGCTAAAGCTCGAAAAAATTTATCTTAAAAGTTATCACACTTTTGGGCGCTTTAAATTCAATGTGGATACATTTTTAGATAAACCAGGAATTTCGAGACACCACGCTATCATCGAGTACACAAATGATAACTGGCTCATTCGCGATGTAAGTACCAACGGCATTTGGATAAATGACCGAAAAATTGACAAAAACCTCCCATACCAACTGTCTGAAAATGATAAAATTGACTTTGCGGCACCTGGCCAAAACTCCTTTGTCGTTGGCAGTTTAAATGCAAATTGCCAATATTTTGTCTCACAGAATAACCGCAATCATGTCATTGAAATTGAAAATCAAATGCTTCTGCCCAATGAAGAGGAAGCAACACATATCGTGTACTACGATAATTTGCTTAACTACTGGTTTTTAGAAGATCTAAATACTTCCGATAGGCAAGCACTCATCGATGGTGGGATAACCAACCTATTTGGAGAGCAGTGGTTATTTTATTGCGCTGGCATCTCAACCATGACCAAACACTTGGAACAACAACCTGCGGTCAAGTCATTGGCACTTAGCTTTGCAGTAAGCTTAGATGAAGAAAAAACCGAGCTCTCTTTACATATCGAAGGGGAAGAGTTCAGTTTAGGCAGTCGCAGCCATCATTACTTGCTCCTACTTTTGGCAAGACTTAGAATTGAAGATAAGCAATCTGGCGTTGATCCTGAGTATCAGGGCTGGATCTATAGAGAAGATCTTGCCAAAAAGCTAGGTATTCAAATGAACCATATGAACATCATGGTTCACCGTGCCCGCAAACAATTAAGTGAAGCTTCTCCTGAAAAGGCTCCAGAGGCTGGCTATATCATTGAAACTAACAATGGGCAGTTACGTTTGAACTGTCAAGACGTAACAATTTTAAAAGGTGCTCAGCTAGAAACACGCATCAGCTTGTAAGCACCTTACAATACACAGCAGGTTCCTATCAGTTAATTTCTATAGGCTCCTGCCTGTGCCAGAATTTGCGTTTCTAAGTGCTTCATACATCCGAATTTAAAAAGTACTTCAACTAATACAAACATTGGGCCAATCAACAACCCCATTAAGTCATCGACAAACGCTGGTTTTTTTCCTTCAAAGTGATGACCAATGAACTGCACCATCCAACCAAACAAGAAAATACCGGCACCGATTGTATAGAACCCACTCATAGACACTCCAAACAACATTATTTGGCTACTGAGTAATGTCGTTAACATGTAGCCCGTCGCCAAAAGTGCTATCATGATTAGTCCCAGCCAAGCTGATAAATAAAGATAATAGGCACCAACAACACCGATTAAAATGGCCGACAGCGTCACTTCAAATTGGTTAAACTCAAATAGCGGTATGTAAGTCAGCATGATCACCGCAAACACAATTAACGGCACGCCAACAAGATGCGTTCTAATATTGCGCTTATCTCTGTGATAGAGTGCATATTGCACTAAATGCGCTTCTAAGCTTTTCATAGCGATTCTCAATAAGAGTAAATACTTTAACTTTATCTAGCGCTATAAAAGTCAAAAAGTCAATAAAAGACTGGGTTTAAAATAGACAGTTTCTATTTACACATGCGAGGCAAACAAGATTTAGGAAAACCATGATGTACATAATAAAAAAGGCCGCCTACGACTTTGGCGGCACATTCACTGGGCAATAAAAAGCAGCGCGTTTAATCTCTGTCTGCTTTAGACATAACCATAGCCCAATATCACAACGAAACAAATAAAAAACAAAAAATTAATCATTTAGCAACCTAGGGCGTAACCCTGAGCTTCGCCCCACAGATTTATTCATTGCTAGTCGCAGTACTTGTGGCTGGCAAATCAATTCAAAATGATGTTTTGCACGCGTGATCCCCGTATAAACCAATTGCCGATTAATGCCCTGACGAGCTCTTTGAATTGGCGGCAAAATCATTGCTGTATAACTAAATTCAGAACCTTGCGACTTATGAATTGTCATCACATAAACTAAGTCATGGCTAGGCAAACGTGCCGGATTGATTGATCTAAGATTACCTTGTTCATCAATAAATGTTGCAAATAGCTGACCACTGCTGTCTGGTAAAATAATACCAATATCACCATTAAAAAGCTTAAGTTGATAGTCATTCTGCGTAACCATCAACGGCATACCCGCGTAATAACGGCTATAAGGACGGATCAGGTTTTGCTGTGCTAGCTTGTGTTCAATACGCTTATTGAGCTCATTAACGCCATACGGACCCTCTCTGACCGCTGCAAGCAATTGATACTCTGAGAATAGCTGATGTATTTGCTCAGTCGCTGCACCATCTTTTATGGCTCTTAGGTACACGCTATAAGCGGTAGCTGCACCTTCAATCATCTTCAGGTATGACTCATTTGATAAACTGTACAAACTCAGTTCATCAAACCCCTGCTGGATAACCCAGTCGAGATGATTTTGGTCATTGTTATTCACCGCGGCGGCAAGCTGACCAATACCGCTGTCACTCTTAAAACGATGGCTCTGCTGTAAAAATGCCATCACGTCTTGCAGCACAAATTTGCTACTCGCACCTGATAGTTTTTTTTCACCATCAAAGCACGCTTGATTTAGCAGATCAGCGCGTTGTGAAGAGTATTTGGGATTTTGACCTAACTGTAAGTCAGCACATAAGTCGTTAAGAATACATCCTGTATCGACTGAAGCCAGCTGATCTTTGTCTCCCAAAAGATACATCCTAGCCCCTTCTGGCAATGCTGCGACCAATTTGCTCATCAATGAAAGATCAACCATCGAAG
Organism: Pseudoalteromonas obscura; assembly: GCF_030135505.1. Taxonomy (NCBI): domain Bacteria; kingdom Pseudomonadati; phylum Pseudomonadota; class Gammaproteobacteria; order Alteromonadales; family Pseudoalteromonadaceae; genus Pseudoalteromonas; species Pseudoalteromonas obscura. The sequence goes on from NZ_JASJUT010000013.1 coordinate 127,091, forward strand.
CTTCGTCAACAATCAACAGATCTAGGTGTAGTGGGTTTTTTTCGTGGTATCTATATTTATTGCTGTTGGGTATAACCCCCAGCAAACGATGAATTGTTTGTGCATGCTCGGGGATAAGTTCAGCCAACTCTGGGGCTAAGTCCAGTCTTCCCTTTGCGCCAATTATCGATTCACTGAGCCTGGCCGCAGCCTTACCTGTTGGCGCGACCAATTTGATATTCAAAGGTGCTGTAGCATACAAAGATTGTAAAATAGCCAATAGTTTTGTTACGGTTGTCGTTTTGCCAGTCCCAGGCCCTCCGGTAATGACACAAAATGCACTTGATGCTGCGATTGCACATGCAACCTTTTGCCAATCAATCATCTGCCCTTGCTCATCTGGAAAGTACACATTTAGCAATCGCTTTAATTGAGAGAGATCTAAATCAATTTTTCGTTTCGCGAGTGACGTAAACCGGTTTGCTAAAAACGCCTCATAGTTTGCTAAACGCGCCAAATAGAGCTGCTCATTAAAAATGACTATCGGTTTATCATCACCCACTGCCGGGTGTGAATGCAGTGACTCCAGAGCGTTTAACTTGTCTTTAAAGGGAGTCAATTCGATAGTCTGTTCCATTTTCTCTAGGCTTAATTCAAATGGATTAAACCAGTCTATATCATTCAAAACTAAACAACTATGTTGATTTTGTTCAGCTTTTAATAGCAGCAAAATAAGGTAAAAAACATCGTCAAATTGTGAATCACACAACAGCTTCGCAAGGGCGATATCGACGCTTCTGACTTTGCGTTGCTCTAATAACACATCTAAAAAAAGTGTGTCGTCAAAGTTATCCACCGAGAAATCTAACGAAAACTGAGACATTATCTGGCCTCCTGCTCAAAAAGCGCATCCAGCGACAGTAACTCTTGCTCCGTCAGTTCTTTGAAGTATACCCCTCCCCCTTCAGGCAGTGCTCTTAAAAATAAATAATAGACTCCACCCATGTGGGTTTTGATAGAGTAATCAGCAATGCGGTATTTCAGCAAACGGTGTAAAGCAACACTGTATATCAGATACTGTAAATGGTATTGATGTGATGTCATGGCTGACAACAAGTTTTCATCATTGTAGTCATGTAATTCATCACCCAAATAGTTCGATTTATAGTCTAAGACAAAGTATTTCCCTTGCCATCTGAAGATCAAATCAATAAAGCCTTTTAGCATGCCTACCACCTCATCAAACTGCAAGTAACTTGGCTGACCGGTAATATCGCTAAGCACTTTGTTGAGTTGACTTGATTTTAACGCCATGAGCGGTAAGTGAAATTCCATTTCAACCAGACAGTTATCAGCTGTCAATTGACTAAGCGATAAGTCACCTTGGGCATTGAGAGGGCAGGCCAAACTCTCTTGCACCCACAAAACCACACAGTCCAACCATTGTAAATCTATGTGATATTTATCCAGGCAATTTTCTACCACTTCATTCAGCGGCAATTTTCCTTCTGCAACTGGGTGATGAGGAGACGTAAAATCTATTTGCTCGTAGATCTCATGCAAACAACTACCTGCCTTTGCGCCTTTAACAAAGCTGTAAGGTGATTTGACTGGTGTTTGTACCATCCTTGGGAGGTCTAACTCATGATGTTCATCTAACGCGCCTGCAGGCCTACCATCATGATGAGCATGATAACTTAACTGACTAAAGCTCGTTGTACGCCAATTGGTTTCTATGGCGGTTGGCTGCTCTTTTACCGTGAGTTCAAAAGAAGATTGTTCCTGCTCTTCACCAAAATGAGCTATTTGGGGATCGTCAAATATTTCCATCGACATTGCTGGGTGTAATTGGCAAATCTGTTCCAGCGCTTGGTGCCACTGCTGCGCTTCTTTAAAATCACAGCGGCCAAATAGTGCAAAACCAAGCGCAGTCTGACCAATCCCAAGTTTTTTGCTACGCCCCAATGCAATGTTATACAGCCCCAACTCACAATAATGTACAGCACGAGTCAATGCGACATAGAGCAACCTTATATCTTCTGCCAGACGCTCTTTTGACGCAGCATGCACCGCACTATCATCGGCATCAAGATCGATAATTAGGGTATCGCCCTGATGGTAAACAACTTCACTGGGCTCACGATACCCTACAGCAAATGGCATATAAACAATCGGATATTCCAAGCCTTTAGACGCATGCATAGTTACAATTTTCACCAAATTGGCGTCACTTTCAAGCCTCAACTGTGCCCCATCTAGAGTCGCTTCGGCGCATTGGATACTTAACCACCTTAAGACACGCTGGGCCCCTTCTAACTCAATTTGCTTGTGCTGCAACAGTTCCGCTAAATGGCGATAATCAGTCAGCCAACGCTCAACTTCATAGCCATTTTCGCGCCAAATATTGGCGAGCTGATTGTGAACCATGAGCTTTTCTAACATCGCCATCGCACCGCTTTGGTACCACACACGCTTTAGCTCGGCAAAAAAATCCAAATAGCCCTGCCATTGTTGTTCGCTTTGAGCAAGGACATAAACCTCTTCATAGTTAAGTGAAAATAGCGGACTCACCAATACGCCGCGTAGCGCGGCTTCGTCATAGGCTCCGTGCAACACGTGTAGCAATTGATTTAATGCGTTCGCAACAGGCTGGCCGTATACGCTATCTCGTGCTAGATAAACCGCACTAACACCGCTGGCCTGTAACGCCTGTTTCATAATTGCGGCTTCATTTCTGTCTCTTACTAATACGCATATATCAGCGGCCTTTATTGGGTCCTCACCAATCATGGCTAAGTTATTCTTCGCCCGTGATAGCAAGGTGGCTATTTTAGCTGAAAATGTTTGTGCAAGTGCTTGTTGTGCTTGCACTTTACTTGTTACTTCACCTGCGCTGTCATAGACACAAAAATTCAGTACACTGTCTTGGTCGTCAGACAGCGACTGGTGTGCTGATTTGCCTTGAGCATCTACCGAATAAAATGGAATGTCGTCATTGAAAATAAAACTACTGTCATGTTGAGTAAAAATCGTATTCACGCTATCAACTACTGATTTCGCAGAGCGGTAATTTTTTGCTAGGGTAAAGTGTCGGCTTGCATCGACGGCTTGCTTGGCCTTGATATAAGTGAAAATATCTGCGCCGCGGAACCCATAAATTGCTTGCTTGGGGTCGCCGATCATAGTGAGAGCAGTGGCGTCTTGTTGGCGATAGATCGCGCTAAAAATACCATACTGAACCGGATCTGTATCTTGAAATTCATCAATGAGTGCGACCGGAAATTGCTGAATTATTTTGTCAGAAAGCACTTTACCTGCGTTACCTTGCAAAGCTTGGTATAAATTGCTCAATAGGTCATCAGGAGAAATTGAACTCTGAATTTGCTTGTGCTGTATCAACAGAGATTTAACCTGTTCTAGTGCGTCTTGCAGCAAAGCAATAGGCAATAAATTTTTGACCTGATGGTGCAAAGTCGCCATTTCGTCAAACTGCGATATCATCTCATGAGAAATGAGCTCAGCATTCTTTTTGTAGTTTTTCGCATCCCCTAACTGAGCACTGCCCCACAAATTGAAAGAGTGTTTACTCGTACCAAATTCAAAATACCACGCATCTGATGCGATATAATCGCCTAGGGCATTAATATTTGCAACGCGCCCAGGCGCTTTGTTTTTTGCCAGCGCTGAGCCTGTTAAACAGGCAATAAATTCACTTTCACGCACTGCGCGTTTAAACGTTAATGCACGCTGCTGATACTGTTTTCTTGCCGCTAAAATATCTGCCAAATCAACCTTAGGTGTCAAGGTTGCACCCGATTTGTTCATCAACGGCATAAGCTTCTTCATGAGGCTTTGAGGGTGAGCGAAATGATCTAAAACCAAAGCCGTCTGCTCTTTGTCTAGCGCATATAAAAACTTTCGCCAGTGATCCTCTACAGCAGTCTTGAGCAACTCACTCTCATCGAGGATAAACTCAAGATTAAAGCTTAACTTTGATTCAAAGGCATGTTGCTTTAACATTCTCTGGCAAAAGCCATGAATAGTAAAAATTGCTGCTTCATCCATTGATTTTGCTGCAGCATCAAGCAATTTGAAAGCAGCTTTTTTATCTTCAACCTGCGCCAAAAGTGTCGGGATCAGTGGGTCCTGGCACTCAGCTCCCAACAATGCGTCACGGGCATCGATGATCCTCGCCCTCACTCGGTCTTTAATTTCTTGAGTTGCAGCTTCAGTAAAAGTTACCACTAATATTTGTTCAACACTTAGGCATGCCGACTCTGAGCCTTCAGCCAAACCGAGCAAATACCTAAGGTAGAGCGCGGTGATCGTATAAGTTTTACCTGTACCCGCACTGGCTTCAATTAGGTTGTGGCCATACAACGGCATGGTGACCGGGTTAAGCATCTCCATGTTGTTGCTCCTTCTCTAACGCTATAATTGGACCAAGTAAGGATTTACTCAATGACGTAAACTCCTCCAAACAAGACTCTAAATCTTTGAAGTTAAGAGCGACATAAGGATCTTCAGATTCTCCTACCCCAATATATTGACCACCCGCAAACTTTGCATTCGCCTTCCCAATATCCTCCGTATTGGCATATGCATAACTTGAAGCTGGGAAAAAAGGCACTGGCTGGGTGATCAACTGCATGTAAAAAACCATCCATGTTTCCAGTAATTGCAATGCGCTCGGTTTGTCTATCGCATCAAAAGTGAGCTGCTCATCTAAGCCAATAATGGTCGTATTCATTGCTGAAACTGTCGCATTAGCAAGTAAGTGATAGATAAATGCCCGGATCTTGTCTTTCGCCTTAATACTCGCAGGCCGATAAAAAATTTGTTCGCTGCCAAACAGCCTGTCCAGCCAACCGACTATCTTAATGCCATTTACCGAGATCGCTATCTCTTGCGGGGCACTTGCATCCACCAGTTTCGATTTTAGTATTGCTACCATGGGCAGTACGCGCTGCTCTAATAACTCTAATTGTATCTCTCCCACAAATGCCTGTGGTAAATGACCTCTTTGCAACATCTGCTCGGTGCTAAGTGCCTGTTCATGGATATGAGTATCGAGGATTTCTTGCAAGTATTGGTAACGTGTTAAAGGATCTAACGCAAAGGGCTCCGTATCATCCTGATACTCAGTTGCAGGCGCTATTTTAATACCTAAACATGATTGATAAAAATAACTTTGTGGCGCGGTAAATGCGCGTAGCAGTTGAGCGAGTTCCAACTCCTCTGGTGGCGCTACAATCAGTGGTGACGGCGAACTTTTCGCTTCTTCTGCGGGCAAAAATAACCAGTTGGGATTATAGCTTTGCAACTGACCACATTGATAGTGAAGAGAGTTGAATGGCTGAAGTGGTGCTTGATGTTTCAACAACATGCTGAGCGGCTCTTTGCTATCCTCACAGTAAAAGCTTCTGTCTATATATTCAAACAATTCACTAACTAGCACCGAAGGCACTTGAATTTCGTTGTTAAAACAAGAGCGGCCTATATAGCTGACATAAAAATGCAGCCTCGCACTTAAGAGTGCTTCCAAAAACAAATACCGATCATCTAATTTTCGTGAACGGTCACCTTTTCGCCTTGAAGAGGCTGGCACCAGATCAAACCCTATGGGCTGAACTTGACGAGGATAATCGGCATCATTCATGCCAAGCAGACAAACCACTTTAAATGGCACAGCTCGCATTGGCATCAATGTACAAAAATTCACTGCGCCCGATAAAAATCGCTGCCCAACCCCTTTCTCTTGGATCCCTTGCTTTACCAAATATGCCAATACTCTGGGCTCAATAGAAGTGCGCATATCACCGTTTTCAAAATGTTTTTCAATACCTTCAATCACTTTGTGGAGCTGCATTAAATCCCAGCTTTGTTCAGCATCTTGGTGATAGAAACGGCCAAGCAACTGCCTTAACATTTCCGATTTTTCCGCTAGGTCACCCGCTTTTGCAAGCTGCAGCTTTGCGATGTCCAGCGCTTCTACAAAAGCAACCAACTTACTTAATATATTAATGGCCATTCCTTCGACTAGATCGGCAGGGTATACGCCGTTAAACTCAGCTTCCTCACAGCTGCTAGCTACGCCAAGTAATAAACGATTTAAACCATGCAGCCAAGTATTGAGTGGCATTTCAGGTAAACCATGGTCAGCTTTATTCTTTGCATCTAAGCCCCATTTGATGACGACTTGGTCAAGCCAATATTTAATTTGCTCAAACTCTGATGCCTCAAGCTCAAAGCGGCTTGAAATAGCTTCCACCGCCAACAAATCTAAAATGTCAGAAACGCCAAAACGGCTAAATGGCAAATTAACTAAGGTTACAAACGATGACAGCACAGGCTTTTCCTGCTCTATCGCCATGTCGGCCAAAGCGTAAGGGATGTACCGCTTGCCTAGTGCACTACCAAATACGGCTTCAATATAAGGACTGTAACTTCCCACATCCGGCATCATGATAATTACATCTTTAGGCGTAAGATCAGGGTATTGATTAAATAGATTGAGAAGGTGGTCGTGCAAACATTCAACTTCTCTCAGCGGGGTGTGGCAATCTTGCAAGTAAATGCTTTTATCATCCTCAGAAACAGGCAACTTACCAGCTTCATTTACAAACCAGTTTGGATCCGCTTGCAAAGACTCACCTTTAAATGCCAGCTGATAAATTTCATTTTGGATCTGCGACAACAGTGAATCATTAAAGTCTTCAACAAATCCATCAAGCCAACGTGCATCAAGCTGTATCAATTGTTCAAGGTAATCCCGGCCCAGCTTGCCCCAGGAGGATAGTAACGGATTGCCCACATTATAGTAGTCCTGCTCTTCATCTAGGCTAGCATCAATCTCTGGTCGTTTTGCATATTTTGCGTGGATCTTAGCTTGTGTTTTTTCATCCACTAAATCTCCCCAATAATGTTCACTGGGATTAAAGAAAAATAGTAGGACTTCTGTTTTGCAGGCAAGTGCTTGAAACACCTCTAACTGACTGGTCGGCATAGCCGATAAACCAAAGATGGCGATCCGCTCTGGAAGCGCTTCGCTGGAGGCATTCTCCAAAGCTGTGAGCAGTTGCGCATGCATATTGGCTCGATTATATGAACTTTGTCCAAGTTGATGCGTATATTCAACTAAAGAGCGCCACAAATCCGGTTGCCAAGAAGCGATCTCAACATCGACATCAGCTAACTGATCGGTACCAGACTCCCATATCGACAGCCAATCGGGACGATACATCAGGTATTGATCGTACACATCGGCAATTTTTTCGCACAATGTAAATAGTTTTAGGCCATCCAGTTCTTTGCCTGCTAGTGCATCTTCCTGTATGTCGGCATACAAATAGTTTGATAACGGTAAATACAGTGGCTGCGCCAATTTATTTGGCAGTACATTGAAAAGTTTCCAAGCCATATTGTTTTTGTTATAAGGCGACTCAGATGGGACATCGGGCAAAAACTGTTGGTACAAACGCCAAATAAAGCTCAAAGGCAGCGGGAAATCGACCTGAGCCGCTACACCAATATGTTTACTCAATCCATTTTTCAACCACTGCGACATACCGGGGGATTGAACTAATACAATATCTCTCTGAAACGGATCAGATAAGGGCGCTGTCTGCATTACAGTATTAAACTGCGCCTGTAACGCCTCCATTCGGTTAGATTGAATTATATGCAACATACTTATTTAAGCTGAAAGTCGATTAGATTGAACAGTTTAAGAAAAATATGCTGGGTATAACAGAAAAAAGTTGAAAACAACGTTTTTGTGCAGCGAGTAACCTAAATTCGATTACATTCGCTGCATACACTAGAACAAATCTATATCACTGCTTTCAATATGTTGTTTAATTTGCTTGCGGGATATTAAATCCTCATAAAAGCCAACTTGGTCTCGCCCATGCTCCTTTGCATAGTACAAGGCTTTATCTGCATTTTCTAACACCGTAATTGGAAAGTCATAAGGGCTAATACGTGCCAGACCGACACTCACCGTCAACTTTTTAATAAATGGGAAAGAAGTCTTTCTCACTAAATTTAAAAACTGCTCCATTCTTTGTTTTATTGACTCATAATCGGTTGGTTCAAATACAATAACAAACTCTTCACCACCAAAGCGAAACAACAGATCTGTTGAACGGAAAAACTCCTGCATACGCTGTGATAGGATCAACAACACTTCGTCGCCGCAAACATGCCCATAGGTATCATTGACACTTTTAAAGTGATCAATATCTACCATAGCTAACCACGATGTCGCCCCTCGGTGCAAAGAGCGCAAGTCAGAGCCATCTCGAATTGCTCGATTTTGCTCCAACATTTGCTTTTCAAGTAATTGCTTTAACTTCTTATCAAACGTTTGACGGTTAAGTAACCCGGTGAGTTTATCACGCTCGTTTTCACGCAATATAGTTAGATAATTCTCATAAATACGTACAAATGCATTCAGCATCACTTGTTGTGCACTATCAAGCCCTTCGCACTGTACTTCGATCGCACCCGCGGTTTTTTCATGGATTACAATGGGTAACCAACGTCGCTCAGTACCTGCTGAATCCTGCATGGTGATACTACAGGCCGATTGCAAACAGGAACTCAACTCAGCATGAGGCTCGTCAATGATTACCCTGTCTAACCATTCATACTCCCCGACATCATGTACCCTCAGTGTCAGACTACGCTCGACCGTACACGGCCCTTGCCCCTGAATAATCTTAAATACAGAAATACGCTGACAATTAATAAACTCTTGAATTGTAGATAATAAACTGTATTCAAGTGAGTCTATATCCCGCGTTTTTGTTATCTTAATAACCGAATTTAATAGTTCTTCTTGCATCACTTGCCTGCTCTATGTTTTCAGTTACATAAAATAGATACCCACACTCGCATTGCAGTGCAGTACTTCAATAAACCTAAGTATCGGTCAGAAAACCGGCTTCATCAATGCCAATTGCCGTAATAACGGGGATTTACTAGAAAATAGCTCAAGCCTGATATAAAGAAGTGTTCACTTGATCCCTCCCCGCTTTTTTAGACGTGTAAAGGGTTTGGTCTAAACGTTTTAAAAACGCTTGAAGTGGCTCCCCTTTTGAGAACTGGGCAACACCAAAGCTGGCGGTGACGGGCATTTTGCAGGACAAGTTAATTGCTGCAATGACACACCGTAGTTTTTCAGCCACCATAGTTGCGTCAGAGACCGGCGTATTCTGACAGATAACTAAAAACTCTTCCCCGCCCCAACGACCGCATATATCTGCGCTGCGCAAATTATCTTTGATCTTTTGCGCTACGGTTTGCAGCACTTCGTCTCCCGTCTGGTGCCCGAATAAATCATTAAACTGCTTGAACAAATCTAAATCAAACAAAATCGCGGTGCAGTCACTGTCGTACCTTTGTACAAGGTCATGCTGAGCCACCAGCACTTCATTGGTTTTTCGCCGATTATTTAAGCCTGTTAACTCATCAGTAATAGAGAGTTGCTCCAGTCTTATTTCGTTAATTTTTTCCAAGGTGATATCTTGCATTAGACCAACTGAGTTTAATGGTTGGCCGATTGAATTGTAAAATGTTTCGCAGCAATGTTTTACATATAGTGTCTCGCCATCCGGTTTGACCATCTTGTGCTCAAAGGTTTTTTGTTGTCCTCCGATTATCACTTCTTGCATTATAGTCGTACCGATATTTTGCTCTGCTAAACCTCCAATCAGCTGTAAAAAACTGTCCCAAGAAAGACTCTGAGGTACCTGCTCTTCTCCAAACAGGATCATACTGAGTTCGCTTGATAAAGATAAATTGTAACTCAAGTGATTCAGGCTCCAAGTACCAACCTTCGCCAGCTTTTGAATTTCGCGAAGTTTATGATCTTCAAATTGCGCTTTGAGCATCTTTTGCGTTAACTCATGGTTCTCCATCTCGAGCGCTAGTAATTCCTGCTCTAATTGCTCGATTCTCTCGTGTAGATTCAATGTGTTCATAAGGCTATAGCCAAGTCTACTTACATTGCTTTTCAAATAGCTGCTGTTCAGCCATTTTTGTTCCTTCTAGGCGCGCGCGTATCTTTTGATAGGCAATCTCTCTTCCTGTAGATACATCGTCCGCAAATGGCGAAAAGCCACAGTCGTCAGTAGTACCAAGTTGTTCGATAGGGATAAACTCGGTGGCAGCAATAATCAATTCACATACCTCTTCGGGCTTTTCAATAATGGGGTCTATCGGGTTTGTTACGCCTATAAAGACACGTTGCTCGGGCGAGATAATCTGACCAATTAACCTGAGTACTTTTCGTGGTTCACGCTCGCCTTTAAGTGCCACGTAAAAATTACCAGCGTTTATCTTAAATAATGTCGGCAACAAGTATTTGTAGTCGATTTCCGCACTATGCGTCGCATCAATATCTGCGCCAGGACAAGTATGCACACCAATTTTCTGCCTTTCTTGCGCACTAAACGCGCTCAGACAACGATTAATCAGCTCAACAAAAGCGCTCAACATACCGCCAGATGGATCTAGCTTTAACGACAATCTAGCTTCCGTAAAATCAATTTGTACTTTATGCGCCCCCAAGGCCAAACACCGTCTAACTTCCGCGACATGCTCCGCGACAAGGTCCTCAATAAACTGTTGATGACTATACCCCTCTATCCCCTTTGCTGGATACACTAGGCTCAACATAGAAGGTGATATCACAGCTTGCTTAACCGGTAAGTGTGTATGCTTCAAAGCAAATGCTAAGTACTCGTCTGCTGTATTTTCATATTTAAAAGGTGCTTTTTTAAGATGGGGAGCGAATACTCGCCGATGACCATCGGAAAAATCGACAATCAAACCTTCCGAGCCAAATCTCGGCGAATTATGCAAACAATAGTGCGCAAAACCATCGAATTTTCGCTGCTCACCATCACTCACAACACTGCAACCAAGATCAGCTAAATCATTGAGCACTTGCTTGGTGTGCTCTTCCGCTATTTGATTCAACGCATCGTAATCAATTTTGTCGTCGCGATACTGCTGATATGCCTCAATCAACTCTGCTGTTCGAGGGATAGAGCCTATTTGTTCTGTTGGAATATGTGGTCTTTTCATTGTTGAAAAAAGCTAATCAATATATCAAAAGTATAGCAGCGCCTGACAAAAACCCTATACACGTAATCATTAACCGACAAAACCCGGTGTAATTGCATGTAATCTTGTCTTCTTCTATGCTGAATGAAGCAAAAAGGATGAGTTAACACCGAACTATATTTTGACATCAAAACAGTACCAAGGAGATCAAAATGAACGATATTCTGACCGATGAAAAGCTCGCGCAAATCAATGAAAGCTCCCATCAAGGTTCAACATTTGAATTTGAGGCGTCATACGACCAAACACCACAGCAACCTGATCAGGTCTTTGTTAGATATGACCCTGAGCCCAAGCAGAAACAAGAAATGGTCATTAACTACGCAACAACTCCCTTTTATGTGGAATTAAGCGACCTTCAATATGAAGAGGAACGCATAGTTAGCTTCTACTACACACTAGCTCCAACCACCGCCAATAAATATCAGATCAAAGGCGTTAACTTGAAAAGTTCTGGTCTAAAAATCTTAGATGTCAGTATATTAACTAGTAACCCCCAACTCCCTAAAAACCAAATTGTTATTAAGCTTGCAGCATCTAGGGACAGCGAAGAGTTACCGAAAGGACAAGACGAAATAGCTCAGCTAGACTTTGGTGTTACGTTAAGTGACAGAACACCACCCACTGCGACCAACCCAAGCCAAGATAAGGAACAAGCGCCCGAGTTAGTGATTGACCCGACGCTCATCATTCGCCGTCCAAGAACCCATTGATTGGCAAATTGAAAGCTTTTGCTTCTTAAACTCTGGGTACTCACATAAAGGTTTAAACCAAGGTAAGTCAAACCAGTAGAGTGCGTACCCCCCATCAATGGCAGCTTTATAATGGATAATGGCTGACTTTAACTCACCAGCCAGTGTATAGATCAATGCAGCTTCATATGCATAGTTCAGTTTATCCGTCGTCAATTTAACAGCTTGGTATAAACGTTGTAACGACTCCTCATAACGGCCTAAGTGTGCGAGCGCCTGCCCTGTAACTAAAAGTTCACTATGCGTGGCATCAGAAATATCATTGGTTGCAATCCGCAGGTACTCTTTTTCAGCTCTTTCAACTTCATTGTTTAAGTACAGCAAGTCTGCGTAGTTGAGCCGAATTCCCATATTTTCCGGGCTGAACGTATTAGCACGCTCCGCAGCAAGTAGAGCTTTTTGATATTGATTTGAAAATAGGTATGCTAAAGCCAAATTACTATAGTCAGCAGAACTGCCTGTCTTTGCAATTGTGGCTTCATATCTTTCAATCGCCAACGCCCAACTGCCTTCTAACATATAGAGGTCTGCACTGAGCTTTTGAGCGTCTGTATAATTTGGAAATACACGTTCCACTTCTTCGAGTTGAGCTTTGGCTTGGTCGAGTTGGCCATTATAAAAATAAGCTAGAGCCAAGCTATATTTAGACTGCACACTAGATTGCAATGTAATTGATTTTGTATACATCTCTATTGCCCCCTCCAAATCGTGCAAACTATATAGATAATACCCTCGAAGCCTGTAACTGAGTGCTGTTTCACCAAATTGATACAGCTGCTCCAACTGTGCTTGTACCAGCGCATCTTGCTTGCTCTCTATTGCAAATACAGTCATATCAACAATATAAGACTTGGTTAACTTATAACTGCTTGGGGCGGCTTGAAGCAACTTACCCAAGTCTTCAAGATATACCTCTTGCCTATCAACATGATACCGCTCAATATATAAGTTCATCATAAGGCTGTACAAAGGGAAATAATTTGGGTCTGCCTCAATTAATGCGCGTGTTCGCTGCAAATTTAGCAAAGAGAAATTGCCATTAAAATTTACATCATGGTAAACATGTAAATACTGATTGAAAAACGTTTGCTCCATTTTGATCAACTTTTCTCGCGCTTTAAAATTTGGTTGTCCAAGTAACTTTCCAGCAAATGCCGAGTAAGTTGAGCTGATCGCTAAATAATCATCTCTTTTAATACTTGTATTTAATTCCCCTTGTACTAGTTGGCTGCCCCCTTTCAATAAAGATAAACGTACATTGCACTGTGTTATTTCACATCGAACTACAGGTAGAAGAATCGCGGTCGCCCCAGACGCCTTAACCAAGCTTTCAACATCTGATATGTCACCGTAAGTCTTATGGTTTACTAATTCTGCGTTAACAGAATTTAGAACCACTTGCCGAACTGCACTATCAATCGTCGCCAACAGTAGACCTGTATTTTCTTTGCCTCTTTTACCTTCGACAGTGATTTGTGGCTCAAGTACTAAGGTGTACTGAATCCGAGAGTCTGGCTTTAAAAACAACCAACTGAAATACCCACCAACAACAAAAAACAGGGCCAATATAAATCCAATAGCGAAGCGTTTTACCTGACCTGCCGAACCAAATTGTCTGCTAGTTTCACTTGTGTAAGGCAAAGAAGCCGTATCGTCTGACTCGCCCGCTTCTAGCAAAGAAAGTGCTCTACCTAATACATTGATAATTTCTTTAGTCGATGGACGTTTGTCCGCCGACTTATCGAGCATCTGACGCAATAGAGTGGTTAGTTCCGTTGGTATTGAAGGAGTCAAACCCTCTGGCTCAATCAATGCACCCCGTTTGATCCGGCTAGCAAGTTCCTCTCCCTTGGCACTGCCAAATGGATGACAGCCAAACAGCAATTCAAAGCTCAGTACTCCAAAAGAGAATATATCTGTCGCATAGCTAAGTGTTCTGCCTTCCAGTTGTTCTGGCGACATTGCATAGATACTGCCAAAACTCGTCGACTGAGGCAGCCCTACTACTTTACTTTGAAGTGAGTTGGCGATGCCAAAATCAGAGAGTTTGACCTCTCCTGTCTCAGAGATAAGAATATTGCTGGCTTTTACATCGCAGTGGATCAGTGACAATTGATGAATGTATTGCAACCCATGGGCTACTTTTTCCAAAATTGCTAATTTCTCAGTTAAAGTAAGAAATTTTTGCTTCACATATTTTGCTAAAGTTTGCCCGGGCACATATTCCAGCACAAGAAGAAGCTGAGAATCGACTTCAACAATGTCATACAACTGAACAATATTTGGGTGATTCGCTTTTGCCATTAGACGCGCTTCATACAACGCCTGTTCCCGTATCGTGTGAGCATCGTGGCTGTCAGTCAGCGTAACTCGCTTTACCGCGACTTGTCTGCTGAGACGTGTATCATTAGCGAGAAAAACATCACCCATTCCACCAGAGGCAATGTGCTTTATCGGCGCTAAATACGTATCTGAAAAACAGTCCTCATTTTGCATACACTCTACCTACCTTGGGCCTAGAACTAATGCGAACAGCTGACATTCTATCCTAACTATAATTTTAATAATAAATGATTGTCGCCAAATGGTAGATTTTTTAGCCTGAACGTAATGTAAAATTCTAAATGGAAATCTTAATGAAGAGCAAAGATATATAAATTGACTATAGGAACTATTGGAATTTAAGAAATATAAAGAAGGAATGGCGGAGAGAGAGGGAGTCGAACCCTCGATACGCTATAAACGTATACACGAGTTCCAGTCGTGCGCCTTAAGCCACTCAGCCATCTCTCCGCACTGAATGCGGGGCTAATACTATGAAAACCCCCGCCTTTTAGCAAGTACTTTTTTTGTAATCTCGCTTAATTGGCTAGATTACAGACAATCTCCATTAGCCTTTTAAACTTGCAGAGAAATCTAACATACGGTTGAGTGAACGCAGTGCGCCTTCACGTAAATCCATATCGACGAAGACTTCTTTCCCTTCTGGATTAATTAGCGCTTCTTCAATGGCTTGTAAGCCATTCATGGCCATCCATGGACAGTGTGCACAACTACGGCAAGTTGCACCTTCACCAGCTGTTGGAGCCTCAAAAAATTCTTTTTCAGGGCAAAGCTGCTGCATCTTGTAAAAAATACCGCGATCTGTTGCCACGATGAATTTTTGATTGTCCATCTCTTGTGCTGCTTTGATCAATTGACTTGTCGAACCAACAGCATCAGCAAGATCAACGATTTCAGCTGGAGATTCTGGGTGTACCAGCACTGCCGCATCAGGGTGAAGCGCTTTCATATCTTTAAGCGCTTTTGTCTTGAACTCATCGTGAACGATACATGCACCATTCCACATGATCATGTCTGCACCTGTTTTCTTTTGAATATAAGAACCTAGGTGCTTGTCAGGACCCCAAATAATGGTTTCCCCTTCAGAGTCTAAGTGCTCGACTATCTCTAGAGCACAAGAAGACGTCACAATCCAATCTGCTCGCGCTTTAACCGCTGTCGACGTGTTTGCATAAACCACGACTTTTCTTTCTGGGTGTTCGTCACAGAATTTAGAAAACGCATCTATTGGGCAACCCACATCCAAGGAACAAGTTGCAGCCAACGTTGGCATCACGACGGTTTTTTCAGGTGTTAAAATTTTTGCCGTTTCGCCCATGAAACGAACACCTGCCACAATAATGATTTCCGCATCTTCTTGCTTGGCACCAAAACGCGCCATTTCCAGTGAATCTGCGACACAACCACCAGTTTCTTCCGCTAACGCTTGGATCTCTGGATCTGTGTAATAATGGGCAACCAAGACCGCATTTTTCTCTTTTAACAATGACTTGATCCGCGCTTTATACTGCTGCTTTTCTTCATCGTTCAACGGTGCTGGCTTTGGAGGAAATATATAATCCTCAGGCATGATTTGTTCTGCTAGACTCATTCTCTCGACCACATAGTCCACATTGCATAATTGGCGCGAATTATACGAAAAATACGGAGATAATCCTAGTAAATGACAAGATTAGGAAAGAATATTTAAGAATAAAAGAGAGGTAAAGGAAATGGTGGGTCATGATGGACTCGAACCATCGACCAATGGATTAAAAGTCCACTGCTCTACCAACTGAGCTAATGACCCGCTCGAGGAAATTTTTAAACTTGAATGGTGGGTCATGATGGACTCGAACCATCGACCAATGGATTAAAAGTCCACTGCTCTACCAACTGAGCTAATGACCCGCTCGGGAAGTTTTAATCTTGAATGGTGGGTCATGATGGACTCGAACCATCGACCAATGGATTAAAAGTCCACTGCTCTACCAACTGAGCTAATGACCCGCTCAAGAATTTTTATAAGCTTAAATGGTGGGTCATGATGGACTCGAACCATCGACCAATGGATTAAAAGTCCACTGCTCTACCAACTGAGCTAATGACCCGCTCGGGAAATTTTTAAGCTTAATGGTGGGTCATGATGGACTCGAACCATCGACCAATGGATTAAAAGTCCACTGCTCTACCAACTGAGCTAATGACCCGCTCGGATATCCAGATTTAAGCTAATGGTGGGTCATGATGGACTCGAACCATCGACCAATGGATTAAAAGTCCACTGCTCTACCAACTGAGCTAATGACCCGCTCTGGATATTGATGTGCTTAATGGTGGGTCATGATGGACTCGAACCATCGACCAATGGATTAAAAGTCCACTGCTCTACCAACTGAGCTAATGACCCGCTCGAGGATATGAAGACAACTTAAAATGGTGGGTCATGATGGACTCGAACCATCGACCAATGGATTAAAAGTCCACTGCTCTACCAACTGAGCTAATGACCCGCTCGGGAATTTTAAGCTTAATGGTGGGTCATGATGGACTCGAACCATCGACCAATGGATTAAAAGTCCACTGCTCTACCAACTGAGCTAATGACCCGCTCATATCAAATTTAAGCAAAAGTGGTGGGTCATGATGGACTCGAACCATCGACCAATGGATTAAAAGTCCACTGCTCTACCAACTGAGCTAATGACCCACTCATTGCAGCAAGAAGTCGATACCGTATCGCCTGCTGCGGGCGCTTATAATACTTATTTAAAATTCTAGTGCAACTGAATTACGCTGTTTTTTTTAAATTTTATGTCTAAGCGCCTATTTTTACACCACTGTGTACATAAAGCAGCTGATTACAGCTTAGATAATCTCTCTGTTGCTAATTTTGCAGCAGTCGTACTTGGGTATTCTTTTATCAACGCATTGAATAATTGCGTCGCTTTGGCCTTATCACCTGCATTCGCAGCCAGAGTACCCAGCTTTAGCATCGCATCAGGACGTTTGTTTGAATCAGGAAACTGTTCAACCACAATAGTAAAGTGCTTAATTGCTTCCGCAGGCTTACTCTTAATTGATTGTAGCTGCCCGAGCCAATAATGTGCATTTGGAATATACACAGATTCAGGGAATTGTTGCAAAAAGCTCTGAAACTCTGGAATGGCCGCATCATAGCGCTTATCTTTCATAATTAGAGCAACAGCGCGGTCATAGGCTTCATTTTCAGACAGGTTGGAGCTTACTGCTTGCTCACCCACTGTTGGAATGGCAGTAGCTGCTATATCCGACTTAGTTTGCTCATAAACTTGGCTAACACGATTTTCAATTTCTTGATAAAGCTCGCGCTGACGCTGTAGTACCTTTTCAAGTTTATAACTTTGCTCGTCGGTAAAACCGCGAACTTGGCTTACTTCGTCTTGCAGTTGCTGCAACTGTAATTGAAGATCTGCTTGCACTCGATTCCGATTGGTCATCATTTTTTCAAGTTCAGCAACGCGCTGTTCAAGCGACTTTTGATTATTTGCAGCATCATAAACAGTAGCGGGAGCTGCCCAGACTTGGGAGCTCCCGCTAAGAAAGATGATGGCTGCCAAAATAGTTTTCGGCTTCATAACATCTCTTGTCTAAATTAGTATACCAATACCGCGCGACGGTTCTTAGCAAAAGCTTCTTCAGTGCGCGACTTAACCATTGGCTTTTCTTCACCATAGCTCACTACTGAGATTTGGCTATCAGAAACACCTAGGCTCTCAAGGTATTTAGCAACAGACTTACCACGGCTCTCGCCAAGTGCAATGTTGTACTCAGGTGTACCGCGCTCATCCGCGTGGCCTTCAACAAGTACTTTTACGCTTGGGTTTTTAACTAGGAAGTCTGCATGTGCTTGTAGTAACTCAACATATTCGCTGCGTACTGTAGAGCGGTCAAAATCGAAGTATACGATCTGCTCTTGACGCAACTGAGTGTACTTCTCTTGTAATTTCTCTTCAGCAGTTTTTGGACGGTCAATTGTATTTACATCAACCTTGTCGTTGCTGTTAGAAGCAGCATTAGTTTGCTGGCTATCACCACCTTCAACATCACCAGATGATGAGCTACATGCAGCTAAAGTCATTACAGGCAACGCTACCAATAAAGCCTTTAAAGTTTTGTTAAGTTGCATCGAGTATATTCCTATATCTTTATAAGTCTAACCAGTAAAAATTACTGTAAAAATGGCGACCAGGCCGGTGCCTTCACTTGCCCGTCAAGCACAGGCAGTCTCGCTTTAAAGCGACCGTCCATCGACACCAGGGCCAAAACCTGCTTATTATTATGCAGGGTACTGTAAATAATCATAGAGCCGTTCGGCGCAATACTCGGTGATTCATCGAGTCTCGTACGAGTTAACACCTGAAACAGCCCTGAATCAAATTCTTTCTTTGCTATATGGTACTGACCTAGCGTGCGATTTACCATTACTAATTGCTTACCATCCGGCGTAATTGAACCCGCTAAGTTCATATCACCATCGAATGTAACGCGTCTAGATCTACCAGAGTCTAAATTTAACTTATAAATCTGGGCATTACCACCCCTTTCAGACGTATACACAATTTCTCGGCCATTTGGGTGCCAACTTGGCTCGGTATCTATACTTCTATGCTTCGTTAAGCGCTTTTCGACGCGTGTTTCTAAGTCAATTACATAGACTTCTGTCGCGCCGCCTTTGTCTTTTGATAACACGACCAGCATTTGTGAACCATCAGGTGAAAACTGTGGCGCTCCGTTAATACCAGGATAGCTGGTTAACTTTTCACGTTTACCAGTATAGATATCTTGAATATAAACTTGAGATTGGCGATTTTCAAAAGTCACATAGGCCAACTTATTGCCATCTGGAGACCAAGCTGGTGACATTAATGGTTCTTTCGAACGCAGTAAAACTTGCTCATTAAAACCATCGTAGTCGGCAACAACTAGCTGATATGGCTTATCTTGCTCTTCGCGAACAATCACATACGCTATTTTTGTTCTAAATGCACCACGTTCACCTGTCAGAGCTTCGTAAACCACATCACTGATCTGGTGTGAATAGTAACGGAATGAATCACTATCGATCACGCTTTGGCGGCTTTCCAAAATATGGTCTTGGCTTTTCATTAGTTTGCCATTACTCATCATACGCGTTTCACCACCGGTGATCTGAGCACGCAAGACATCGATTAGCTCATACTTAACCAAATAGCGATTAGCCGGTTGCTGAGTGATTGTACCAACGACGATTGCTTCGACACCTAGACTAACCCATGCATCGTAATCCACATCTTCGTCGGTAGTAGGCAATTGTGGCATTTGTTCTTCTGAAACAGCCTTAAATTTTCCGCTGCGCATCAAATCAGCTGCGATGACTGTGCTTATCTCTGAAGGGACGGTACCGTTGCCGATATATTTAAAAGGCACAACCCCTATTGGTCTTGCGCTGTCTACACCTTCAGTAATGACGATCTCGAGTGCCGCATGAGCCAAAGTCGTCATACCAAAAGCAAAAACCAGAAATATGTTTTTAAAATGCTTTAACATGGTTTTCCTTTAAAGATTTGGTTTAATCGTTAAATTAATATTTTTAAGCTGTTCAAAAACATCTTTGTCTTTTGAAACAGGCAGTGTATCCGCCATGCGTACGGCCCTCAATGCCGCTTCGCACACTAACTTATCTCCCCCTAATGATTTCGCTTGAGTCACGAGGCCATTAAAGCCTAAGCGAATGTTCAAGCGACACTGTTTTCCTTTCATTTTCTCATCAATAAGTAAGTTAGATTGAATACGTTGCATTATAAGTGCTTTGTACTTGTCTACTTCACCGAGCACTTGTTGTTGTCTGATTTTTGCACGCGCTGCCTGCTCTTGAGCTAACTGCTCTTGTAACAATTGTTCTTGCAATGCTTTTTGTCGTGCTTGTTCAGCTTCTTGTGCTTTGCGCTTCGCCTCTTCTTCTTGACGCTTACGCTTAGCTTCAGCCTCTCTTAAACGGTCCTCTTCAGACTTGCGCTTTTCTGCTGCCGCTTTAGCTGCTTGTTCAGCCTGTAATTTTTCTTTTCTCGCCTTCTCTGCATCCGCGCGTTGCTTTTTCTCTACTTCTCGAGCCTTTTTGGCTTGAGCTTCCGCTTTACGCTTTTCAGCAAGTTTAGCCTGACGTTGTTGTTCAAGCTTTTTAATCCTGCGGGCCTCAGCTTCTCGATCTTTTCGCGCTTGCACAGCACGACGCTCCAAATCGCGAATGCGTTTTTCTTCTGCACGCTTTTGTGCATCTTCTTTGCGTTTCAGTTCAGCAACCTTACGCTCTACAGCCTGTTGATCTACAGAAATTGCAGAGACCACCTTCTCATCCGGCGTCTCTTCCATAACTGGGTTTAATTGCACTTGCATGACCGTGGGCTTTGACATTTGTAGGTTAGCCGACGCGAACAACATACCGGCTAACGCAAAGTGAAGCAGAAACGACTTGATAATTCCGCTTGTTAACGCATCCATTAATTATCCTCGAATGATTTTGTCATTAGCCCCACAGATGGCACCCCTGCATTTTTCAAAAAATCCATTAGCAGTAAAACTTCTTGATACGACACACGACCCGAGCCTTTAATCATTACAGGCGTATCAGGGTTTTGTTGTAATTTAAGCTTAATAACCGCTGCGACTTCTACGGCATCCATTGGCGCTTCTGGGTTTGTGCCTACAGACACGTAATATTTCCCTTCAGCATCAATGGTGGCGATAATTGGCGGCGCATCTTGGGTTTCAACCAAGTCAGACTCTTGCATTTGGGGTAAATCCACTTTCACACCATGGGTGATAAGCGGCGCTGTTGCCATAAAGATGATCAGCAACACCAACATGACATCAATGTAGGGAACTACATTGATCTCTGCAACCGGTCTTCTTTTTTTAGGCTGATACATTGGTTTTGCTCTCCACTAAAGTGGCTGCTTGACGATGTAAAATATTGGCAAACTCTTCCATAAAATTGGCATAGTTTACTTCCAACTTTTCTACATGTTTTGCAAAACGGTTGTACGCCATCACCGCAGGGATTGCAGCAAACAGCCCCATTGCTGTTGCGATCAGTGCTTCTGCGATACCCGGCGCAACCATCTGCAGAGTTGCCTGTTTAACATTACCTAAAGCGATGAACGCGTTCATGATACCCCATACAGTACCAAATAAACCTATGTACGGGCTGATAGATCCAACTGTAGCAAGAAAAGACAAACTCGACTCTAGCTTTTCTACTTCTCGCGATAACGCCACGCGCATCGAACGATGTGTGCCATCTAGAATCATATTTGCTGAGCCTGTGTTATTCTTCTTATGTCTTGCAAACTCTTTAAACCCAGCAACAAATAAAGCTTCCAACCCTTTCGAGCTGCCTGAACGTGCAGTGATTTCATTATATAACTTACCTAAGTCCATACCAGACCAAAATTGTTGCTCAAACTTACGGGCATCACTTTGTGCTTCAGCAATCACAGAACGGCGCTGGAATATAATCGCCCATGAGGCGATGGACATGCCGACTAGCGTCAACATAACAAGTTGAACCAACACACTGGCTTCTAAAATTAGATCGATGAAATTTAAACCCGATTCCACGTTTTAACACTCCTAATAATATTGTGTACCCGGCATGGCGCCTTTCAACAGATAGACTTCAAGCACGACAAAAGGTTCAGGTAGTTTAACCACACAAATAATGCCTTACAACGTCAAAGCTATAAAATTAGCTTAAATGTCGATAAATAACACAATGGCTCATCCGACGACACTTAGGCTCTTAAATAAGGATATTTTTCACTTAAATCCATTTGGTTTGTTGCTTTTGCTGTTTTATTAACATTTTTATTCTTCGCCTTGACAAGGAGCGTAAATATTTACTCGCCCTGCATAAATACAAGGATTTATTCACTTTGCGCGAATAAATGCTCAAAAACACATTGGTAATACCAATTAACAACAGATTATCTAATATTTACATTTTGCGCATAAATAGTACAAAACCTTATATTTCATATATTTACAAATGGTAATATAGCAACCTTTCGACAATGTAAGAACTGATAAGATCATTTCACATTAGTTTTTTTTATTCGAAAGTTGCAATTTTTCTAGTTTGATAACGAACCAGAATATCTCTAATATACACCCTGTACTGAGCGCACTGCTTAACGCAATGCAAAGCCAGTTACCGAGTGATAGAGTTCTGATTTACTCTGTTGCTTTTGATGAGAAACTTTTGGATAAAACCTTAACAGACTCATCAGTTCCCTGGATTACTTCCTTCAACTTGTTGTTTTCGCCCGCACACATGTGCGGGCTTTTTTTTGCCTAAAATTTGGGGTTGCTAGGAAATAACGCGCGCAAAGAAAAAAGCCACAGTAAAAACTATGGCTTGATAAGAGTTAATCTTTGGAAAGGTCAAAGTGTAGATAAGCTCGGTCTGAAACAATACGTCCTCTTGGCGTACGCTGAATAAACCCTTGCTGGATAAGGTATGGCTCTATAACATCTTCAATGGTTTCTTTTTCTTCCCCTATTGCTGCGGCTAGATTATCAAGACCAACAGGGCCACCTGTAAACTTCTCAATAATTGCCAGTAAGTACTTCCTGTCCATATAGTCGAAACCACATTTGTCGACATCCACCATATCGAGTGCCTGGTTTGCAATGCGCTTGTCCACACTGCCATCACCTTTGACATCAGCAAAGTCACGCACTCGTCGCAATAAACGGTTGGCGATCCTCGGCGTACCGCGTGCCCTTTTAGCAACTTCACGCGCACCTTCTTCTGTTGTTTCTAGATTTAAAAAGTGTGCTGAGCGGCTAACAATTTGTGATAAATCATCGACCGAGTAAAACTCAAGCCTTTGCACGATACCAAAGCGGTCTCGCAGCGGTGACGTCAAAGAACCAGCACGAGTTGTTGCTCCCACCAAGGTAAAAGGCGGTAGGTCCAACTTAATTGAACGCGCAGCAGGCCCTTCTCCTATCATGATATCTAGCTGATAATCTTCCATTGCCGGATACAGAATTTCTTCAACTTGCGGGCTTAGGCGATGTATCTCATCGATAAACAAAACATCGCCTTCTTCAAGGTTTGTCAGCATCGCTGCCAGATCCCCTGCTTTTTCAAGCACGGGCCCTGAAGTTGTCTTTATGTTTACACCCAATTCATTGGCAACAATATTGGCAAGGGTCGTTTTGCCAAGCCCAGGAGGTCCAAATATCAACAAATGGTCTAACGCTTCATCTCGCGATCGTGCCGCTTCAATAAAGATTTCCATTTGCTGCTTAACATGAGGCTGTCCAGTGTAGTCGCTCAGTAGCTTGGGGCGAATAGCCCTATCAATTTGCTCTTCATTACCTTGAACTTCAGGTTCTATTAGTCTGTCTGCTTCTATCATAATTACATCATAGATCTAAGGGCTTCTTTAATAATGGTTTCTGTATCTAAACCTTCGCCTTTCACTGCTTTAACTGCTTTTTGTGCTTGCGCGGCTTTGTAGCCTAAAGCCACCAGCGCAGCAATTGCATCATCCGCAGGTAAGTTACCCACAGTCGGGTTGTCCTGAGGTGGAATTACGGCATTGTCACTGAATGGCGTGAACAAGTCATGACCAAAGTCTTTCAACTTGTCTTTCATTTCTAAGACTAGGCGCTCTGCGGTTTTTTTCCCCACTCCCGGGATCTTAACCAGTGTAGACGCATCACCTTGATTAACACAATGCACAAATTGCTCAGCCGACATCCCTGACAAAATCGCCAAAGCTAATTTAGGCCCCACTCCATTGGCTTTTATCAGCTCTCTAAATAGCGCGCGTTCAGTTTTATGATTGAAGCCGAAAAGCAGCTGTGCGTCTTCTCGAACAACAAAATGAGTGAAAATTGCAGCTGGTTGGCCTGTACCTGGCAGCTCGTAGAAGCAAGTCATTGGCATTTGTACTTCATAGCCCACACCATTTACATCGATCAAAATTTCTGGCGGTTGCTTCTCTAATAAAGTACCACTTAATTTACCTATCATAATTATCTTAACCTTCCACGAACTGTTTTCTTAGCATTACCTGCCAAACGAATTAAGTTTTGTTCAGAGTGGGCATGACAAATTGCAATCGCTAAAGCATCTGCGGCATCTGCTTGTGGCGTACCGGGTAACTTTAAAATGCGTTTAACCATTTCTTGAACCTGAGTTTTGTTTGCACCACCAGTACCAACCACTGCTTGCTTGATTTGTCTCGCAGAATATTCATGGACAACGACATCTTGCATCGTCGCAGCTACAATGGCTGCACCTCGCGCTTGACCAAGCTTTAATGCAGAGTCGGGGTTATGCGCCATAAATACTTGCTCTATCGCAAAGCTGTCCGGTGAAAATTGCTCTATCAATTGGCTTATACCTTGAAAGATCATTTTTAACCGTGTTGGAAAATCATGCTCTCCAACTTTTATACAGCCACTACCAAGGTACTTAAATTTTGCACCTTGATGCTCAATCACGCCGTAACCTGTAAACCTCGAACCAGGGTCTATGCCCAAAATAACTGCCAAGGCACTGCCCTCTTTGCTTTTTTCAACATCATGCCAAAATACTGTATGGATTTCCAGTGTTAAACAAAAAAGGCGGCTATTAAAGCCGCCTTTTCAAAGAAGGTCAGTGCTTACTGCTCTTCACTTTGTGCTTGTTGTGCTTGCACTGCAATCGCAAGCTCAGTTAATGCATCTGGGTTTGCAACACTTGGCGCATTAGTCATCAAACAAGATGCCTGAGTTGTTTTAGGGAATGCAATCACATCACGAATGTTATCTGTACCACATAGCAACATCACAAGACGGTCAAGGCCAAATGCCAAACCAGCGTGTGGCGGTGTACCATACTTCAATGCATCGAGTAAGAAACCAAACTTGTCTTGTTGTTCTTGCTCTTCAATACCTAAAATTCTAAATGCCGCTTGCTGCATTTCATTGTTGTGGATACGAACTGAACCGCCACCGACTTCATAGCCATTAAGTACCATATCGTACGCATCTGAAATCGCTGCAGCTGGGTTTGCTTCTAGCTCTTGTGCACTGATATCTTTTGGCGCCGTAAATGGATGGTGTACAGCATGCAAGTTACCTTCGTCATCTTCTTCGAACATCGGGAAGTCAACAACCCAAAGCGGTGCCCACTTGTTAAGATCAGTGATCTCTCTGTCCAAACCTACTTTCAAACGCAATGCACCCATTGCTTCATTTACAACGTTACGCTTATCCGCGCCAAATAGGATGATATCGCCAGTTTGTGCATTGGTGCGCTCTAGCAAAGCGCTGATCACGTCTTCGTTTAAGAATTTAGCGATTGGTGATTGTACACCTTCCATACCTGCTTCACGGTCGTTTACCTTCATCCAAGCAAGGCCTTTCGCGCCGTAAATACCGACAAATTTTGTATACTCGTCGATTTGCTTACGAGATAGCTCTGCACCGCCCGGTACTGTTAATACAGCTACGCGACCTTTTTCGTCGTTCGCAGGACCAGCTAACACTTTAAACTCGACATCTTTAACGATATCAGCAACGTCGATAAGCTCTAATGGGTTACGTAAGTCAGGCTTGTCTGAACCAAAACGACGCATTGCTTCTGCATATGGCATCGTAGGGAATTCACCAAGGTCCACATTCAGTAGCTCTTGCCACATTTCACGGATCATGCGCTCAGTTACTTCACGTACTTGATCAGAGGTCATAAATGACGTTTCTAAATCTATCTGTGTGAATTCTGGCTGTCTATCCGCTCGCAAGTCTTCATCACGGAAACATTTCACGATTTGGTAATAACGGTCAAAACCAGACATCATCAACAACTGTTTAAACAGCTGTGGAGATTGAGGTAATGCGTAAAAGCTGCCCTTGTGTACACGGCTCGGTACCAAGTAATCACGCGCGCCTTCTGGTGTTGCTTTGGTTAAAACAGGCGTTTCAATGTCCAAGAAATCATTGGTATCTAGGAAACGACGAACAAAGCTCGATGCTTTCGCTCGTAGTTTAATTCGATCGCTCATTTCTAAACGACGTAGATCTAAGTAACGGTACTTTAGACGTCGCTCTTCTGAATTTTGCTGATTGAAGTCTAGCGGTAAAGGTTCAGAACGGTTAATGATTTCAAGGCCTGTGCCCAGGATTTCAACTTCACCTGTCGCCATATCTTTATTAACTTGACTGTCAGGTCTTGCACGAACACTACCTGTCACTTTTACACAAAACTCTTGGCGCAGCGTATTCGCAACATCCATCAAGCCTTCAACTTCTGGGTCAAAAACAACCTGCACCAAACCTTCGCGATCTCTTAAGTCGACGAAAATTAATCCACCTAAGTCACGGCGCTTGTTGATCCAACCACATAATTCGACTTCTTGACCTACGTGGTCTTTATTTAAATTTCCGCAGTATATAGAGCGCATATAGTTCCTATTTGCTTAGGCCTGTATGAAAAGTGCTTTCCAGCCTATCGCTATCGTAATTAACAAAAATAATCGCCAATTATATAAAACTGGGGGGCTTTGTCATCCTTATAAAGCAAGGAATCTTCGCAAAGTTGATTTTTTTAGGTACTCTCAATTTGATAAACTCAAAAAAAAGCACAAACGAAGATAACTATGTTGTATTTAGGTTGCCCACAATGGAGCTCATCGCACTGGAAAGGACGTTTCTTTAGTCAACATTGCAGCAATGCAAATATGCTCAGCGAATACGCAACTATGTTCAATAGTGTCGAAGGCAATACCAGCTTTTACGCAAACCCAAAGCCAGAGACCGTAATGCAGTGGAAAAACACCGTACCTGATGACTTTAAATTTACTTTTAAACTACCAAAACTCATCTCTCACGAGTTGGCGCTGCAAAATTGTCAAAAAGAGCTAGATACATGGTTGAACTTATTCGCGCCGCTGTTTGATAAAATAGGTATGGTCATGCTGCAACTGCCAGCAAGCTGTGGGCCGGAACACCTGTCGAGAATACAAAGCTTCATTGCGCAACTACCGCGTGAATTATGCCTTGGCGTAGAAGTTCGCAATTTAGCGTTTTTTCGAAAAGATGATAATGAAAGGCGCTTAAATCAATTTTTGATGAGTAACGGCATTAACCGCATCATGATGGATACACGTCCGCTATTTAGTGAAGCGCCGAGTACACCAGCCATTGAAGACGCACAGCGTAAAAAGCCGCGAGTACCTGTCAACGTGATTGCTACGGGCAATCGCCCTATGTTGCGCTTTGTTGGCTGCTCTGTGCTTGAGCATAATCGACCTTTTTATCAGCCTTGGCTCAAAAAGATTGATACGTGGATAGCAGAAGGGAAAGAACCCATCGTTTTTTTCCATACTGCGGATAATTACGACGCGCCGCTGCTTGCAAGGCAGTTTATCCAAGATTTAGGTATTGAACACAAAGTGCTGCGACCTTTTCCTGCAGAGCAACAACCCAAACAGCAATCATTGCTCTGAAATTTGACAGGGCACGTTTAGGCTGGCATGGTGAAATTGGATTTTATAAAAATAAAGAAGGACTAACCATGATACTCAAACTACAGAAAAAACAAGTGAAAACTCTATCTTTCGATAAAGTACGTCTACCAAAAGCCCAAACTAACGAAGTTGCTGGCGGTCAGACTGGGGGCAATTCACGTGCATCAGACTGCTGCCAAGTGGCCTTAGGCCCAAGTGGTGGTAATTCTCGTGCTTCAGACTGCTGCACGATGGAAACTGACTACTAATGTTGAGTGAGTGCATTGCACTCACCTTTTCAAAAACCAAATTACTTTGCTTTCATTCGAGCTGGTTCAAATTCGTCATAGTGCGGGATCTGGGCATTTATTTCGTCCCAATTGGCTTTTGACGACACAAAGTTATGTGATCCGGGTCGCTCTTCAATATCCGAATCTAATACCCCAAGCCTGAGGCGCAACTTTTCAGGTAAATCTGCGTTTGAACTAAACAATGGAGAAGCACAGCGACTGCAAAAATGTCTCAGCCTACCGGGCTTGAAGGCATAGGATTGGATCAACTCCTTACCCGTTACTATTTTCAATGAAGATGTCGCAATAAAACCATTGGTCGCATAGGCCGTGCCACTCGACTTTCTGCACAGGGAACAATGACAGTGAATAATACTTTCAATGGGTCCATTGATCTCTAGCTGAACCGCATTGCATAAACAACTCGCCTTATACATTTACTCTTTTCCTTGCGTTATAATCACGCGATAGAATACGTTTAAAATGGCCATGTTCCAAGCGCAAAATATGCAACAATTAAAGTATTTCCAACACTACCCCGACAGTTTGCAAGCTCAGGTGAAAACACTGATAACAGATGAGAAATTACAGCCTTATTTCAAAAGTAAATATCCATCGGGCCATCAATTGCAAAATCAACAGGCCCTGTATCAATATTGTACGGCCTTAAAACAGCGTTATTTGAAAAATACACCACGATTAAATAACGTCAGCTTTAACAAACATACAGATATGATGAAAGGCACGCTCGGTACTCATACTCATAAGCAGCACCGCCATGGTCAAAAGCTAAAAACGCGCTACGATATCGCATTAAACAACCAGCTAAAATATGCGCCAGAAGCAATATTACGCGCCTTAATCGTGCATGAGTTAGCCCATTTTAAACATGCTGATCACGACAAAGCATTTTACAACTTGTGCTGTAATATGGAGCCAGATTACCATCAGTTAGAATTAGATCTGCGGCTATTTGTGGTATTGGATGAGTTGGGAATGAACTTTTATACACAGATCTAATTTGTGGCAAAGGCAAAGCACTGCTTCGCCTTTGCCAATATCGATTACACCTTACACTGTGGCTTTAACCCTTTTTGCTGAGCCGCTCTAAACAAACTGTTGGCTTCAGCCATTTTACCATTTAACTTTTCTATTCTGTTGTCAGGAGATGGGTGAGTCGATAAAAATTCCATAGGCCTATCCCCGCCCAGTTTTTCCATATTTTGCCAAAGCTCAACTGACCCCTGGGGTTTAAACCCTGCCTTTGCCATGAGTTCAAGGCCAATAATATCGGCTTCACTTTCGTGCGCACGGCCAAATGGCAGTGCCACGCCAACTTGCGCACCAACCCCAAGTCCTTGCATAATGGCGTTGCGGTACTGTACATCATTCATTTCTAATACCGCATTGCTCACCTGTAAACCTGCTTGCAAAAAGCTGCTTTGCGTCATGCGCTCATTGCCGTGTTGTGCAATTACATGTCCTACTTCATGGCCCATCACTGCCGCCAATTGATGCTGATTTTTAGCGACTTTTAACAACCCTGTATGTACGCCTATTTTCCCACCCGGTAAAGCAAATGCATTAGCGCTGTCATCTTTAAATACCACAACTTCCCAATTTTGCTGAGCATATTTATTTGGCAGTTGAGCGATTAGTGCATCTGCAATACATCTAACATATTGATTGGTTCTTGTATTAGCTTCGACAGGCTGCTCTGTTTTAATCTGATCAAAGCTCGCCGCACCCAATTCGTTCATTTTATGCTCGGGGAACATCATTATTTGCGTTCTCCCCGTTGGTGACGTTTTACACCCACTCAGCAGCGCAGCTGCCAAGATACAAGCGACTACTCGTTTCATAATACTTCCTACGTTTTATTGGCTCGCAATTTAAATTCAATAATAAACTACAACATATGAATTTGACTAGAAACAACAACTCGACTTACAACCCTTTGTTGTCTACCTGCTTACAACTGAGATTTAAACTTATTGATCAATGTACCTTCGGCAACCGAAAAATGATGATTTAGCTTGAGCAGTTTTTCATATTCTTTAGGGAAGAATTGCTTGAGTCTCGCAACTCTCGCAAAATGGCTGCGCTCTATTTTTTTTACAAACGGGATTATATCGGCCAAACTGTCATGTAGTTTGCCTTTGTTGTAACTTTCATCGAGCAATACGTCCAACACATCTAAACCTAACATATCAAAATTTGGTGACATACCTAGCTCAAGTAAAAGCTTGATCGCGTCAGAAGAATTCAATGCGGCGGGGACAAATAGCCCCTTTTCAAACTTATCTTTGATAGTAAAGTCAAACCGCTCACTACGTAGCCATTGCCAATGATTGATAGACAAGTGTTTAAACACCATTAAATTGGTTGGTGCGATCTGTTCAACTCGTGCCCGCCAAATAGAAAGTGCATCCACGTTACTGTGCACCAGTACATATAATAGTGCATTGGTTTCATATTCACTCAACGTTTTAGATGTGCTGTATTCAAACGCCTGCTGGAATGCTTGGTCACGCAGCATTGCTATAAAATCACTACTTTGGTCCATACTTGAATCAAATCGTTTGTCCCACCAAATGTCTACCAAAACCGGATCTATGTCATGTAATCTGGCAGCGATATTTTCTTGCTCTTTTTCGAGCCTATCAAATAAATCATATATTTCCCTTGAGTCTGAAAACCCCTCTGCTGTTAACAATTCCTGTCGGATTTCAGCGCACTGCTTAGATTGGTCCTGCACAACTTTTTTGCTGATCTCCATCGCCTCAATGGCCTTTGATATAAGTGAGTCATCCTTTTCTCTATCGCCCTGTATATACTCATGTTCTTCAACTAAACTGACCCCACGTAGCGCCTGTTTAAGCTCCGGAGACAATACATCATGACTGCTCAATCTAGCACCATAAGTCGCTGAAAAGAAAAAGTAGTCCAACTCTTCAAACTGAATATGAGCACCATGTGCTTTAAAGCCTTTTTGCACCAAGTAGTTGATGGTATCAACGTATTTACTGTCAAAGCTTGCCAAATCGGCGTAGTCCTCTGGCTGGTTTGGCAAATTCGCTATTGCGATGTCCAGCCCACTAATTACACCGGGCTCGTTTGAAGGTTCAACATTATAACTTGCTAATAGCTTGAGCAGCTTCACATTGTGCACCGACGCTGCCACATCAGCCAAATTGCCATAAAAATTGCCATAAAAGTCATCATGGCTTTGCACTGCCAATGGCATAGTGCCTATAGATACTGTCTGTGACAGCATTGCTTCAATATGTTCATATGGCATATTGTTTGTCACAGCCACAGCAACGTCATTCACAGTAAAAGATTTTGATGCAATCACTTGCTTAAATTCGTCAATGTTTAAGTTACCAGCAGCGAGCGAAAACAAAATAGAGGGTGAAACGACAGTACTCCCCCCGACGCTTAGCGGTGACTCTAAATAGGTATTAAAATGACGTTCGTTTTCAACAAGGGCGTAAAGTACCGAGTTGTCTACTTCACTGGCTAGTTGGAATGGTAATTTCATGCCCTCTGCATGCTCTTCAAATAATTTCAAAGCTTCGACAATTAAGGGTGATTTGATAGTAGAAAAACCTTCAATGACAGATAGACCATCCCATTCGTACAAAATATCAATAGCGCTAGTGTATTGGTACTTATCCTTTTCAATATTAAACACAGCCTCGCGCAGTAAATCCTTATAACTGCTATAGAACCCGTTGTATTGGCCCGAGTAACGCAGCAGTTCTTGCATCGTTTTGCCGTTTCTGAGCTCATGCTCTAAAGCGCGAATGAGGATATCGTGAACACTTTGTACTTGACTGCCAAAGTCTTTTTGAGATTTTTTGCACTGCGCATTCGCGATGGTTAGCTCTTTGAGCTTTTGAGATGCAAAGTGCCGTTGGCTGAGCCTTAATGCTTCTTCTTGCTGCTGATTGTTTGATACAAGCCCAATGAATGGATCTTGTTTATCGGAAGGCGCTTCTTGTAAAAAAAAATAACCTACCATTGCTAAAAGAGTGCATGCTATAAAAGTTAACTTTTTCATTTTACGACACATCCTTGAGCGCGTATTTGCTCGAGTAACTATACAAAAGGGCCACCAACTAATTGGCAGCCCTTTTATATAATTGTTAACGACTAAAAACGTACTTTTAGATTAATTTAGTACGTTACTCAGCAGCTTTAGATACCATTACCATTGCTGGGCGTAATAAACGACCATTTAAGGTATAGCCTTTCTGCATAACCGCCAGCACTGTATTAGGCGCTACATCATTGCTTGGTTGCATTGACATCGCTTGGTGGAACT
Source organism: Pseudoalteromonas obscura (assembly GCF_030135505.1). Taxonomy (NCBI): domain Bacteria; kingdom Pseudomonadati; phylum Pseudomonadota; class Gammaproteobacteria; order Alteromonadales; family Pseudoalteromonadaceae; genus Pseudoalteromonas; species Pseudoalteromonas obscura. Next base: position 159,423 of record NZ_JASJUT010000013.1, read on the forward strand.
CTGGAGAGAAAGTTTCGCCTTGAGGGTTAACCGCTTCAACACCAAACTTACCCAAAGCTTCTGAAAAGCTCTTTAAGGTCATCTCAATCCCTTCTAGGATTGATTTTGTCGCTTCATTTTCTTTATCAGCAAATTCGATTGCGCGCTCAAGATTGTCAATCACTGGTAGTAATTCATTTGAGAATTTCTCAAGTGCAAACTTATGTGCTTTCTCAACATCTTGTGCCGCACGGCGACGCATATTTTCGACTTCTGCCGCAGCGCGTACTACGCCGTCTTTTTGGCCTTCAATCGTTTGCTTTGCAGCTTCAAGCTCAGCGTATAAACCAGCAATTTCTTCTTCAGGGCTCACTTCGCCTTGTTCAGACTGTGGCGCTTCTTCCTGTGCTTGCGCTTCAGCAGCTTGTTCTACTACTTCTTCTTGTGCAGTTTCTTGTTCCTGCTCTGGTGCTTTTGTCTGCTCAGACATGAAAGTTAATCTCCGATTCTTTACAACTGCCGTAATTATGGGGATTGATTTTTTAGTTTCAAGAGTCTTTTTGCTCGATACGGCTAAATTCGTCAATTATTGACTCAATTGGCGCCTCTGAAGGACACACGACACAAAAACGGCTTTGATATTCTTGGTCCATAAAATATGGGACACTTAAAATCACGTACCGCGATAAACTGTCGGCATCAATGTCGCTCCCAAGCAACACTGAAAGACCATCACGAAAAGCGAGTTTATCTTCAACTTGGTGCAAAAACGGCACGCCCAGACTGACATCATTGCCCTGCTCTAGGCGATTGTATATATGGCGCTCACCAACCACAATGCTGTTATCAGTCCCCAATTGAAGGCTAAGCTCACGTGTCCACTGAGATAACAATTCTCGACAATTGGGCATGGCACTATTGGCCATCGCGCGCATACGATGCAACCCTTCTTTGAGGGTTTGCTGACTAAATACGGTATTCATCCAAAGTGCAAATTGATATCGAATTTCATCAGAGTTATCTGCGGGCTTATTGATACAAATATTCTGCGATTGCCCAGCTTTATCGATAAGTAGAACAAGCCAATGTTTGCGATCAAAGTCTAATACTTCGACACGAAACACTTTTTGGCTGCTTACTTGAGGTAACCCTACGACACAACACACCTGATAATGCTGACTCAGTGAATGCGCCAAAGTAACCAACTGCTCTTGTTCTGGCTGCCAGTAGGTCGCAATGGTATCTAATTCAAAATACTCTTGTAACCAGTATTTGATGCCTATATCTGAAGGCACTCGCCCAGCCGATGTGTGGGGAGAAAATAATAACCCCTGATTTTCTAATCGAGCCATGGCGTTGCGCACAGTCGCGGAACAAATGGCCATACCTTTCATCTTGGCAATTTTACTGGACGCGACCGGAAGTCCTTCACCATTACAGTAAAGTGTCATTACAGCCGAGAAAACTTGTTTATCACGAGCACTTAATTTCATAATTATTTATGTTGGGGTGAATTTCAAAGTTTCAAGCGCTTCAATTTTAAGATAATCTTGGGTGAGATTACACACCAAGGATTTGCGTTAAAAATGAGCACTCCATTTAACACCATCGGCCTTATAGGCAAACCGAATCATGACGGCGCGGCTCAGACCTTACATCGCCTTTACACTTTTTTGCAAGCGCTAGGTTATGAAGTTTTTGTAGAGCGCCGTGCAGGCAGGCAACTTGATGTGCTGCAAGACTGCCAGTTGCTTGATCTCGTAGAGTTAGGCGAGAAATGTGATCTAGCCGTCGTCGTTGGAGGAGATGGAAATATGCTTGGCGCAGCCCGTGTACTCGCACGGTTTGACGTCGCCGTTATTGGGGTTAACCGGGGTAACCTTGGATTTTTAACTGATTTAAATCCACATGACTTCGAACCTGCACTAGAACAAGTACTCAGCGGTCAATTTGTTGAAGAACATCGCTTCCTACTCGAAGTGGAAGTCTACCGCCATGCGCAACTCAAAAGTGCGAACTTAGCTGTTAATGAAGCGGTTTTACATGCCGACAAAGTGGCCCATATGATTGAATTTGAAGCTTTCATTGACGAGCAGTTTGTGTTTTCACAGCGCTCTGATGGCTTGATTGTCACAACACCCACCGGCTCAACAGCCTATTCATTGTCAGGGGGTGGCCCCATTCTAACGCCAGAGTTAAATGCAGTGGCACTGGTTCCTATGTTTCCTCATACACTTTCCAGCCGCCCTCTAGTCGTAGATGCCAACAAACAAGTTAAACTCAAGCTCAGTCCTGAAAACACAGCTAGCTTACAGGTTAGCTGTGATAGTCACGTGGTGCTGGCCTTACTTCCAGGCGATGAAGTGGTGATTAAAAAAGCAGCCCAAAAGCTAAGACTTATTCATCCTACTAGCTATTCCTACTACCATGTTCTTAGAGAAAAACTAAATTGGGGCAGTAGGCTTTACTAAAGCCAATTAGTTAAGCAGAATAGAGCAGATTTATTTTCTAATTTAGGGAAAAGTAATACAACATGAGTTACATAGTGTTTGTATCGATAGTGTTGCTCATCACTATCCTTGGTGTTTACATGGTTATTGAGAACAATCGACAAAAAGCCCGTGACGCTGAGAAAAAAATTTTCAATGAGCGTGTGAAAGATATCTCGTCGTTATATAAAAGAAAAATAGCAGAGTACGTAGACTGTAAACTGATTAGGCCAAAGCACGCACCTAAGTTTAACGCCATCGTCAGTAACTTTTTTGTTGTGCAATCACACAACGAAGAAAACTTGGCGCGTCTAGAAAAAGTCAGTGAGCACCTTTTGAGCCAAATAGGCTCAGAGCTCAACAAGTGCCGTAGCAACGATAATGTCGAGTTATTGAGTGAACAGCTGTTTTTATTTGCCGCTGAGCTGCCATCAGCTGGTATAGCGTACAATAAAAACTTTTATGTAGAGATACTCCCCGCACTAATCTCTCGTATTCAAACTCCTGATACTCATGAGAAAATTGAACATGAAGTTGAAGTGGATTCCGACGAGAAAATTGCGTCTAACAATGATGATGAACATGCTTCATCTCAGCCTAGACAAACGGCCGATATAATCAATTAAAAGTTGATTTTTGCATAAATGCTGTATAGATTAACAGTAAAATACTGTTTGGATATACAGCATGCTTACCAGTTTGCAAATTAAAAACTTTGCCATAGTCAGCGAACTCAACATTGATTGGCGTTCTGGCATGACAGCCATCACAGGTGAGACCGGTGCTGGTAAATCAATCGCCATTGATGCCCTATCCCTTTGTCTTGGTGAACGCGCAGATGCAAATGCTATCCGCCCAGAAAGCAGTAAAGCGGAAATTTCAGCTCAATTTGATATTCGCAATTTACCACAAGCACAAAAATTCCTTTCAGAACTTTTGCTCGATGATGAAGAACAAAATTGCATTTTACGGCGCGTGGTCACCCGTAACGGCCGCAGTAAAAGTTTTATTAATGGTTCATCCGTGACCGCAGCTCAGCTCAAAGAACTAGGGCAAATGCTCATTGCCATTCACGGCCAACACGCTCACCAATTACTTCTCAAACCAGAACATCAACTTGGTTTATTAGACGCTTACGCTGGACACCAAAATCTTCTCAGCGCAGTTAAAGCGCAATATAACCACTACCATAAATTACAAAGAGAACACGCTAATTTACTCAAACAACAGCAAGCCCAAGCAGCTAAAAAACAATTGTTAGAGTATCAGGTTGAGGAGCTTGATGAATTTGCTTTGCAAGAAGGCGAATTTGAACAAATTGAAGCCGAGCACAACCGTTTGAGCCACGCACAAACTTTGGTAGAGAGCTCGCAAAGAGAGCTAATGAGTTTATACGAGCAAGACGACCAAACAGTACTTGGTCAATTGCAACATAGCGTGCAAACTTTCAGCGAGCTAAGTACGTTAGACAAATCACTTGAAGGTATTAGCCAGATGCTAAGTGAAGCCGCTGTTCAGCTGGAAGAAGCTTGCCGAGAGATCCGCAGCTATGGAGAAAGCGTTGAGCAAGATCCAATTAGACTGCAAGAGATCGAGGAGCGGATCACACAGGCAATGGCACTGTCTAGAAAGCATCAAATTCAACCAGATCAACTCGCGTCACATCATTTAGCCTTAAAACAAGAGCTAGACAACATTTGTTCAGATAATGCACGCATCGACGACTTAGAACACGAAATAGCGGAAGCCTTGCATGCATACCATATCTCAGCAAGCCAGTTGAGTGACAGCAGAGCCAATGCCGCTGGCACATTAAATACACTGATCACCCAAAGTATGCACGAGCTTTCAATGGAAAATGGCCGATTTGCCATCGAATTGAGTAAAGACGCCGACAGACGCCCCAATGAGCTTGGCATGGATAACATCGAGTTTTTAGTGTCAACGAACCCCGGGCAACCAATGCAGGCCCTTGCGAAGGTGGCTTCTGGTGGTGAGCTATCACGGATCAGCCTCGCAATTCAGGTGATTATTGCTAATAAGGTCACTACACCAACTTTAATATTCGATGAAGTAGATGTCGGGATTTCAGGGCCTACCGCCTCTCAAGTTGGTAAACAATTAAGGTTACTAGGCCACTCCACACAAGTCATTTGTGTAACACACTTACCTCAAGTAGCCTGCAGTGGTCACCAACAGTTTTTTGTCCAAAAAGCAGTCAACAATGCGCAAACATATACCTCTATGGTGCCATTGGATATGCACCAACGCGTAGATGAGATAGCCCGATTGCTTGGTGGGGACAGTGTCAGTGACACCACCAGAGCCAGCGCGAAGGAGCTGCTGAGTGTGCAAAGCTGCTAAAACAATATACATGCGGGGTGATATCTCTTGTCTATATCACTCACGTAATTTATTTATGGTGCACTGGATGTCATTTTTTTCAGTGTCCGATCTTTTTTCACATAGTGATGAAAAAGTGCAGCGCCTGCATGACCTGCTATTAGTAACCAAATTAACCATGCGCCGAGGATATCTTTGTGGATAAAGTCAATGGGCTTCTCAAATTCCTTAAAGGTAAGCCCTAGGCCATCTATGACAAAGTAGTGAAATAGAGCTGTATCCTCGAATTTAGGGATCTCTAACAAGAAGAAAAACTCTGTATTTGCGCCTGTCCCAATATACCCTGTCACAGGTGCGAGAATCATGATGGCATACAAAGCGTGGTGACCTACGCGCGCAGCCAACTGTTCTACTCTCGTGCCGGGTTCAGGCGCAGGTGGCTTATTCAATGTTCTCCACAGGACCCTCAACAAAACAATAACCATAATGGATACGCCAAATGATAAATGCAGCTGCAATGCAGTCCAATTTTCTGGGGTTTTTACTTCTGTAAACCACTGACGATAATATACGCTCATATAGGCTGCCAAAAATAATATCGCGGTGATCCAATGGATCCACTTGGCGATGGTGCCATAATCCGTGTCTGTATTTTTAAGTGTCATAAATACCTCAATCAATTACCGAAATATTATCAAGCTATAAGAGGGTATATTAATACTAGCCCCCCATAAATGTATCTCGGTTAATTCTGGACAACACATCCTGAAAAATAGAATGTTAATAGATAACACTTACTAGATAAGTTCCTAAAAAACAAAAAAGCCCCAGCATTAGTACGCGGGGGCTCGTGTCAAAGTATCAGGTTATTTGAATTACGCGACTTATACCTCAAGGTAGTCTAAGATCCCTTCTGCTGCATTTCTGCCTTCGAAAATCGCAGTAACAACCAAATCAGAACCACGTACAGCGTCCCCTCCAGCAAATATTTTAGGATTGCTAGTTTGGTGTGTGTATGCGGCTTGTTCAGGCGCCACAATTCCGCCCCAATGATTTATCTCAACATCATACTGCGCAAGCCAGTCTAGGTTGTGTGGTTTGAAGCCAAATGCTAGTACCACTGCGTCAGCGTCTATAATATGCTCAGAGCCTGCCACTTCCTGTGCTTGGCGGCGCCCATTGCCATCAGCCTCACCCAGCTGTGTTTTAACCATTTTAACGCCGCTCACATTGCCCTTTTCATCTAGTACAACTCCTTTGGGCTGAACGTTAAATTGAAAAACTACACCCTCTTCTTTGGCATTTTTAACTTCTCGCTTGGAACCGGGCATGTTGTCCTCGTCACGTCGATAAGCACAAATCACGGATTTGGCATTTTGTCGAACCGAGGTGCGGACACAGTCCATTGCAGTATCGCCCCCACCAAGCACAACTACACGTTTGCCAGCCATATTAATGTAAGGCTGCTGAGATTCGTCATAACCCATTACACGGTTAGTATTGCCAATCAAAAATGGTAACGCGTCATATACCTGTTCTGAATCCTCATTCTCCAGTCCACCGCGCATATATTGATATGTGCCAACACCGACAAACACCGCATCATATTGTGCGATTAACTCATCCATTGTTACATCAGAGCCAACTTCTGTGTTTAATTTAAATTCAACGCCCATCTCGGTGAAAATCTCTCGGCGCTTTTCCATGACTGATTTTTCAAGTTTAAACGACGGGATCCCAAAAGTGAGTAAGCCCCCGATCTCTGGGTTGCGGTCATAGACAACTGCTTTAACCCCATTGCGAACTAAAATATCAGCACAGCCAAGCCCTGCGGGGCCTGCGCCGATAATCGCTACTTTTTTGTCAGTCCAAGTGACGTAAGATAAATCCGGCTTCCAACCTTGTGCAAATGCGGTATCAGTGATGTATTTCTCTATATTGCCGATGGTAACTGCACCAAACTCATCATTTAGCGTACAAGCACCTTCACATAATCTATCTTGTGGGCACACACGCCCACAGACTTCAGGCAAACTATTAGTGCGGTGCGACAACTCAGCCGCTTCCATAATACGGCCCGTTCGGATCAGCTTTAACCACTGAGGAATATAGTTATGCACTGGGCACTTCCATTCACAGTAAGGGTTTCCGCAATCTAGGCACCTGTCTGCTTGTGAGTCAACCTGCTGCCCAGAAAACGGCTCATAGATTTCGACAAAAGAGTTCTTACGTGTTGATATTGGCTTTTTTCTTGGGTCAACGCGCTGCACATCGATAAATTGGTAAACGTTTTCGCTCATAGCTCCTCCTCTACTGCGCCTGCACTCTTAGCTCTGCACTACTGCGCGCTCGGTGTCCTAATAAGCTCTTTACATCACTTGACTTAGGCTTTACTAACTTAAACATAGGAATATATAACTCGAAGTTTGCAAGTACTTGCTCTGCTCTATTTGACCCTGTGCACTCCAAGTGTTCTGCTATTAACCCTCTCAGGTGCTCCTGATGTGACGGTAATCTGTCCAATGTCAGAACCTCCACCAATTCTGGGTTAAAACGTTTGTCCATGTCATTTTCTTCATCCAGCACATATGCAAATCCGCCTGTCATCCCTGCACCAAAGTTAACGCCAATTTGGCCAAGGACGCAGACAACTCCACCCGTCATATATTCACAGCCGTTGTCTCCTAGCCCTTCAACTACCGCATGTACACCGGAGTTCCGCACTGCAAAACGCTCTCCAACACGTCCCGCCGCAAATAACTTGCCCCCTGTTGCGCCATATAAACAAGTGTTACCTGCAATGGTCGCTTGATGAGACATAAAGCTAGATCCCAATGGCGGCCTTATTACTAGCTTGCCACCAGCCATGCCCTTACCAACATAGTCATTGGCATCACCAACTAAAGTTAGCTCTAACCCACCAGCATTCCATACACCAAATGACTGCCCTGCCGTACCATGCAATTCTATCGACACAGGATCTGCTGCCATACCTTGATTACCGTATTTACCGGCAATGTAACCAGACAACATAGCACCAACGGAGCGATCCGTATTTTTGATTCGACTAACAAGCGATGTGCCAGATTTTTCATCAATTGCCTGTTTAGCTTTACCTAATAAAGACTCGTTTAGCTCTCCACGGTAATGCGAGGTATTCTCTGCACTACAATACAAAGTCTGCTTGCTCGGGTTGTTGGGCTTAACCAAAATTGGGGACAGATCTAGCTTTTGCTGTTTGCTCGTTTTGCCTTCAATAACATCTAAAAGATCCGTTCGACCAATTAAGTCTGTCAATTTAGTTACACCTAGAGAGGCCATAAGCTCTCGAGCTTCTTGCGCAATGAATTTGAAGTAATTCATCGCCATTTCAGGCAACCCGTGGTAGTGGCGCTGCCTTAACGTGTCATCTTGCGTTGCAACACCTGTCGCGCAATTATTTAGGTGACATATACGTAAGTACTTACACCCTAATGCCACCATAGGCCCGGTGCCAAATCCAAAACTTTCAGCGCCTAAAATTGCGGCCTTGATAATATCTAGCCCTGTTTTTAGGCCTCCGTCAGTTTGCAAACGAATTCTGTGTCGCAAACCGTTTTCGACCAGTGCTTGCTGTGTTTCTGCCAACCCAAGCTCCCATGGACACCCGGCATATTTCACAGACGTCAACGGACTCGCCCCTGTGCCGCCATCATAACCAGCGATAGTGATCAGATCTGCATAAGCTTTGGCAACACCAGTTGCGATGGTGCCAACTCCCGGTTCAGAGACGAGCTTAACGGAGATCATTGCCTTCGGATTAACCTGTTTTAGGTCAAAAATAAGTTGAGCTAAATCTTCAATTGAATAAATATCATGGTGCGGTGGCGGCGATATCAAAGTCACACCTGGAACAGAATAACGCAACTTGGCAATATATGGCGTCACTTTCTCGCCAGGTAGCTGGCCACCCTCTCCTGGTTTTGCGCCTTGAGCAACCTTTATTTGTATCACGTCAGCGCTTTGTAAATAATGCGGCGTTACACCAAATCGCCCAGACGCAACCTGTTTGATACGAGAGTTTTTCTCATTACCAAAGCGTAACTTATCCTCACCGCCTTCCCCAGAGTTTGAAAAACCGCCAAGGCGATTCATGGCAATAGCCAATGCCTCGTGAGCTTCTGGAGAAAGTGCGCCTATACTCATTGCAGCTGAGTCAAAACGCTTATATAGGTTTTCGGCTGGTTCAACCTCGTCGATTGAAATCGCTTTTTGCGAGGTTTTAAGTTTCAATAAGTCTCTTAAATTGGTAACCGGTCGGTTATTTACAATGTTCGCGTATTCCAGATAGTCTTCGTACTTACCCGATTTGACCGCCACTTGCAGCGACTGCACCACATCTGGGTTATAAGCGTGATACTCACCACCATGTACAAACTTCAATAAACCGCCATGACTCAACAATTTACGTTTGCTAAAAGCAAGCTGATTTAACAATTTGCTTTCCGCTTCAAAGTCCGCAAAATCCGCACCTTTAATACGGCTAACGACACCTTTAAAACATAAATTTACGACCTCATCAGACAAACCTACCGCCTCGAATAGCATTGAACAACGATACGATGCAATGGTGCTGATCCCCATCTTAGACATGATTTTATACAAGCCTTTGTTAATCGCATTCCGATACGACAATGTCACGTCACGATATGATTTTTTGATCACACCTTTATCGCACAAAGAAACCAAGGTCTCATAGGCCAAATAGGGATAGATCGCAGTTGCGCCAAAACCAAGTAACACCGCAAATTGATGAGGGTCACGCGCACTGCCTGTTTCTACGATAATATTTGAGTCACAGCGCAGGTTTTCATTCACCAATCGTTGTTGAATTGCGCCTACGGCCATCGCTGCTGGGATAGGTAAAAACCCTTTTGTGATATCTCTATCACTTAGCAAAATCATGACACATCCGTTGGCGGCTTTTTGTTGTGCTTCGTCACACACGCGACGGAGCGCATTTTCTAATCCTTCTTCAGGTGCATAATTTAAATTGACCTGACCAACTTGGTAATGCTTGTCACCTGCAGCTGTTAGCTGTTTGATATCTGAATAGGTTAAAATCGGCGAATCAAACTGCAAACGCTTTGCATGACCTGTTGTTTCATTGAATACGTTCTGTTCTCGACCAATACAAGTTGCAAGCGACATAACATGGTTTTCTCGCAATGGGTCGATCGGTGGATTAGTTACCTGAGCAAACTTTTGCCGAAAGTAATCGTATAATGAGCGTGCGCCTTGCGACAACACCGCAAATGGAGTGTCATCTCCCATAGAGCCCGTCGCTTCTTGCCCATTGGCCCCCATCACACTGATAACCTGTTCCACTTCTTCGTTGCTGTATCCAAACTGCTTTTGGTAGGTCAACAATGTTTCGTCAGAAAAATCACGCTGACCCGCGTCTTTCTCATCAAGTTGCTCAAATGGCGTGAGACGTTGCACGTTTTGCTCAAGCCAAGCCCGATATGGGTGTCTTGCTTTTAGGTCTTGATCAATTTCACTAGACTGCCATATTTTGCCATGGAGCGTATCCACAACAAGCAACTCACCGGGCCCAACACGGCCTTTTTCAACAACTTCGTCTGCTTCATAATCCCAAATTCCAATTTCAGACGCTACGGTAATAAACCCATCTTGGGTGACAACATAGCGAGCAGGCCTTAGTCCATTTCTATCTAAGTTACATGCAGCAAACCGGCCATCAGACATAACGATACCCGCAGGTCCGTCCCAAGGCTCCATATGCATTGAGTTAAAATCATAAAATGCACGTAGATCGTCATCCATGGCGCGGTTTTTTTGCCATGCAGGCGGAACTAGCATCCGCATGGCACGGAATATATCCATGCCACCAGCTAAAAACAATTCAAGGATATTATCCAAGCTCGACGAGTCTGACCCTGATTCATTGACAAATGGTGCTGCCAATTGCAGATCAGGTAGTAAAGGCGATGAGAATTTGTATGCGCGCGCTCGTGCCCATTGTCTATTACCCATAATTGTATTGATCTCACCATTGTGAGCCAAATATCTAAACGGTTGTGCCAAAGGCCACTTAGGCTGGGTATTAGTTGAAAACCTTTGATGGAAAACACAAATAGCGCTGGTCATGCGAAGATCTGCCAAATCTAGATAAAAATTTGGAAGATCTGCAGGCATCATTAGACCTTTGTAAACAGTTACGAGGCCTGACAAACTCGCTATATAAAACTGCTCATCTGTTGTGATTCTTTTCTCAATTCGTCGCCTCGCGATATAGAGGCGGCGCTCTAAATCTTTAGGTCTCCAACCCTCAGGAGCACTCACAAACACTTGCTCAAACTGTGGTAGCTGAGATTTGGCAATCGGGCCCAACATGTCAGGCTGGGTTGGTACTTCTCTCCACCCGACAATACTCAATGTTTCTTTTTCTAATTCTTCATTAATAATATCTTTAGCTGACTGAGCTAGTACGTCATCGGCATTTAAAAATACCATACCAACCGCATAATTTTTGCCTAGTCGCCAGTCGTTTTCAGCCGCAATAGCTCTGAAAAAGCTGTCAGGCTTTTGCAATAACAAACCGCAACCATCACCAGTTTTGCCGTCTGCAGCAATACCACCTCTGTGTTGCATGCGATCAAGACCCGTGATCGCTGTGCGAATTAATTTATGGCTTGCCTGGCCTTGAGTATGCGCAATAAGACCAAACCCGCAGTTATCTTTTTCTAATGCCGAGTCATATAACATAGACCCCTCCCCTTGCTACACCTGCCAGCTGAATGACTTCGACGATTTGCTGGCAGATATTCAAAACTAGCGCTGAAATTAAAGCGAGTCAACAAAGAAAAGAATAAATATTCACTACATTGAATATTTTTCAACGACCCCATTACGTAACCAAAATTTAATACAACGCATCAAACCGGCAAAATCCGTCCCTAAAAAACACTTGACACCGGTATCAATTGTTAATAAATAGAATCAAAAATAAAACTCGAGATCAGTTTACGTAAACGTAAACCCACACACAAATGAATAAATATTCACAATTTTAATGCTAAGTATTTATTTGAGGCATATTGATTCTCAGCAGGGCTACGCTAGAGAGGAAAACGCTAGAAGTAATGTGTTTTATATCACGTATTGGATGTGTCTTAATGAGATAAGTCAGTTTAGTAGGCATAAAAAAGCCCGAAATACATTCGGGCTTTTACTGTATTTTAAATGTTCTTACTGATTACTCAGCCGCTTCTTCTTTATATTTAGCAGCAGTCTCAGTGATCAAAGGCTGAAGTTCGCCTTTTTGGAACATTTCGATAATGATGTCACATCCACCGATTAATTCACCTTCAACCCATAGCTGCGGGAATGTTGGCCAATTCGCATAGTGAGGCAACTCAGCGCGAATATCTGGGTTTAAAAGAATGTCTACGTATGCAAATTGCTCTCCGCACGCCATCAATGCTTGTGAAGCTTGAGAAGAAAATCCACAGTTAGGTAATTTTGGAGATCCCTTCATATATAGAAGAATTGGGTTTTCTGCAATTTGCTGTTTGATCTTATCAATGGTTTCCATATATACCTCAAATGACGATATTATCTGTTCGTACACGTACTTTTCGCTCAAAATTAACGCATACGATAAATTCACACTACAAGTCTTGGTCACGGGCATTGCTGTTTGCCAAAACTTGAGTAAAATACTCAGGAATTATAGTATCACTATATAACACTAAATCGTACTGAAATGTGCCAAGCAAGTGGCATCTTTTTAGATATTTAGAGTACTCAACCAAAAAATGGAGATTAAAATGGCTTTCGAACTACCGTCACTTCCTTATGCTATCGATGCATTAGAGCCACATATTTCTAAAGAAACTTTAGAGTTCCACCACGGCAAACACCACAACACTTACGTGGTTAAACTAAATGGTCTAGTAGAAGGTACTGACTTTGCGAACAAAACTTTAGAAGAAGTTGTTGTTAGCTCTGAAGGCGGTATCTTTAACAATGCAGCTCAGATCTGGAACCACACGTTTTACTGGCACAGCCTAGCGCCAAATGGTGGTGGCGAAGCACAAGGTAAAGTAGCAGAACTAATTAACGCGAAATGGGGTTCATTTGCCGCATTCCAAGAAGCATTTAATGACAAAGCTGTAAACAACTTCGGCTCAAGCTGGACTTGGTTAGTTCAACTAGCAGATGGGTCTTTAGATATCGTTAACACTTCAAATGCTGAAACCCCGCTAACACAAGAAGGCGTTACTCCTATCCTTACTGTTGACCTGTGGGAACACGCTTACTATATCGATTATCGCAATGTTCGTCCTGAGTACCTGAAAGGTTTCTGGTCACTTGTAAACTGGGATTTTGCGAACCAAAATCTAGCTTAATTACAAGGGTATAACTGTACCAATTTAAGCAATAAAAAAGGCGCTCAGGTGCCTTTTTTTTTCACCTCCACATACTGCTATCACATTAAATTCTTATATTTTTTAAGCAAATATCCAATAACAAGACTAAGCTTTAAGTACGCCTTGCATTTTAGCCCACGCATTTAATTTAACTGGTTATTGGAGTTTGATATGACAATATTTGAGCATTACCAATCCCGATACGAAGCAGCAAAAGAAGAAGAATTCACAATTGCTGAATTTCTTGAAATCTGTAAAGAGGATAAGGCAGCTTACGCCAGTGCGCCTGAACGGTTGCTCATGGCCATCGGTGAGCCTGAAATGATAGATACCTCGACGGACGCGAGGTTAAGTCGACTGTTTTCAAATCGGGTCATAGCACGTTACCCTGCTTTCAACGAATTTTATGGCATGGAAGATGCCATTGAACAAATCGTCTCATACCTCAAACATGCAGCCCAAGGATTAGAAGAGTGTAAACAAGTACTCTATCTATTAGGACCAGTTGGTGGCGGTAAGTCATCAATTGCGGAAAAACTGAAGTACCTAATGCAACAAGTTCCCGTCTACGCAATTAAAGGCTCTCCGGTCAACGACCACCCACTTAGTCTATTTAACCCACAAGAAGATGGCGAGTTACTTGAAAAAGAATATGGGATCTCTAAACGCTATCTAAAAACAGTCATGTCACCGTGGGCAACTAAACGCCTCCATGAATTCAACGGAGATATAAGTCAGTTTAAAGTAGTAAAACGCTATCCTTCGATTTTGGACCAAGTTGCCATCGCAAAAACTGAGCCCGGTGATGAAAATAATCAGGACATTTCGGCATTGGTGGGTAAGGTTGATATTAGAAAGCTCGAACACTTTGCTCAAAATGATCCCGATGCCTATGCATACTCTGGGGCGTTATGCTTGGCAAATCAGGGGCTCATGGAGTTCGTAGAAATGTTTAAAGCACCTATCAAGGTGCTACACCCTCTACTTACCGCAACACAAGAGGGTAATTATAACGGCACAGAAGGTATTTCAGCGCTGCCATTTAGCGGTATTATTCTAGCTCACTCGAACGAGTCCGAATGGCAAACATTCAAAAATAATAAAAATAACGAGGCCTTCTTAGACCGCGTCTTTATCGTCAAAGTACCCTACTGCTTACGGGTCTCGGAAGAAGTTAAAATATACAAGAAACTGCTTGAAAATAGTGAACTCAAAGATGCTCAATGCGCGCCAGGAACACTCGAAACGTTAGCAAAATTCTCTTCGCTTTCACGGATCAAAGAGCCTGAAAACTCAAGTATTTATTCAAAAATGCGAGTCTATGATGGCGAGAGCTTGAAAGACACAGATCCAAAAGCAAAGTCTTATCAAGAATATCGAGACTATGCGGGTGTTGATGAAGGAATGAATGGTTTATCCACTCGATTCGCATTTAAAATATTGTCGCGCGTTTTTAACTTTGACCACGCGGAAGTTGCAGCCAACCCAGTACACCTGTTCTATGTCTTAGAGCAACAAATTGAACGCGAACAATTTAGTGCTGAAGTACAAGAGCGATATTTAAGCCACTTAAAAGGTTACTTAATTCCTCAATATGTAGAATTTATTGGTAAGGAGTTACAAACAGCTTATCTTGAGTCTTATTCAGAATACGGGCAAAACATATTTGATAGATATGTCACCTATGCTGACTTTTGGATCCAAGATCAGGAATATAGAGACCCAGATACTGGGCAGCTTTTTGATAGAGCGGCATTAAATGCGGAACTTGAAAAGATTGAAAAGCCTGCTGGCATCTCAAATCCGAAAGACTTCAGAAATGAAATCGTTAATTTTGTGCTGCGTGCTAGAGCCCATCACAACGGTGAAAACCCAGTTTGGACTAGCTATGAAAAACTAAGAACAGTAATAGAGAAAAAAATGTTCTCAAATACTGAAGATTTACTGCCCGTAATTTCTTTCAATGCCAAGACGTCTGCTGAAGACCAGAAAAAACATGAAGACTTTGTCAATCGGATGATGGAAAAAGGATATACCCAGAAGCAGGTTCGACTACTTTCTGAATGGTATTTGAGAGTTAGAAAATCACAGTAATCTAACGATTGGAGGATGGTCAATGGCACATTTCATCGATCGAAGATTGAACGGTAAGAACAAAAGCACGCCTAATAGGCAGCGCTTTATAAGACGCTATAAAAAGCAGATTAAAGAAGCGGTTTCGGATGCAATAAACAAACGAAGTGTGACGGATATTAGCAGTGGAGAAAGTATATCTATACCACAACGAGATATCAGTGAACCTGTATTTCACCAAGGCAAAGGGGGAAATAGAGAGCATATACATCCAGGCAATGACCAATTTAGTACTGGTGACAAAATACAGCGCCCACCTTCCGGTCAAGGAGGGGGCGCTGGTGAAGGCAATGCCAGTGATCAAGGTGAGGGACAGGACGACTTTGTGTTTTCTATTTCAAAGGATGAGTATTTAGATCTCTTGTTCGAAGATCTGGAGCTACCAAACTTGCAAAAGAGTCAGTTAGACAAACTCGTGCAAATGAAAACACACCGAGCGGGTTTCTGTAATGACGGAATGCCTAGTAATTTAGATATAGTGCGTTCACTGAAAGGCTCTATTGCAAGAAGGATCGCGATGACAGCCAGTAAACGCAGCCGCTTAAAGGAGCTCGAAGCTGAGCTTGAGCAACTATTGGCTGAACCGGTTCCACCTCAGCATCAAATTGAAACGATCGAAGCTGAGATAGAAACATTACGCCGCAGAATTGCAGCTGTGCCTTTCATAGACAACTATGATCTTAGATTTAGAAATTATGAAAAGCGCCCACACCCAACGAGCAAAGCAGTTATGTTTTGTTTAATGGATGTATCTGGATCTATGGACCAAGCAACAAAAGATATGGCAAAGCGATTTTATATTTTGTTGTATCAATTTTTAACTCGCACCTACAAAGACATTGAGGTTGTGTACATTCGGCATCACACGCAAGCAAAAGAAGTTGATGAACAAGAGTTTTTTTATTCTCAAGAGACAGGTGGCACAATCGTTTCTAGTGCGTTGAAGTTGATGGACGAAATAGTCGCAGAACGCTATTCCCAAGGGGACTGGAATATTTACGCGGCACAAGCATCCGATGGTGATAATTGGGCAGATGATTCGCCACACTGTACCGATATCCTTGCAAATAAACTGCTCAAAGTGGTGCGCTATTACGCCTATATAGAAATCACGACAAGAGCACATCAGAGCCTATGGAGAGAATACCAAGGGCTATCTGCAGCTTATAATAATTTTGCTATGCAGCACATACGCTCAGTAGAAGACATTTATCCAATCTTCAGAGAGTTATTTAAAAAGAATCGGCAAAAGCAGCAAGGTGCAGCATAACAAAGAGGGGAAGCGCAAATGACCTACAACCCTTTAAATGATGGTCCAGATTGGACTTTTGAAAGATTAGAACTGTATCAGGCCGAAATTGCTCGTGTAGCTGAGCACTACCGGCTTGATACCTACCCCAATCAAATTGAAGTGATCACCGCAGAGCAGATGATGGATGCATACTCAAGTGTAGGTATGCCTATCGGTTATGCGCACTGGTCTTATGGTAAAAAGTTCATCCAGACAGAGCAAAATTATAAACGTGGGCAGATGGGGCTCGCCTATGAGATTGTCATTAACTCTGATCCCTGTATTGCTTACTTAATGGAAGAAAATACATTGCCAATGCAAGCATTGGTGATGGCACATGCTTGTTACGGTCACAACTCTTTTTTTAAAGGTAACTATTTATTTAAAACCTGGACTGATGCATCTTCTATCATTGATTATCTGGTTTTTGCAAAAAACTATGTCGCCGAATGCGAACAGAAATACGGCATCGAGGAAGTCGAAAATTTACTAGACTCTTGTCACGCGCTGATGAACTATGGTGTAGATAGGTATAAAAGGCCACAGCAAATTTCGTTGTTTGAAGAACAAAAGCGTCAAAAAGAGCGTGAAGATTATTTGCAATCTCAAGTCAATGAATTATGGAAAACCATTCCTAAAAGCAAACAAGAAGACACAGAGAATTTACCGCACTTCCCATCGGAGCCACAGGAAAACATACTCTATTTCATTGAGAAAAATGCCCCTTTACTTGAGTCATGGCAGCGTGAAATCATAAGAATAGTAAGAAAGATATCTCAATATTTTTATCCCCAAAGACAAACTCAGGTCATGAACGAAGGATGGGCAACCTTTTGGCACTACACCATCCTCAACCACCTATATGATGAAGGAAAACTAAGCGATGCATTTATGCTTGAGTTTTTGCAGAGCCATACCAATGTGGTATATCAGCCCCCCTACAACAGTAAATTTTATTCGGGAATAAACCCTTATGCATTGGGGTTCAATATGATGGTAGACATAAGGCGAATATGCGAGAACCCCACAGAAGAAGATAGACAGTGGTTTCCTGAATTTGCCGGTAAAAATTGGTTAGACACACTGCATTTCGCAATGGAAAACTTTAAAGACGAAAGCTTTGTCAGTCAGTTTTTGTCTCCAAAGATCATTAGAGACTTTAAGTTATTTACCATATTGGATAAAGAGTCCTCTCCTCATCTTGAAGTTAAGGCTATCCATGATGAAGCTGGTTATCAGAAAGTCAGAAGCAGTCTATCTGCCCACTATAACCTCAGTAACAATGAACCAAATATACAAGTTTATAAAGTCGACGTTCGCGGCGATCGGTCTTTGACTTTAAGGTACGTACCTCAAGATAAAATTCCGTTGGCAGATTCAAAAATTGAAGTGCTCAAGCACCTCTACCGGCTTTGGGGGTTTGAGGTCAGATTAGAGCAAGCTGAAGAGGATGGTAGCGTGACCACTCTTGGGCAGTGCCCGATAGAAAACTCAGAAAATGATTAGCCTGACAGCACACGAGCTTCCCTCGTGTGTTGTCACTCTAGAACCCTTATTTGCCTTCTTGACGCAAATGAGACCCAACTAGACACATTTAGCAGCGGTAATAATTACTTTCGCACTTTTGCTTTTCAGTACCCGTGCAACGCTAGGTGTATGCTCCACAGTCGCTTGAAAATATGTGAGTAGTTACGAATTATATTAAATTATACTGTCGCAGGGGAGCACTCAATTAATGGGGATTGGCTGAACCCTTTACCTATTTAGGTTCTTTTAAAGTGCAAGTCACAGCTTGATTTCATTACCAAGAGTGAATTTGGGTTTGCTATGGGCTTAAACCTTTTTAGTCAGGTTTAAGCCAGATTCACGACGTTGAGGTTTAATAAAGTTTACAGTGCTCAATCTGCCTATTGAGCACTGTATTTCGTTTACTGAGACATCGACGGGTCATACACGGTGACTTTGTTTCTGCCAGTTTCTTTTGAATGATAGAGAGCAGAATCTGTCGCTTCGATCCACTGCTCATGCTTGTCAAAGCTATTGTCGTAACAAGCTATGCCAAGGCTCACAGTCAATCTAATTTCTTTCTTGTCATAATAAATTACTGAGTTTTCTATCATGCTTCGTAAACGCTCTGCAAAGATCAGCGCCCCATCCGCATCTGTATCAACAAGTGTGACAGCAAACTCTTCCCCACCATATCGACCAGCAACATCTGTTTCGCGTAAGGTTTTCTTTAAAAGGTCAGAGATGTGACGTATCGCTTCATCTCCACCACTATGACCGTACTCGTCGTTAATTCTTTTGAAAAAATCGATATCAAACATCAATAAACAACTACAACCATTATTGCGCTTTAAACGTTTAAACTCAGTTCGCGAGCACTCTTCCCAATACCCTCTATTCGATAACTTAGTCAGGGCATCTGTACGGCTCATTTCCTCTAGCGTTTTGTTTGCTTTTTCCAACTCTAGCTTATTCATTGCTTCATCAGTAACATCATATAGGATCACACAAATATGACCGACATCCCCTGTTAAAGTTGTCAATGGAATAAAAGTGGCGTTTTGATACATATATTCGGCTTTACCGGTAATTGGTCGGTAGTTTTTAAAGCGAAATATATATGGTTGCTGCTCCCATATGGTAAAAGAGCGATTCTTAAGGACAAAAACGGGCTCTGCTTTCCCCCTAAACCAAGACTCATCAATGCTCGGAAATAAATCAAATACATCTTTGTCTTTCACTGCACTAGGCAGTAATCCAGAATGATTTTCCATAAAACCATTCCAAACACATACGCGATAATCTCGGTCCAGAACAACCAGCCCAACATCGACTGTGTTAAACATATCCATTAGCCAATGGATTTCATTCATGTCAAAATCAGAAGCAGGCATAATTCTAATCTTCTAATAAGTATGCGACTTTAAATTTTAGCGTCTTCAAAGAATCTTCAGTGAATAGTAGCATCAAGTCACAGTTAATATTATGGTGTTCAATTCCATAGCTGATTTCAATTGCTAGGGTCCTCTGCCACCTTGCTTTATTGGCTTTTACCAACTCAGATACCTCACAGTGTTGCCCAAGAACGACGGGATGTCCTTGGCTAAATGGCATATCGAGCTGTTTAGAGAGGCCTGTTAATATCGCACCAATCAATATGTTGCTAATATCCATCAGCAGTTCGAGTTCAACCTTTTGGTTCAACTCTCCTTCATATTTCATTAAAGACGCGATTTCTTTGAAACTAGAATCATTCAATAGCAGCAATGCTTCTCCCGACACACCACCACCAATGAAGCCTTGGCATACACCAGATGTAGAGGCATTTGCATCTATTGCTTGCAAGGCCATATGTAATTCGTTGACTTCTAAGACGTTGACATTTGGTATTGGCAATTCCACGAAAACATTGAGTAACCTAGCCAACAAGTCGCCAGCTTGTCCCATTGCTACATTTGCAATTTCTTGATAAATATCTCTTAGCTCAGGTTCAATTTGCTCGCCAAGCTTGTGAACTAAGCTCTCGCGGATCGCTTTGTCTTTGATCCCATGCTGAGTAATAATTTCTTCAAGCTTTTTTGCATCACACGGTTTTCTAATAAAATCTATCGCCCCAAGCTCCATCACACGTTGATGGGCGTTGGGTT
The DNA here is from genome assembly GCF_030135505.1 of Pseudoalteromonas obscura. NCBI lineage: Bacteria > Pseudomonadati > Pseudomonadota > Gammaproteobacteria > Alteromonadales > Pseudoalteromonadaceae > Pseudoalteromonas > Pseudoalteromonas obscura. The sequence goes on from NZ_JASJUT010000013.1 coordinate 179,746, forward strand.
GTATATCTCCTGATACAACAACAGTCAGAACATTCAGTCCTTGTTCTTGTATCGCTTGCAATACTTCATAACCATCCATATGTGGCATATTGAGATCTAAAAACAAAATTTCAGGCGTGATCTGTTTTATTTTCTCAATACAGTCCAATCCGTGCTCTGCAAACTCAACTTTTATATCCCAGTCATCAGGCAAAGACCGTGCAAGTTGCCGTCTTGCTAGTTTGGAATCATCACAGATTAGGATGGGTGTTGACATAAAAGCTCTCTATATATTGGGTACAATACCCAAAATTCTAATTATAGTTATCAAACAGCAGTGTTTAGATTAAATATGTTAATCAATGCATGATTAATTTACAATCCAAATTACTACCAAAGCTTGGTTATATAAAATCAGTATAATACACTGTCGTGAATTGCGAAAAATTTAAAAAGGAATACGTTATGCGTAGAGTTCCCTTTATTACAACAGCCATTTTCGCGCTGAGCTGTTTTTCAGCCAGTGCAACGCTTGGCGAAAACCAATTAGATAAAGGTAAAGTTACAGCTGGAGGTAAGCCCGTCACTTTACTTGGCTCAGGCGTCGCAGTCGGTGAACAAGCACCGAGCTTTAAAGTAGTTAATGCCGATTTTACGCCTGTGTCGCTATCACAGTTTGATGGAAAAGCTGTTGTCATCAGTGTCGTTCCTAGCTTGGACACTGGTATATGTAGCTTACAAACCAAATATTTTAATGAAAAAGTGGCATCTGAGTATCCAAATATTGTGATGTTGACAATAAGTACTGACTTACCATTTGCTCAAAAACGTTTCTGCAAGCAAGAGGGCGTTGATAAAATTCAAACGTTATCCGATGCAGTATGGCGAAACTTTGGAGAGCAATATGGCCTGTTGATTAAAGATATGGGTTTATTAAGTAGAGCCGTATTTATCCTAGATAAAGAGCATAAAGTAAAATATAAGCAGCTCATCAGTAACCTTGCTTCTGAGCCCAACTATGCTGATGTGATAAAGTCACTAGATACACTCTAAATCACAAAATTTAAAGTAGATTTTAGAAAAAGCCAGCTCTCGCTGGCTTTTTTAATGATTTAATTGAATAGAAACGGCTGCGGGGCAGTTTTAAAAAGCGTAATTAAAAACGCCCAACCTGAGCAGTTGGGCGCTTTCTATAACTCATTGTAGAGTGTAACTTCTCTTACTTGCTCAAATCTAGCATTAGCTTGTTTAAGCGCGTTACAAAGCCAACAGGGTCTTTTAAGCTACCTCTTTCAGCCAGTAATGCCTGATCTAATAATACTTCTGACCATTGAGCAAACTTGTCTTCATCTTGCTCATCGTTCAGGTGCTTAACTAGCTGATGGTCAGGGTTAAGCTCAAAAATTGGCTTGCTCTCTGGCGCTGACTGACCAATTGACTCCATTAGCTTCTGCATTTGTGAGCTCATATCATGGTCATCGACAACCACACAAGCTGGGGAATCTGTTAAGCGGTGCGTGAAGCGTACCTCTTTCACTTTGTCACCTAGTGACTCAGTGATGCGCTCAACTAGTCCAGCAACCTCTTTTTCACTCTCTTCTTGCGCTTTTTTCGACTCTTCATCTTCAAGGTCACCTAAGTCTAAGTCACCACGTGTAATAGACTGCAGCTGCTTACCGTCAAACTCAGTGAGGTGCCCCATCATCCACTCATCGACTCTATCCGACATTAGTAAGACTTCAATGCCTTTTTTGCGGAAAATTTCAAGGTGCGGAGAGCTTTTAGCTGTTGCGAAGCTATCTGCAACAACATAATAAATTTTATCTTGTCCTTCTTGCATACGTTCAACATATTCAGATAATGCGACGTTTTGTGTACTTTCATCTGTATGTGTTGAGCTAAAACGAAGTAACTTAGCAATTGCTTCTTTGTTTGCAGCGTCTTCTGCCGGGCCCTCTTTGATAACTTGGCCAAATTCATTCCAAAATGTTTGATACTCTTCAGGCTTGTTTTTACCCATTCTATCAAGCATTTTCAACACACGAGACGTACAACCCTTACGAATTGCCTGAGTCACTTTGTTATCTTGCAAGATTTCACGTGACACGTTTAATGGCAGATCATTAGAATCAAGTAAGCCTTTTACAAAGCGCAAATAGCTCGGCATAAACTGCTCTGCGTCATCCATGATAAATACACGTTGGACGTATAATTTTAGCCCAGTTTGACGATCGCGATTCCACATATCAAATGGGGCTTTCTTAGGAATATACAATAAGCTAGTGTACTCAGTCTTACCCTCTACCTTGTTGTGAGCCCACGTTAATGGCTCTTCCCAATCATGACCAACATGCTTGTAGAACTCTTTATACTCATCTTCTGAGATCTCTGACTTATCACGTGTCCAAAGTGCTGTTGCTCGGTTAATTGCTTCCCACTCACCTGGTTGAGCTTCAATTTTTTCACCGTCCGGCCCTTCCGATTCAGGGACAGGTGCTTTGAACATTTCTACAGGGATTGAAATGTGGTCTGAATATTTAGTAATAACTGAACGTAGGCGGAATTCGTCTAAAAACTCGCTTTCTTCTTCACGAAGGTGCAAAACAATTTCGGTACCTCGGTCAGCTTTCTCGATTTCAGCTAGGCTATATTCACCTTCACCTTTTGACTGCCACTCAACAGCTGACTGCTCACCCGCTTTGCGTGTGCGCACTGTAACGTCATCAGCGACGATAAATGCCGAGTAAAAACCTACACCAAATTGACCGATTAACTGTGAGTCCTTAGCTTGATCGCCAGTTAAATTTTGAAAAAACTCAGCTGTGCCTGATTTTGCTATTGTGCCTAGAGAGTTAATCACCTCGTCACGGGTCATACCAATACCATTATCAGAAATGGTGACTGTTTTAGCATCTTTATCAGCGCTGATTCTTACTTTAAGCTCAGCATCACCCTCATAAAGGTCACCATTTTGCAAAGCTAGATAGCGTAACTTGTCAGCTGCATCAGAAGCATTTGAAACTAGTTCACGTAAGAAGATCTCTTTATTTGAGTATAAAGAGTGGATCATAAGGTTTAATAGTTTACCTACATCTGTTCCAAACTGATGATTTTCTTTGTTTTTAATATCAGACATCGACCATATCCTAATCTATTTGGTATACAGGGTTTTAAGCTGTTAATCGTATTATGAAACGATATATTGTGCTTCGATGTCATTTTTCAAGAGGAAAGTAAAAATTTTTTCTACTTGGTAGGTTGTGACGATTCATGGATCTAATTGTCATAGTTTAACTGTGCTACCTAATGAGATAGCACAGTGACTTAAATCATGTGAGTCAGGGGACTAAGCTGTTTTCTGGTTATCAAAAGCACTTTCAGCAATATCACATTGTTCCAGCAGCATGAGAAAGTTTGGTTTACCAAATAACATCATCACATCCAAAAGTTGCGATGCAGATAGCTCAGTTTTACCAGATTCCCAGTTGGAGATAGTCGCCTGATCGACAGGCGTTACTAAGCTTTTACCTAACTGGGCTTGAGTCAAGTTCATATCTTGACGCATTCTACGTATTGTCATTTGAATATAGCGCTTTGCGTCTTGCGTTTGTGCTCTTCGAGAGCGCTCATTTCTAGAGATTATACTCATAACATATCCATATTATTTATATCATTGTTCTGACATTGAATTTAAAAGTACATGTTGAGCAAATAATGCGCTCACTAGATACGTACATCAGAAAAAATGATTAAAATTAACCCCGACCCAATTAGACAACTTATATCATTTCATGTAGGCTATCTGGGTCAACTGAGTAAATAATTGATCGGATTGGGTTATATGTCAACATCTTTTGCTACAAGATTGAAACAACTACGGGTTTCATTGGAAGAATCTCAAATCAGTTTTTCTGAGATATTAGATATACCTACAGCCTCCTATCGCAAGTATGAGAAGGGAGAAAGGGAACCTACTTTGTCCGTGATTGAAAAGTTCTTTACGCACCCATTGACAGAAAATCACGCCTGTTGGCTGATCACTGGCGAGGACCAACCCAATCCGACCACTTTAACCACTGAAGCACCCCAAAGAGATAGCAGCCAGCCGTTTAGTAAAGACTTTGAATCAAAATTTATTCAAACTGCAAAAGAAAGTTTATTATTTATTTGTCATTTAGGGTGGTTTAAACGAGGGAAAGACGTCAACTTTGACAGTTGCGGAAAAATTTTACTGAGAGATTTAGAACCATTTTTAGATAAACACGCCAGCATCGAAAACAAAAAGGTTGGCTAATGATAAAGTCTAGAGGCTTTTAAACGAACTAGCCCCCTGCAATTAATTCACTTAATCACTTTTAATTTTACTTTTTCTTGCTCTTCATTGTTTTGTTTGAGTTGGTAGTCTTTAGAATCATCTCTAAAATCTTCCACCCGCTTTAATGCCATTTGAACAGCGTCATGTTTAGTCATGTCATTGTCGATCTCAAGCGCTTTACCCAAATCCATTACAATCTCATACGCTTCGTCATAGAGCTCCTCAGGCACTTCCTCATTGCCCGTAGGTTTGATAAATAGCTCACGGATCTTCTCTTCAAATTTAGACAGTGAATGGCCGTTAATAATCGCAGCGAGAATAAAGCAGATCACTAAACAGTGAATTAAAAGCAGTACAATTAAAAATGGCATCCTAACATTCCTTTGCGTATTTTCTTTTCATTATTACATCAAACGGATATTTTGCGATAAGGAAAAGTTGCAAGACGATTGTCATCAATACCAAAATTGAATAATAGTGTTTAAATGAGGTTATATCTAAATAACCAGCCATCAGTAACTGTGCTGTTTTTAACACCATACCAATCAGCAATAAGTAACAAGAGTACCTTGCAACTGGGGAGAAAGTGCACCCTCTGATCGCATGTAATAAAGTCAGTGCTATGATAAACGACGCATTACCACATGCGGAAATAAAATAAAATATTTGCCTACGCACCATTTTGTCTATTTGCAGGTCAAGTAAGCTATTGAGTAGATGTTCAAAAAGAAGAAGGCAAAACACTGAGGTTATGGTTGTTAAAAAACAAGAGTGTAGCTCGTGATCAGATTTATTTTTTAAACTTTTACTGCCGCCAAAAATTAATTCTCGTCGACGCTCTTTAAAAAGGTAAAGAAAGCATCCTAGTACCGAAAACTGAAGCCCTACGATAATCCAAGAAATTATACCCAAAAACTCATTCATAAAATTTTGCTAATACTTTCAGGTTGCCTCCAGTTATTTCAAACCAGAGCAAGGTATACCTATTGACACCAGTATTTGAAAAGACTTTTCCGATAATATCTAAGTCACTTTCTTGTTAATCACCCAGCTCAATACGGGTCGTATTTAGCAACAGCACAGTCATTGCGAAAAATGCTATTTAACCACCCACAAATTGGCTGTTTTATTTTTTGTTGTTTCTTCAGCTGCAGGTGCTGCCTGCTCGTGTTCTGTATGCTGTTTTTGATCCCTAAAGGCTTCAACTCGCTTAAACACACTTTTGACACCATTGTATTTGACCATATCATTATTACATTCCAATACAACGGCTAAATCATCTACGATCTCGTATGCTTGATGATATTCTTTTTCAGAAATATCCTTATCTTCCACAGTTGTTTCTTTTACAACTACATTCTTTATTCTCTTTTCGATAAAATTCAAACTGTGGCCTTTCACTATCACAGTAAAGCAAATGGCAATAACAAGAACATAAAGCAATGTAGCAGCGATGAGCATTATCACAATAAAAACCTTATATGTATCTAGCTAAGATAGCGTGTTCAATTTACCCACATTCTTTGTAATGCATTAGCATTAATTAAGCTCTACTCCAAAAAAAGTGAGTTTAAATAACAATGCTTTGAGCCACGCAAATCGTTTAAATACTATCAGTCACACGATAATAAATTTCTCTATTCCGAATTGCAACTTTTAATTTTACAACTTTTAAACAAAATATACTTGCACGCCAAGCACAGCTCAAAAACCATCCTCAAGTCGCTCTTTTCTTAATCTTTTAAGAAAAAAATGTAATACTTACAATACTTTTCGGCCGGAAAATGCATGCATTAACGTCATGCCATCAACCAGATCTAGCTCACCACCAACAGGCATTCCATGCGCTATGCGCGACGCTTTAACATTGAGATTATTACACAACTCTGCAATATAGTGAGCTGTTGCTTCCCCTTCAACAGTAGGGTTTGTCGCAAGAATAACTTCTTGAATCTGGCCCTTTTGTAATGTTTGCTGAAGCTTATCTAAACCGATCTCTTGTGGGCCTATTCCATCGAGTGGAGATAAGTGACCCATAAGCACAAAGTATAGCCCGGTATATTGACCAGTTTGCTCAATCGCAAGCACATCTGTAGGTGACTCAACTATGCATAGCAACCCTGTATCCTGACGCTTTACACTCTGACAAATATCGCACACCGGAGTTTCAGAGAACGTTCGGCAAGATTCACAGTGACCAATATCCTGCATTGCCTGGCTTAAACAGTTGCCTAATTGAGCCCCTCCATCTCGGTCTCTTTCCAACAAATGAAATGCGATTCGCTGTGCAGACTTAGGACCAATTCCTGGTAAGCATCTTAGCGCTTCGACTAAGGCTGCCAATTTAGGTGATAACTGCATATATCCTCAAATAGGTGTGAAAACACCACTGACTTTTCTTAATAAAATGCGATCATAAGGGATCAAACGCCCGATTGAAAGACATCTAAATTACAACCTTATCTATTTGTCAGAAAATAGCCGAACAGTGTTTAGTTTTCGTTCTTAGCTAAGTTTTTCCAACGTTTTGACCTGATGGCATACGCTAACAACAAGCCACTTAAAAAACCAAACAGATGGCTTTCAGTGCTAATATTTTCGGAGAAATTAAACAGTGTTCCAAAAAGGTTTATATTTGCTAAATACGTCAATATTGCAAGTGCGATTAAACTGATAATGCCTGTAAGGTGACGTTGGAATACAGCGACGCCGGATAAATAACCGTAATACCCCATCACCACACCTGACGAGCCAATATGATTGCCATCTCCGGCAAAAAGCCACACCAAGGCACCAGTCATAATTACGATAGCGACGCTGACTCTTTTGAACTTTGGTTGCCTACTTGCAATGTAACCACAAATCCACAAACCAATAAGGTTGCCACTTAAATGTGACCAAGAGCCATGAACAAATGGCGCTGTAACAATACCAATGAGATAGTCTTCTTCTAGCGCAACTATTCCCAGTCGTTCAATAGGTACGCCAATAAAGCCAAGTAACATACACCCTATCATTACCAAGGATGCACCGATTATATATCTAAAGTCTTTAGGGAAAAGGATACGAGACATGAGCATGCCTGTTTATCTAGAGTGATACTTAGATGAGAGGATAAAGCGGTCCATTTGAGTAGTTTCACTCATTCGCCAGTAAGCAAATTGGACCGCTACAAATAACTTGTATAAGTTATTAATATCTAAATTAGAACGGCATTTTGAAGCCTGGAGGCATTTGCATACCGCCGGTTACTTCAGACATACGCTTTTGCGTTTCTTCACCAACACGACGTACTGCATCATTTACTGCTGCCGCGAGTAAATCTTCGATCATGTCTTTGTCATCTTCCATCAGACTTTCATCAATTTCTACACGACGGACATTGTGGCTACCAAGCATAGTTACTTTTACAAGGCCAGCACCTGCTTCACCTGTTACTTCTAAGCTTTTGATTTCTTCTTGGGCTTTTTCCATGCGCTCTTGCATTTGCTGAGCTTGCTTCATGATATTGCCCATTCCACCTTTAAACATAGTGTGCTCTCTTACTTCAATAATTTAATTGGCTAAAAGATAAGGGCTATTGTAACCAATTACAATGCCTTTACCGATTTTTCGTTGACCACTGCATCAAACTCAGCAACCATAGTTTGGATGATCGGATCTGAATTGACAGCATCAACCGCTTCTAGGTAGCGCTGTTGATCAATTTCTTGTTGGATCAAAAACGGTGTTGCCTGTACCTTGTCGATAAATTCCATTCTCAATTCTACTGGCTCATTTAATGTCAGAGAAAAAGACTGTTGCAATTTATCACGCAACATCGGGGAGTCTAAATGCTGTTGACTTTGTTCCGCTTGCAATACGCAAACGCTCCCTTGTTTTTCATACATGGCATGCAAAGCAAATTGCCTGACTCGACCACTCAATGCCATCTTTTCAATCAAGTTTGCCCAGTCATCTTTTTCATAGGCAAATTTTAAACTGCTTATTGGGCTTGTAAAGTTTTCAGGAATAGGCATTTCAATGACATGTTCCTGTACTTCTTCTTTTACGGGTTGAGGAGATAGTTGCTCCAGCAACTCAGGCGCAAGCTTACTCTCATCTTTTTTAAATCGCTCCGTAATTTCAACTTTCTTTGGACGACTTGGCGGCTCACTGCGGGGGACATTCGCTACCGCTGGCTGATCACTGAGATTTGATATAGCCTGAGATTGTTCCACTTTAGTTCTCGATACCGGTATATCACGATTTGTATTACTACTGATATTTGACGGTGGCAATTGCCCCTGAGTATCGCGATTGCTTGATTCAAGCTTTTTTGGCGTATCATTGCCTCCAAGCAATTTGCCTGCACCAGAGATTTGTCTGTTCTGTAAGATTTTTGCGATAGCAGATTGTGCTTGTCCTTGCTTTTGTGCATATAGCTGCCCAGTTGGAGCTTCACTTTGCACTGTGTTCTGAACTTCTGAATTATCGCTAGAGTAACTCGGCTGCTGAGCGTGTTCATTAAATCCCTGCGCAGCTGCCTGTGCCATAATGTCATTGTACTGTTGCTCATACTCAGGCATAGCACTTTGTACCGGCGGTGCAGAATCCAACTTTGCTGACTCTGGCGTCCTAACGGATTGTCCCGCTGCTGCATTTGCACGCTCCTGCGGGGGCTGAAGCTGTGTATTCTGAGATGTTGGCACCTGTGCTGGTGCAGCTTGAACCGGAACCGACTGCGGTGTATGTGATATTTGTGAGGCCTGAGTTTCCGTAGTCAGTGATGATTCTACCGGTGACAGATCCGCTAGCTGTGTCTGTGATATATTGCTAGACGCAGCTTGTGACTGCTCAGAATTAACTACATGCGGCTCGATAACTGTTTTTTTTTGATTGTTGTTTAGTATATCCCGCAAAGCACCTGCTTTAGATTTTTTTGCCACAGGCTGACTTGTTGACGCAGTCTGCATTGGCGCATTTGATTGTGCAAAATCGCTACCTTCGAACGCGAGTAGCCTAAGCATAACCATTTCGAAACCCAGCTTTGCGTCTGGCGCCCAATTTAAATCCTTTTTACCAGTCAAAAGCAATTGATATAGCAACTGCGCTGTTTGCGCTGAGATTTGCTCTGCCAATGTTTTCACTTGTTGTTGATCAAACTGGCCTACATGAGCTGCTTGCGGTACCAATTGAGTAAGCTGGATAACATGCAAAAGAGCGATTAAATCATCTATCACACTAACAAAGTTTCCGTTTTTAAGTGCAATATTGTCAATCTCTGCCATCAATGCATTGCCATCTTGGCAAAGCACCGCACTCATTAATAGCATCGCATGAGCGCTGTCCATAAGCCCCAACATTTGCTGAACCGCATTGACTGTCAAATGACCATTTGTTTGCGCAATAGCTTGATCAGTCAAGCTTAACGCATCACGCATACTGCCATCTGCAGCTTTTGCTAAAATATGTAATGCCTCTTCTTCAAATTGAAAGTTTTCTTGAGGCAATATCTTTGATAGTTGCTCTACAATTTGGCCTTTAGCCATTGCATTTAAATTAAATTGCAAACACCGAGACAATATCGTAATAGGTAACTTTTGAGGATCGGTGGTAGCAAGCAGAAATTTGACATGTTCAGGAGGTTCTTCCAATGTCTTTAGCAGAGCGTTAAAACTATGCTTTGACAACATGTGAACCTCGTCAATTAAGTACACTTTATAACGCCCACGAGTCGGGGCGTACTGAACATTGTCTAAAATCTCTCGAGTATCTTCGACTTTTGTTCTTGAAGCCGCATCAATTTCAATCAAGTCTATAAACTTGCCTGACTCAATTTCTTCACACGTCCCACATTGGCCGCAAGGCGTGGAAGATATGCCTAACTCACAGTTCAGGCTTTTTGCAAAGATCCTAGCAATAGTCGTTTTGCCCACCCCCCGGGTGCCAGTAAATAAATAAGCATGGTGTAACCTTTGCTCATTCAAGGCATTAATCAATGCCTGCTTTACGTGTTCCTGACCCATCATTTCATGGAATGACTGTGGTCGCCACTTTCTTGCTAAGACCTGATAGCTCATTAATGTTACTCGCCGTCGAACTCTACTAATTTTAGAATATTAATACCTAATGCGGCAACACGCTCTTCACCGCCCAATTCTGGCAATGAAATAACAAAGGCAGCATCGGTTGCAGTACCACCTAAACGTGAAACTAACTTTGCTGTTGCTTCAATGGTGCCACCTGTAGCCAACAAATCATCAACAAGTAATACCTTGTCACCTTCTTCAATAGCATCTTTATGCAGTTCTAATGTGTCTTCACCATACTCTAGTTGATAAGATTGGCTAATAACTTCTCTCGGTAATTTGCCTGGCTTTCTGACAGGTATAAAAGGGATACCAAGCGCTAGTGCTAAGGGCGCACCAAAAATAAACCCGCGAGATTCAGTACCAATGATTTTATCAAAGCCTTGGCCTTTGTACGCATCAATAAATGCATCCATTGTCGCTTGAAAGGCTTCTGGGCTGGCGAGTAAAGTTGTTACATCTCTAAACATAATGCCTGCTTTTGGATAGTCAGGTACTGTAGCGATGCTATTTTTGATCAAAGACAAATTTTGTTGTGTCATAATCGTTCGTTTTTCAGATTTATTTTAGAAAGGAGATGATTATAACAAGAAAGGATCGAGTTTAAATGGCAATGGAGAAAAATCGAAGAAAAAACGCTAAAGGGCTCAATAAATGGGCCAATCTAGATGAAGAAGTGACCCACGAATTAAATTTCACCCTCTATAGGAGGATAATCTAGCCTTTAACTTCCTAAAGTCATCCAACCAAGGATCGCATTTAGACATCCAACAAAAACAAAGCAGACCAAAAAAGCAAAAAAGTACTTCACATTGAATGGATCTTTACGTTTAGTATCTGACATAAGGGTTACCTTAAAAAATATAGCCTTGACCCTATTAAAGGAAAAACAAGGAGTTAGCACGATTCGCAGCTATATAATAATAGAACTTAAGCTTTCAATAAAGTTGAACTGTCGACTTTATCAACAACAATACCCAACTGTGTAAACTGCTGTAGGGTTTGCAAAGCGCCTACTTCAAGCTGCTTAGCTGTAAATCCAGGTATTTGCTCAGACAATTGAGTGCTAAGTTGGGATACCGATATGCCAGGGCTTAGCTCAATGCTAGCCAGCAGTAGGTTTGTCATCGGGTTGAGGGCAATAAATCGCGTTTCTTCATCTGAGTCTCTATACACAACAAAGCTAAAAGGTCCCCCTTCAGGCTCAGTTGGTTGGAAATCAATTTGTATCTGATGCACTGGGTAAGTATATTGCACACATTGAGCAACACTCGATAAATATAGCGGGACGGACTCGTCAATATCTTCCTCAAAAAGGCCATCACCTTGTGCGCGCTTTAATATCGAGACATTCAGTTCAACCCACTCATAATGAGCCAATTCGTACATAAAAGTAGGATCTGTTTCGGTGGTGTTATACTCTTCGTCTAAATATCTTAAAAACTCCTGACTGATCTCCAAAAAGTATGGCGTTTCACATTTGTGTTGAGCAAAAAACTGCCTAACCAGAGCCAGCCAATCATCGTTATCGTATAAGCTTTTCAGAACGGGAAATGCGGAAGCAATAAACCCTTCAACATTATTGAAGAATAGTTCTCTGTAAACTTGCATTCTTCGGTCTTCGACATCAGACGGCTTTTCAAAGTTTTGAGGGTCCTTGATATGCGCGACAAAATCAGCTTGCACTTGATGAAACGACATTAGGCAATACCCCTTTGTTCATTCTGATGTAATAATTGCGCTTGATGAATTTGTTCTACTTCTGTAAGCAACTCGTTCATTGGAGGAAGATTAAAATCCCGCTCAAGTAAAGTTGGGAACACGCCATGGATATTGTACGCTTTTTGCAGAAGTTGCCACACTGGATCACATACCTCAGCGCCATGTGTATCGATCAGTAAATCTTGTGCTTCAACATAGTGCCCTGCGATATGCCCATATGCAATGCGCTCAGATGGTAATGCGGCAAGAAAAGCTTCAGCATCGTAGCCATGGTTAATGGAGTTCACATAAATATTGTTTACATCTAAAAGTAAATCACAGTCTGCCTCTTGCAAAACCGCAAGGGTAAAATCTATTTCACTCATCTCTTGACCAGGGGCCGCGTAATAAGAAACGTTTTCTACAGCTATTCGCCTCTCAAGGCGGTTTTGTACTTCAGCGATCCGTTTTGCTGTATGTAATACTGCCTCTTCTGTAAATGGAATGGGCATCAAGTCATACATGTGCCCATTGCCCGAACAATAGCTGAGATGTTCGCTATAGCACTTGATATCATGCTGATCAAAAAATACTTTAAGTTCAGCTATAAACTTAGTGTCAAGTGCGTCACAAGAACCTAGTGATAACGATAGTCCATGACAAACAAAATTATGCTGCTCGGTTAAACGAGCAAACTGAGCTGCAAACTTTCCGCCTAGCGTCATCCAGTTTTCTGGAGCCACTTCATAAAAATCTACAGTCGTTGGAGGGGCACTGAGTACATCATCGAGCATTTCTCTGCGCAGCCCTAGCCCTACATTGCCAAAAGTATCTTTCGTTATCACGTTGTCAGTTCCTATCTCTACAAAGTAGCCAAATTTAGTTTAGTGGCTACCACCACATTTACCTTCGCCGCATTTACCTTCTTTATTTTTTGTACTGCCGCCACACTTGCCTTCGCCGCACTTACCTTCTTTACTTTTTGCGCCGCCACATTTACCTTCGCCGCACTTACCTTCTTTGCTCTTTGCGCCACCGCATTTACCTTCGCCGCATTTGCCTTCTTTGCTCTTTGCGCCGCCACATTTACCTTCGCCGCACTTACCTTCTTTGCTTTTAGCATCACCGCCACATTTGCCTTCGCCGCACTTGCCTTCTTTATTTTTAGCATCACCGCCACATTTGCCTTCTCCGCACTTACCTTCACTCGCATCTAGTTGATAACCAGCTGTGAGTACTTCGTACGAAAATGGGTTTGCATTTGCTTCACTTGACGCAAGTGCTGCCGTGCTCGCAACTGCAGCTGTTAATGTTAACGCTAAGGAATTTTTCTTTACTGTATTCATCGTTATTTCTCTCAATCATTAATTCGGGTTCGTTTAATAGACCCTATTACCTAAAAACTAATTTCAAAGTTTTTCTATTTTGAGTGTAGAGCCACACAAATGGGCAGTTAGTGTATGAGGAACAGATAAGATTTATATTAATAATTCGCTCCATCTCATATAGAATAGCGCGAATTTTATTTTGGTGCAGTACTGATGAAACTTATATTGGCCCCAATGGAGGGCGTTGTCGACTTTAAAATGCGTGAATTACTGACAGATCTCGGTGGGTTTGACCTTTGTGTCACCGAGTTTGTTCGAGTTGTTGACTTAACATTGCCAAGAAGAGTATTCGTGCGCTACTGCCCAGAATTGCTGAACGGTGGTTTTACCCGTGCAGGAACACCTGTAAGGATCCAATTGTTAGGGCAAGTACCACACGTACTCGCAGCCAATGCCCGAAAAGCTGTTAAACTGGGATCTCACGGTATTGACCTCAATTTTGGCTGCCCAGCAAAAACAGTAAATAAAAGTAAAGGCGGTGCCGTTTTACTTAAAGAGCCCGAACAAATCTACCAAATCATCAAATCTGTTAGAGAAGCGGTCCCAGAAGAACACGTTGTCAGCGCAAAAATTAGATTGGGCTTTGATGATGACGCCAACAGTACCGAGATTGTAGATGCCGTGCAAAGCGCAGGTGCATCAAGCTTAGCTATTCACGCAAGAACAAAACGAGATGGTTATCGACCCCCAGCATACTGGGAGAAGATCCCGCCATTGCTCAAACGACTCTCCATACCTGTTGTTGCCAATGGTGAAATATGGCAAGTAGAAGATGCTCTAAGATGCCAACAGCAAAGTCAATGTGAAGATCTTATGCTTGGTCGAGGCGCACTCGCAACACCCGACTTAGCTGCAAAAATCAAAGCACATGTTAGCAATAGAATATACCGTCCCCTGAGCTGGCAAGAAGTTGTGTACCATATTCTCAACTCATCGATGCATCAGGACGAGAATGTCAGCGAAAAGTATTTTTCTGCGCGAACCAAACAATGGTTAGGCTACTTAAAGTTACAATATCCTGAAGCACATTGTTTATTTGAAGAAATTAAACGTTTAAAAACAAAATCAGATGTAGTTACCGTGCTTCAGAAATACGCAAAATCTCCGTCACTTGATTCAAATCATAACATCTAACTGATTGCATTAGATAATGGGCATTCAGAGGAGAACCTGCCCATGAATGAAAATCTACTAAAGCAATGCCAAGTAAAATTACGGAACGAGCTTGTTCAGACTAGAACAAGCTTTATCCAAGACTTAAAAACCAACACGAATCCAGTTATTCTAGAACTCGCGGAAGTGCTAGAAAGTACGTCACCGACAGACTGGATAGATAGTATCAATGAGAAGATTTGCCCAAGCCAGTTCCCTAGCTACCAGCGGCTTGTGCAAATTGAAGCAGCATTGTGTCAAATCGACATCGGTCAATTTGGTTTTTGTTGTGATTGCGAACAAGAAATTGAAGACCCCCTTTTAGAGCAAGATCCGGCTACCCAAAGATGCAGTCAATGCAGCCCCGCAAAAGTTCTTACAGATGCTTAAAATGAGGTAAATAGGCCAGTGTTGTAGCTGGGAAAAATACAATATTTTTTAGTAACGCATAGGCTTGCGCTTCATCTATCACTAAACGTGATTGTAACCTATGCATTGCTTGCTGTTGAGACCAAGCAAACATATGTACACCAATGTCCACCTCTGCGAGCGTCGCCGCAATAGACAGTTGCTCTTTATTTAGTAAAGATCCACACTCTGATACCGTTTTACGAATATTGATAAATAGATCTCGCCAATTCATACCAGCAACAGGCTTGCACTTATCACCCAGCAGACTCAATGCCATTGGCCTTGATAGCAATTCTTCATTGGCTTGCCAATTAAAGCGAATTGGTTCGGAAATTTTCTGTGTTGTCTGACTCAAAACGTCCGCCAGTTCGTGAGGCGCATATACAATCCCGGTATAGTAATTTAGTTTGCTCTGATACCACTCTTTTCCGTTCGGGTGTTGAGATAAACCGACCCCTGAACGGGTATTGTAATTGTGTAAATAGCGCGCTAGTTCGCGAACGGCTTTACTATTGTAAGATGTGGATTCTAGATAAGATAAAATCTGTGCCTTTTCAATACGCGATAGTAAAATTTTACTTTCTCTACCCGTTTTCAGTTTCAACTTTACCAGAGATAACCAAGCATCTATTTCTTCGTGAGAAAAGTGTTTTACCGCCGACTCTAGCACATTAATTTGGGCAGGCCATATCAGATACCGCTCCGGATATCGCTGCTGAATTTGGAGGTAGGCGTATGTGTGTTCATTATCAAGACTAAGGTTTGTATGGTCGAGGTTTTCAAGTAACGTATGACGACGAGATAAGTAGGCTTCATCGAAAGGCATAACCTTCTCAACAACTGCATTCGTGCTACCAGCAGAAAACCAATTCAAAGCACGGATTTGCTTATCAAATTGCGCTAGATTAATCGTTTCTTTAGGATCGCTGCAAGCACCTAAGCACATCGTTAAACTCAACACAGTTGCTATACCAAGACTTCTCAACATCAAATCTCCACTTCGTAAGTATTTAAAGAGATCGCCACACAATGGAATGCATAGCATAGTTTACGCAAACTTTTCGACAGGAATATGTTTTGAATCAAACTTTAGTTACAAGCAATAAAAAAGCCCCTTTCGGGGCTTTTAAATTAAAGACTGATGCCTTTACGCTGTGCTTTTTCTTTAATGAATGCAGCCCAGCTGCGAGCAAACCTGCGTGTTTTAGGATCTTCTTGAGCCTTCATAATTGCACGGTATGCTTGCTTGTACTTCTCTTGATAAAGATAAGCTTCAGCCAAATCAGAGTAGATAGTACCCTTCTTCTTCGAGCCAAGCTCAAGCGCTTTGTTTAAACGAACAACAGCAGCTGCATACTGAAGGTCTTGTAGCAATAAGCTACCAGCCTTTCTGTACATCTCTGGGTCGTCATCAAACTTTGCTGCTTCTTCGTAGTACTTCGCTGCTTTGTCAATGTTCTTCGCTTGGTGGAAGTAACTTGCCGTCGCAGTCACATTTTGCTTTGTACGCTCAATGTGTTTGTTTTTGATAGCCGTTTCAAACGTACTAGCCGCTTTAAAAGGTATCTCATTCAATGAGTAGTAACTACCAAGGATCTTGTAGTGGTTCTCTTTATCAAAATAGCCCTTGTCATATGCAATCTCCATCACAGTTTGACCTTTACGGTACTGTTCTGTCTGCATATAGAATGAACCAAGTTGAGTCCAAACCTGCTTATCTTCTGGGAAGATTTTAACAAGAGTTTCGGCAACACTAACAGCGTTCTGATACTGCTTCAGTTCAAAATATGAACCGATTTTTAGCATGTAATAGGACTTGTTAGGTTCTTCTTTATTTAAAGCAATCGCTTGGTCAGCAGGCTCGATTACATCAGCAAACTTTTTAAGCTCGTAGTTTGCTTGAGCAATACGACCATAAACTTTAGGGTCTTGTTCACCCGTAAAGTCCATCCAGTCGTAATAAGCTTTTTTAGCACCTTCATACTGCTCAGTACCAATTAATAGGTCACCAAGTAACTTTAATAGATCAGCATGATCTTTAAAGTTAAGTACATCAGGGCCTACTGCTTGACGAATATACTTGATAGCCGTCTTATACTCTTCTTTCTGAGCATAAAGGTTACCCAAGTAACGATTAACCGTAGCCTTATCAAAATCGTCAGACGCATCGATTTCAAGAAGTAAAGTGATTGCTTCGTCAACTTTATCTTCGTTGTATAGGTCAAATGCTTTGATGACCTTTTTACCAACACGCTCACCCATGACTTTAGTCTTAGCACTTTTGCGCGCTTCGATCTTTGCTGGATCTGGCGCTGCAAATGCTGCGGTGCTTAGAGCACCGCCAGCTATAGACATCATCAGAGCAAGAGCTGTTGCTTTTGACATTTGCTTCATATCTTACTCCTTAGTCCTGGTTAAGGTTGAAATCAAGTTGAACCTGAATACCAAATTGTTTCTGTGGTTTACCATCAACAATCTTTGGTCTGTACTTCCACTTACGAAGTGCACGTTGCGCTTCGCGGTTGAAAATACGCTTAGGTTCAGCTGCGATAATTTTAATATCTTCTACGCCACCCAGCTCATTGATTGTAAATTCAAGCTGTACCCAGCCTTCTTTACCATCACGCGCTGCTTGTGGCGGGTATTTAGGTTCAATACGAACGATAGGTGTTGCTTCACCATCACGACCGAAATCACCAGGGCCACTTAGACCACCTGCCGTACCACCAATACTGATGCTAGGCATGTTAAAACCAATTGCACCAGCAGCAGGGTTTGAGTTCTCTGGCTGTGGCGGCTGCGGTTTAGGCGGCTGCTTAGGCGGTGGAGGAGGTGGAGGCGGTACACGCTTCCTCTCCTGCACATCTGATTCAGGCGGATTCGACATAATCTCGACTATGATCTCTTCTTTTTGGTTGTCTGCCCTTTCAGCTCCACCGGAGATGAGGTAAGACATAAAGAAGAATAAGCCGAAAGTTACTGCCCCACCTGCGAGAAGTGAAAACAGAAATCGAATCATTACTTAGCTCCAGCTATTGAAATCTTCAGTCCATCATCAGTTGCCTTGATCTGGTCCATTACCTTCACAACAACACCGTGCTTAGCGCCTTTATCCGCTTGGATAATGACAGTCTCAGTTTGTTGTTCAGCCAATAGGTTCTCAAGGTTAGCGCTTACACGCTCAACATCGACTTGACGCTTGTCCATCCAAATCTCACCGTTTTCACGGATAGCGATAAAGATGTTTGCATTTTTCTTAGTTTGAGCCTGTGCAGCTTTTGGCTTTTTAACTTCAATGCCTGCCTCTTTAACAAAAGAGGTAGTTACGATGAAGAAGATCAACATGATGAATACGATGTCAAGCATCGGCGTCATATCTACTGCTGCTTCTTCTTCTTCACGAAAACGCTGTTTACGTGCCATATTTATATCTCTCTCTAGTGATGTGGCAAGCTATCGATAAGTTTTTCTTTAGCCATTTTTGCTCTCGCTTCTAGGCGAGTGCTAAAGAATACACCAGATAGTGCCGCAACCATTCCAGCCATTGTTGGTATCGTTGCCATTGAAATGCCTGATGCCATCAAACGCGGGTTACCAGTACCTTGTGTAGCCATGGTTTCGAATACCGAAATCATACCTGTAACTGTACCTAGTAGACCGATTAATGGACACATTGCAACCAATGTCTTGATAATCAACATACGCTCATCTAATTTTTCAGACGCTTCAGAAACCCATGCTTCACGGATTCTGTGTGCGTACCAAGATGTAGTATCTTGGCGGGCATCCCATTTAGCTACAATCCCCTTATGCATTCTAGGGAATTCAACTAATAGGAACCAATAGCGCTCAATCATTAATACCCACATAAGAAAGAGTGCCATCGCGACAACGAACAGTACGTCGCCGCCTGTAGCAACAAAATCCCTGATAGATTCCCACGTCTCCACCAGGACTAGCATTATGCTTTCTCCTTCTCCGCGTGCGCAGCAACGATACCCGCGCTTTGCTCGTCAAGAACGTGTAGGATTGATTTACTACGACCTGCTACAATAGCGTGAAGTAGGATTAGTGGTAGCGCAGCAATTAGACCAAGAGCGGTTGTAACAAGTGCTAGAGAGATGTTACCTGCCATGATCTTCGGATCACCAGTACCGAATAGAGTAATTGATTCGAACGTTAAGATCATACCAACAACCGTACCTAGTAGACCTAGTAGCGGTGCGATAGCAGCAAGGATCTTGATGATGTTGATACCAGCTTCGATGCGAGGCGTTTCACGTAGAATAGCTTCGTCAAGTTTAAGCTCAAGGTTTTCAACGTCTTGGTTCTTATTGTCATGGTAAACTTTCAAGATACGACCAAGTGGGTTGTTGTCACTTGGGTTGTTCGCATTCTTGATTTGCGATTTGATTTTCGCACCAACAAGCATAAGGTCAACGAAACGTACAAGTGCGATTAATGCACCTAGCGCTAACAATGCTGTGATGATGTAACCAACCGTGTCACCTTGGTGCCAACGCTCTTCTGGAGTTGCTTTCTGCGTGTTTAGACGAAGAATTGCGCCGCGAGTTGGGTCAACTACGAAAGGTACGTAGCTGCTAGCTTGCGTGTTAAGAAGGTCGCCAATTGTAGCAACAACGTTTGATGCAGGCTGCTTACCTAGAGGAACAATTGATTTGTTCTCTGCATCGTAAACAACATAACCGTCTTGAGTGATTAGGTTGAAGTTACCGATACGAGTAACAGGCTTAACATTGATGTCACCGCTTAATTCAGCTACTTCAGCTTCGAAAGTAGATGTCTTAGCAGATTCAGTCATTTCAGTTTGGAAAGCAATCCAAAGCTCTTCTAGTTCACGTGTAGTTGGAAGCTCTTTAGCTGCTGCTAGAGAACGAAGAACTTCTGCACGTCCTGGCTTTTCAGCACTTACGATTGACGCTTCGATTGAACCGATAGCATCTGCCGCTGAACGACGTACAACACCGAACATCTCACCAAGAGTACCCTGTGCGTTTACTAGCTCAGTTTCTTTCTCAGAAAGAGTGATTTCGTTTTGCTTGAATTGCTTGTTAAGACGCTCACCACGTGCTTTTTCAGCAGCAAGGTCACGCTTAGCTTTGTTTAGTAGAGCCTGCTTGTCAGCACGCTCAGACAAGAATTCTTGCTCACGAGCTTTGTTAATTTTACCTTCAGAGATACGGTTCTGTTTAACTTGCTCAAGGATCTTGTCTAGTGCTTCAGTGTTTGCATGTGCATTCAACGCGGCACCAGCAGAAACTGTTAATGCTGCAGCAACTGCAAAACCTTTAAATAGCTTCTTCATGTTTTATTACTCCGCGCCGAAAATAGGAAGTTTAACTAGTTCAGGGGCAGCCTGACCACGTGCAATACGGATCATGTCTTTAATAGGCTTAAGATATTCTTCACCTAGTGATTGCCACTGCTTTGCACTGTTGTCCCAAACCCATGCATTCTTTTGATCGAATGACTGAGCAACATATGCAATACGACCTAGACGTGCGAAGTCAACGTTGATATTTTTACCGTCGATTTCCAGTGAACCTTGAGAAGCAGTCATTGCAGTACCGTAAGCAGTTTCAACTGTGTATGCTTCAAGTACCTGACGATATTTCTCAGAAGTGGTTACTTTTGCGTTAGATAGTGTTTCACGTAGTCTTTCAACACGCTCTAAACGCTTCTCTGTATCAAACGGGACGTCCGCTTTGATGAATTGCTCGAGTGTATCAATCATGCGATACATCAAAGGCACAACGTCTTGCTTAGTTTTATCAACTGTTGCGATCTGACGCTCTAGAGACTCAATATTTGCATTTTGGTCCGCTACCAAACGTGCAACGTGGTCGTTGTATACTTTTAGAAGCTCTGTTTCATCTACAGTAGTACGATATTCAGCGATCATATCGATAGACTGACCGTAAATTTTATCAACTTTTTCTTGAGACTTTTGAGCAGCCTTTTGAGTTTGCTGACCTACTTTCTGTATGTCATTCAAAGGATCTGCCATCACATTGCTGCTTGCAAATGCTGCTGCGCCAAATAACGCTGAAGCTACAAGACTCTTTCTGATTTTAACAGACATAGTTCCCAACCAATTAAGTAATGTTACTTTTATAATTTTTGCACTCAACTAAAGAAGAGTACCCCGGATACCTTTTTAGAAGTATCAACCGTGCAATAATGCTAAATGCATTTGCCCATGTCAACTTCATGTTTAAAACTAATTTTGCGATAGTACTTCTAATAACTTGAAATAAAACATTGCATTAACAACAAAACAAAGAAAAAAAACTTAAATCACTTACTTTTCATACACAAAGCAACTTAATTAACAATTTATTACAGTTAAAAATTAACCAAGTTTTGTTTTCATCTACATTAAAAATCATCAGTTTGGCTTTATTTTTCATTGCGTTAGAATATTTTCGCAGGAAAAAAGAATTGCATATAACACAATATTATCAGCCCCTGAAATTTTTTTTACTTTGCAAATATTCACATAACGCAATGATCTGACGACGGAATTCATCTAAAAACAGTGATAAATGATACCCATCAACCAATCCATGATGTACCTCTATTGCTACGGATAAGCTATTTTTCTCCTTGTTAAATTTACCAAAAACAACTTTAGGGATGCCTAAATTATCCCCATTATGACGAGCATGCTTGAATCCATATACCTCAAACCAAGGTAATATAGAAACATAAACTCGATCGACAGCATCACTTTGAGACATAAATTCTTCATTTAGTAATCGCTGTTTTAGCCCTCGCTGCTTATTAGCTTGGTTCTTTGTGACAAATTCATCAATGGAATCGCAGTTTTCTAACAAAATAAATCTGAAAGTTTTGTTCTCTGCCAAGAATGTACTACTAATTGCTACGTCATCAATTTCTACAGGGGCACTATCAACAATGCGCAAACGCATAAAGTCGCATGCTCTCAGCGTTTGTGTTAAGCAGTATAGATAACAATCCGAAAAAGGCAGCTTTGCCTCTTGTGCATCTACATATAAAGAATGAGTATCAAGAGAAGTGACAACATTAAAGTTTGGGTCATCGAATTGCTGATAAAACTGAAAATGCTCAGCTCGTTCCCAAGTAGTTAGATTTATTTTTTTCATAAATACAGCGACAAAAAAAGGGCGATAATCGCCCTCTATTATAGCTGCAATACTAATCTATCACAGCCCATTTTCGATGATTTCTAATGCAAGCTCATCCGCGATAACATGGGTAGATTTTTGTTCGTCGTCTGAACGCTTAAATATTTCCGCTAGCGTATCAAAAATGCCTTCAACATGTTTTGTTGCTAGTGCTTCATCATAGCCTTCAGGTTTTGTTTCGTAATAAACATTAATGATGCCACCCGCATTGATAACATAATCAGGAGCATAAAGAACTCCTTTTTCTCGCAGCACATCACCATGTCTAGGCTCTGCTAATTGGTTGTTAGCACAACCAGCAATGATTGAGGCCTTGATACGAGGGATAGTCTCATCATTTACAGTCGCACCCAAAGCACAAGGAGCATAAACATCTACATCTAGGTCATAGATTTCGTCAATTGCTACAGCGGTTGCATTGAAGTCGTTCACTACGCGCGCAACTGAAGCTTCATTAATGTCAGTCACAAAAAGCTGTGCGCCTGCTTCGTGTAAATACTTACATAAACTATAAGCAACAGCACCCAGACCTTGAACAGAGACTTTTACGCCAGATAGGTCTTGATGACCATGTTTGTGTTGATAAGCCGCTTTGATGCCCAAAAACGTACCTAGTGCAGTAAATGGTGAAGGGTTACCACTTTTACCCTCAAGACCAAGTACATAGTTGGTTTCTTTATGCATCATCATCACATCACCAGTTGTGATGTTTACATCTTCTGCAGAGTAATAGCTACCACCTAGTCTTTCTAAGTGTTTTCCAAATGCTCTGAATAAAGCTTCAGACTTGACTGTTTTTGCATCGCCAATGATCACCGACTTGCCGCCACCAAACGGAAGACGTGCAACAGCATTTTTGTATGTCATGCCTTTTGAAAGACGTAAAACATCGTAAACTGCATCTTGATCTTCTGCATAATCCCATAGGCGACAACCGCCTACAGCCGGCCCCAACTTAGTATTATGTACTGCGATAATCGCTTTTAAACCCGATTTTTCATCAGAACAAAACACAACTTGTTCATGGTTATCAAATTCAACTTGGTTAAATACAGCCACTTTGATTATTCTCCGATTATTGTCTGACCATGTCAGATAGCGCTGAAATTGGCCTGACTCTATCATTAACCCATTAGTCAATCCAGCAAATGAGATGATCTAAGCTGAACATCTCACCATCACACATAAACAATCCAATATAAAAAACAAATAGGAAAGTTCAATCCAATATAGATTAACTTATAAACATATTTAATTATAAATACCTCTTTAATTCACACTTTCTGTTTACGTAAACGTAAACAAAGAATCTCTTGTAAGTATAAATTTACACGCCAAATATGCTTAAATTTCACTCAGAATTTTAAACTATTAAATGTTTCATACGTAACCAATTGACCGATTCAATTTTGCATATAATATACAAAGAGCCGTATCGGCAAATTAAATAATAATATTAAGAGTTCAAAAGGATATTTAAATGAAAGTAAAGTTAGTAAAAAAAGAACTTAAAACACTCTCGGATAATGATGTAAAGATGGATAAAACCATGTTTGTGGCTGGCGGTACTGGGGGCCCTCCGGGGATCCCTGGGATTACAGGTACTCCTCGATGTGCAAAAATAACGCCTGGTAGTCAAATGTGCTAATAACAGTAGCATCGGCAGGCTGAGATTAGAACAGCCTGCCTTTTGAAGAAATTAGCTTAATTTACTATCAAGCTCTTCAATTTTTGCTTTCCAGATAGCAGGCCCTTGAGTATGTGCATTTGCACCTTCACTATCTACAGCTACTGTTACAGGCATATCTTCCACTTCAAACTCATAAATTGCTTCCATACCTAAATCTTCAAAAGCAACAACACGAGATTTCTTAATCGCTTTCGCAACCAAATAAGCAGCACCACCTACAGCCATCAAATATACAGCCTTGTTTTGCTTGATAGACTCTACAGTTGCTGGGCCACGCTCTGCTTTACCTATCATACCAACAAGCCCTGTTTTCTCTAACATTAAGTCAGTGAACTTATCCATACGCGTAGAAGTTGTCGGGCCAGCAGGACCTACCACCTCATCACCCACCGCATCAACAGGACCAACGTAATAAATAAACTTATTAGTAAAGTCCACACCTTCCGGTAAGCCTTCTCCTGAATTAATCATTTCTTGCAGGCGCTTGTGAGCAGCATCTCGACCAGTTAAAATTTTACCTGATAACAATACTGTTTCACCCATCTTCCAATCTTGGATATCATCTTTAGTCAATGTGTCTAAGTTTACGCGACGCGTATCTTCGCCCACTTCCCAAGTCACTTCAGGCCAATCTTCTAGTTTTGGCGCTTTAAGATCTGCAGGGCCAGATCCATCAAGCGTGAAATGTACGTGACGAGTAGCAGCACAGTTCGGGATCATAACTACAGGCTTTGATGCTGCATGAGTAGGTGCAGTTTTGATCTTTACATCAACAACCGTCGTCAAGCCACCAAGGCCCTGGGCACCAATACCTAGTTTATTCGCTCTTTCAAAGATTTCTAAACGTAGCTTTTCTTCCGCTGTCTCAGCACCACGCTCTTGAAGGTCATGAATATCTACCGGGTCCATCAGGGATTCTTTAGCTAAAACGGCTGCTTTTTCCGCTGTTCCACCAATGCCAATGCCAATCATGCCCGGTGGACACCAGCCTGCCCCCATTGTTGGTAACGTTTTTTCGACCCAAGCAGCAACGTCATCCGATGGATTTAACATCGCCATTTTAGTTTTATTCTCAGAACCACCACCTTTAGCAGCGATCATCACTTCAACCTCAGCACCAGGGACTAAATCTACATGTACCACAGATGGCGTGTTGTCTTTTGTATTCTTACGGCTACCAGCAGGATCTGCAACGATTGAAGCGCGCAATGGGTTGTCTGGGTTTGTATAGGCGCGACGTGTGCCTTCATCAACCATCTGTTGTACAGTTAAATCCGTTTTGTCCCATTTTACGTCCATACCCACTTTTACAAAGCAGGTAACAATACCCGTATCTTGGCAAAGTGGACGCTTGCCTTCAGCTGACATACGCGAGTTGATCAGGATTTGTGCAATTGCATCTTTAGCGGCTTTGCTTTGCTCATTGTTATAAGCTTTTTCTAATGCTTGTACAAAATCAAGAGGATGGTAAAAAGAGATATATTGTAACGCATCTTCAATGCTATCAATAAAATCTTGCTGACGGATAATGCTCATGACGGTTCCTTTATTAGCCACTTAATCTAACTAAATGGCATGTTCTTGATAAGTAGTACTATGCTAACGAATAACCAGTAATACTGCGAGTAAGTCACAAAATCTTTGGGTGCCCCTATTTTGCTCAACCAAACCCCAGTATGAATATGGTTATGAGTTATCACTTCACTACTCTATAGATTCATTTCTAATTATGATAACCTCCTCGCCCGTTTCGGGCTAGTTTTCAGGGTCAAGTAAATGATAAATGCACAGAATAATTGCATTGCCGTTGACATTTCACTCTCAACCGTTGAAGTTTTTGAACAAATTGCAACTCAACATCACGCTATTCTTTTAGATTCTAGTAACGCAGCGCACGAGAATAGTCGTTTTGACATTATCAGCTTTGCGCCAGCACATGTACTAGAAGCTAAAAACGGACGAGTTTATATAGATGACGTTGAGCAACAGCAGAGTATATTTGAAATACTACAACATCATTTAGATAAACTTTGCTCACAGCGCATTCATACACTGCCTTTTTGCGGCGGATGGCTTGGTTATTTTGGTTACGACTTAGGCCGGTATATCGAATCCTTGCCTTCGCATGCCACATCGGATATTTCACTTCCCGACATGTCTGCTGGTCTCTATCTTGACGCCCTGATTTACGACAACAAGCAGGCACAATGGTTTTATGTGTCTCAGCCGGACGTGAATCGGCTTGAGCGGTATATGAGTTTAATTGCGAACAATGCCGAGCACCATCAGTTTGAATTGTGTAGCGATTGGCAATCTAATATGACCAAGCAAGAATATCAAAGCAAGTTTCAGCGTATTCAAGACTACCTATTGAGCGGTGATTGTTACCAAATTAACCTAGCGCAAAGGTTCAGTGCGCAGTTCAGAGGCTCTCCATGGGCAGCTTACAAAAAATTAAGGCAACACAATAAGGCACCATTTTCTGCATATTTCAATTTAGGCAATAATTCAGCCATCGTTTCTGTTTCGCCCGAGAGATTTATATCTGTACGCCAAAGGCAAGTTGAAACAAAACCAATAAAAGGTACATTACCGCGCTTAACTGACCAACAAGCAGACAATGAACAAGCACTCAAGTTACAAAATAGCAGTAAAGATCGTGCTGAAAACGTAATGATTGTCGACTTGCTTCGCAATGACTTAGGTAAAGTTGCAAAACCAGGTTCCGTCAGCGTACCTAAGCTATTCGACATAGAAAGTTTCCCTGCAGTTCATCATCTCGTCAGTACTGTGACTTGTGAACTCGCCGAAGGTAAAAAAGCCGTTGATCAACTACACGCTGCGTTTCCAGGGGGCTCAATTACAGGCGCACCGAAAATTAGAGCGATGGAGATAATAGAAGAGCTTGAACCCCATCGCAGAAGTGCGTACTGTGGTTCTATGGGTTACCTAAGCGCCTGTGGCGATATGGATACCTCCATTACAATTCGTACCTTGGTGTGTGAGGAGCAAAAAATCTATTGCTGGGCTGGAGGCGGGATTGTCGCCGATTCAGAACTCGAAGCTGAGTATCAAGAAACCTATCACAAGGTCAATAAAATTTTACCAATACTGCAATGAAACTCGATCATTTAATTAGTAGTTTTAGACTATCTCCTTTTGCTGCTTCCAATAAGACACTGCAGGGAGTTCAAAGTGCCGTTTTAGTACCGCTCGTTGAAGTAGAAGGCAGTGCGCACATATTACTGTGTAAACGTAACGCCAGCTTGAGAGCACATCCAAGCCAAATTTGTTTTCCTGGCGGAAAAGTAGAGCAACATGATAGTTCAGCTGAAGATACCGCCCTTAGAGAAACCTTCGAGGAAATTAGCCTCGCTAGAGAGCAAGTCACAACGCTTGGTCAGCTGCCAACACACAGCTCCTTGAGCGGATTTCATATTACTCCGGTCGTAGCGCGAGTGCAAAATTCAGCCACTTGGCAACAAACCAGTAGTGAAGTCGACAGCGTATTTACGGTTTCTTTAAGCGCTTTAATGGACCCTAATCAATGGCAGAGCTACCCTTGTCAAATTCGTGGCAACACCATAAATATCAATGGATTCATGACTTCACATGGTCTTTTGTGGGGGGCGACTGCAAGCATTATAAAAAAATTAACCAAGTCGCTTTCGTAAACTCATTACAATTGTCAAATTTCCATCCAATAACGGGTTACTTCTGCAATAATTAACGTTATTATGTGCGCCCGTTCAGAGGCAATGATGAGTAAATTTTATGATTAGTGCATTCGATATGTTTAGCATCGGTATTGGGCCATCGTCTTCCCATACTGTTGGTCCAATGCGCGCTTCGCGTCTTTTTGTCAAAGATCTACAAAATAGTAAATTAATTGACGACGTCACTTCTGTAAAAGTCGAATTATTTGGTTCCCTTGGTCAAACAGGTATCGGTCACGGATCCGGTAAAGCGGTCATATTAGGCCTTGCTGGCCATGACCCTGAAACTATCGACGCAGATCTTGTTCCAGAAATACTCGAAAAAATTGAGCAAGAGCAAGTAATCTATCTTGACCAAAAACATAAAGCTGATTTCCCAAAGCAAGGCGCTGTTGTATTTCACCGTCGAAAAACACTGCCGAAGCATTCCAATGCCATGGAAATCCAAGCGTATAAAGGTGACACGCTCTTACATAGCCAGATCTACTATTCGATTGGCGGCGGGTTCATTGTCACGGATCAAGATTTCGAAGCGGAAAAGCAAGCAGCACTTGATGTGCGAGAACAAAATCCAGCGCCCTATTTGTTTGATACAGCTGAGGAACTTTTAAACATCTGTAAGGAGACTGGGCTAAGTGTTTCCGCCCTCATGATGGCTAATGAGAAAACCCTTCGCAGTGAAAGTGAAATAAAACAAGAGCTGTTCAATATTTGGCAGGTAATGAAAGCGTGTACCGAAAGAGGGATGCGTACCGAAGGGATCCTTCCGGGTGGGTTAAAAGTAAAACGCAGAGCACCGAGCCTATACCTTAAACTCAATGTAGAAAACAGTAATGATCCATTACGTGCAATGGATTGGGTTGATTTATTTGCCCTTGCCGTGAATGAAGAGAATGCAGCTGGAGGACGAGTCGTCACCGCCCCGACCAATGGCGCTGCCGGTATATTACCAGCCGTATTGATGTACTATCACACCTTTATCAAAGAAGTTGATGTCGAAATTGCAACGCGCTACTTACTGACAGCCGCTGCTATTGGTATCCTCTATAAAAAGAACGCTTCTATCTCAGGTGCAGAGGTTGGTTGCCAAGGTGAAGTTGGTGTCGCCTGCTCAATGGCCGCTGGTGCATTGACTGAAATCATGGGTGGCAATGTCGTTCATGTGGAAAACGCAGCTGAAATTGGTATGGAACACAACCTAGGCTTAACCTGTGACCCTGTTGGGGGATTAGTACAAGTGCCGTGTATCGAACGAAATGCAATGGGTGCAGTAAAAGCCATCAATGCCTCAAGGCTTGCTCTTCGAGGTACAGGAGAGCAAAAGGTCTCTTTGGACAAGGTCATCAAAACCATGCTAGACACAGGTAACGATATGAAGACCAAATACAAAGAAACTGCACGCGGCGGTCTTGCCGTAAATATTATTGAGTGCTAAAACAAAAAAACCCAACACAAGTTGGGTTTTAAATTAAAGCCGCAAAGAGAAAGTCTACAAGTAGACTGTTCAAAACGTGGCTTTTATTTTACTGGTAATGTGACTTTAGCGAATAATGCATCTACATCATCTTGATTACGCATAAGGCTTGCTTTTTCAACCACATCCTTCGTCAAATGCGGCGCAAAACGCTCTATAAAGTCATACATGTAGCCTCTTAAAAAACTACCTTTTCTGAAGCCAATTTTTGTTGTGCTCGCTTCAAACAGATGGCTCGCATCAATGCAAACCAAATCTTTATCAGCAATATCGTCAACAGCCATAGTTGCCAATACGCCTACGCCCAATCCAAGCCTTACATATGTCTTAATCACGTCTGCATCTGTTGCGGTAAATACAATGTGTGGTTCAAGGCCATGTGCATTAAATGCTTTATCTAGTTCAGAGCGACCTGTAAAACCAAATACATAGGTTATGAGTGGGTACTTAGCTACGTCTTGTACCGTAATATTTTTTCCAAGCTGCGCTAGTGGGTGATCTTTCGTTACCACAATGCTTCTATTCCAGTGATAACAGGGCAACATGATCAAATCACCGTATAAATGGAGCGCCTCTGTTGCAATTGCAAAATCCGCGTCACCTCTCGCAGCCGCATCTGATATTTGCTGCGGAGTACCTTGATGCATGTGTAAAGAAACAGCCGGATACTTTTGCATAAATCCTTGAATAACAGGAGGTAAAGCATATCTTGCTTGGGTATG
The DNA here is from genome assembly GCF_030135505.1 of Pseudoalteromonas obscura. Classification (NCBI taxonomy): domain Bacteria; kingdom Pseudomonadati; phylum Pseudomonadota; class Gammaproteobacteria; order Alteromonadales; family Pseudoalteromonadaceae; genus Pseudoalteromonas; species Pseudoalteromonas obscura. Next base: position 209,555 of record NZ_JASJUT010000013.1, read on the forward strand.
TGTCGTTGCAATGTTTAATTTACCTTGATCAGGCAAAGTGTGTTCATTTGCAACCGCTTTGATACCTTCAACTTTTGACAAAATTTCTCTGGCAATATTGATGATCTCATTACCAGCACTGGTTACATGTGTAAGGTGCTTACCACTACGGCCAAAGATCTGCACACCCAATTCATCTTCTAGCATACGTACTTGTTTTGAAATACCTGGCTGAGAAGTGTAAAGACTTTCAGCGGTAGCAGATACATTCAAATTATGATTAAGTACTTCAACTATGTATTTCAATTGTTGTAATTTCATAACATTGTTTATTTTTTTAGTTGTTATCCAATAAGTGACTTGGTTTACGCGGAACGCCGAGTCGGATCTTTTGTAAGACTAGCATAGTTATTGGTAGCCTGATAGTAATTGTAACATTTACGCAATCATATAAGAAAAACGAATTAGAAACGCCTATACTGAAAAAGTGGTGTATTCAAATTCATTTACATACACCTTGTTATTAAAACTATCCAATATACAATTGTTTGATGTAATATAAAAAATTATCGCCGTGGGTAGTTTTCGTAGAGATTCGGGTATGTTTGTTTACATAATAATATTGTTGATTGTTGCTTTAGTTGTGATAGCTGTTTGGATTAGTGCAATTCAGCAACATAAAGAAAAACAAGAAGCAGAAAGACGTAAAGAATTAGCAAAACAAAAGCGGATTATAGAAGAGTCCGAGGATGTTCTCGTCAATAGCACAAATATCCCTATGTCAGGAGACATGCTTAGGGTGATTCAAAAGCGCGTTCATGATGCGTTAGCCATGATGGTAGAGCTGACTCCCACATCAAGAGAGCTTAAAAATCGACTGCACGAATCTCAAGAACGCATGAATACAGAAACGGCAAATCTCACTGACAGCGATAAAGTCTCATTGCCAGATAACGACAAACAACTGATTGCGCTAGTGCAGGGCATCAAAAAGCTTCGTCAGCTTTTGCGCTCTGAACACAGTAAAGGTAAAGTGGATACTCAAGTTTTTGTAAAAGAAGACCGCCGTTTAGAGAAAATCCAACTGCGCATTAACGTTGAAAGTCAAATCAAACGAGGCCTATCTGCAAAAACAGCCAACATGGTTGGCTCAGCCAGACAGTACTTTGAAAAAGCCTATGCGACCATCATGGCTGTGACCTATAGCGATGAGTATGTAACTGAGAAAAAGAACCAGCTAGAGGCTTATCTCAACGAAATTAGTACTGAACTTAAAGCTTCGAATGCCTCTGCAGTTAAGAAAAAAGCAGAAAAAGAAAAGGACGATTTGGACGTCCTTTTCGCTCCGAAAAAGAAATGGTGATCAACTAAGCGCAAATTTGACGATAAATAACACTGTCAGAACCCACACGCTGATGGATATATCGTCTTTTTTGTTGCAAGCCAGCTTTACCGCAGTGTAAGCAATAAAACCCAATGCTATACCATGTGCAATTGAGAATGTTAGCGGCGTCATCAACAAAACCACACTTACAGGGATCGCGTCTGTCATATCGTCCCAGTTCACCAGCTTCAGGTTTTGCAACATCAAAACAGAGACATACAGAATTGCACCAGCAGTTGCATATGCAGGCACCATTTTTGCCAAAGGTGCAAAAAACATCATAAGTAAAAAGCAAAAGCCCACAACCACAGCAGTAAGTCCCGTGCGTCCGCCAACAGAAACACCAGATACAGACTCGATATAAGAAGTCGTCGTAGACGTCCCTAAAAACGAACCTGCTACTGTCGCCGTGCTATCCGCAGATAAAGCGCGTCCTAACCTCGGCATGTTCCCTTTTTCATCTGCAATACCCGCTTTTTGAGTTACCGCCACCAAGGTGCCGCTAGTATCAAAAAGATCAACAAATAAGAAAGCAAATACCACACTCAACATGGTGATTTCCAATGCGCCAACGATATCTAGCTGCCCTAAAGTAGGCGCAATGCTCGGTGGCGCAGAAACAATGCCTTGGTACTCAACCAAGCCAGCCCCCCAAGCGATAACTGTGACTAATAAAATGCTGATCAGTACGCCGCTTTTCCACTCTCTATACATCAATGCAGTTATCACAAAAAGGCTGAAAATGGCCAACAAAGGGCCGGGACTGGTGATATCGCCAAGTTGCACAAATGTGGCTGGACTCGAAACAATAATTTCAGCATTCTTTAATGCGATCAAAGCTAAAAATGCGCCTATCCCAGTTGCTATCGCACGCTTTAGTACCACTGGAATTGCCTGAATAACCCACTCTCTAATTTTGAAAATACTCAGTAGTAAAAACAAGCACCCAGATAGGAAGACCGCTCCCAAGGCAGTTTGCCAGCTATGCCCCATACCTAAAACAACACCATATGTAAAAAATGCATTCAACCCCATACCTGGTGCCAAAGCCAATGGGTAATTTGCAAAGAAGCCCATGATAAAACAGCCAATTGCTGCGGCTAAACACGTGGCAACGAACGCTGCACCATGATCAATGCCAGCTTCCGCCAGCATAGCCGGATTAACAAATACAATATAAACCATGGTAATAAATGTAGTGAGCCCTGCCACAACCTCCGTTTTTACATTGGTCTGTAGCGCTTTGAGAGAAAATAGTTTTTCTAGCATGTCTTTGTATTTTAAATGGAAACGAGGGGGCGATTTTACCATATTTCCTCGCCATAAACGGACAAATAAACTAAAAATCAGCTACAATGAAAACTAAGTTGTAATAAGTGAAGAGAGTATGAAAAGCAATCAATCTACAAAAGCTTATGGCGGAGACCTCGAGCAACAACTATTCAATGTACTCGAATTTGTTACCCAAGAACCAGACCCCAAACACAGCTGGCCAAAGGCACAAGATCCAGAGCAAGCTTATAAAAAAGGCCTTTATTACATCAAAGAAAAGCAGTATCCGCTTGCCGCTAAATGGATGAGATTGGCAGCGATGTCAGGTGACAACAAAGCACAATTTTATTTAGGCCTGTTATTTATAAAAGGTCAAGGCGTACCTAAAAGTGTTTTTCACGGTGTAGCTTGGTTAAGTCTAGCGCAGAGTCAAGGCAATAGCGCGGCATTAAGCACTCTCAATGAAGTGCGCCCCCACCTAACAACAAAACGCTACATAGACGCACAATGTTATGCCGCGACACTATTTGAACAAATCCATCAGCAAATGCATTTTGGGGCAAACCCAGAATAGGCCGCAGGTGTTAATGATTCGAAGTGAACAAAAAAACATCAAATAAAACTTGATTAAAACCACTGTATGAAATACTGTATATACACTGTATAAAGAATCAGTGGTCTAATCATGTTACCAATCACACCCAATGTAAAAACGCAATCGAGCAGCATTAGCCATGCCAGTAGTTTGAATATCTTGGATGCATACGATGAAACAACCACCAGTAATGAACTTTTAAAAATCTTATCTCGTTGTAATTCAAAAGCTGGTTGGACACTTTTGATAGCACCTGATCAGGTTTTCAGTAAATCTATGTTAGATGGCTATAATATCGATGTGAATAAGCTACTAGTGCTTAAGCAAAAGGATCTGATAAACTTAGAACATACTCTGGATAGCGCTTTGTCCAATGGTAATTTTGCGGCTGTCATCACTTGGCCGGGTATTTTGACGAAAAAGCAAATTGAATACCGTAGCCTAAATCACTCTAAAACAGCACTATACTGCTTTAAAGACTTTGCTCAATTGCCACTATCAAAGCTCACACACTAACTATATAGGTCATTTATGTGTTTTTGTGGTAACACACAAGCCTTTGAGCAATGCTGCAAGCCATTTATTAAAGGACAGTCTACTCCTCACCAATCTGAACAGCTAATGCGCTCTCGTTATAGTGCATACTGTACAAAGGAATGTGAGTATATTTTAAATACGTATGCATCAAAAACACGCAGCGAGCACACAGTCGAAGATATACTTATGTTCGCTCAACAAGTTAAGTTTGTTCATTTGGATGTTATTGAAACTGATCAAGATGACCAATATCAATATGTAGAATTCAAAGCATCGTATTTGGAAGGGGTGCAGCTGAGCGTGTTGCATGAACGCTCCAGATTTGTAAAAGAAAATGGCGCATGGCTATATCTTGACGGCGTTCTTTACCCTGAAGAGAGTAAAAAAGTAAGCCGAAACGATCCTTGTCCCTGCTTAAGTGGGAAAAAGTTCAAGAAGTGTCACGGATAACCTGTACTCAGCCTGAAGTGGCGTTACCTCACCAATGCCACTTTCGAGATTTAATCAGTACTCCCTATCCTATCAGAATCATAATAAAGCGATTATACAGCCACACTTAACTGAGACTGCATTTCTCCACTGGCTAACTGATCATAAAACCCGGCAGCATCTATTTCTCTTTCTTTAACTTCGATTTCAGGATGCTTTTGTTTATATAGTTTTGCTTTCACTGCTGGCTCTAGGTTTTCCATGACGTTTAAAGGGATATGCGTTTTATCGTCACGAATATGAAATGGTTCAGGATCAAGGCACTCATTTAGCTTGATATCTTCTAGCCCACCATCTTTCACAAAATATCGGTTGTATTGACCAATTAAAAAGTCAAACTCTTCAGGTGCCAAAGGTTGCTTCGGGCCTACTTGTAACTCTTTTCGCAATGCCTCTTCAGACTTATCTGCTTCGTCAACAGCACTTCGTGGTAAGTCAAATTGGCTAAAGTCCAATGCATCTTGTGACAATGCACTTAAGAGCAGAGCAAAATCGCTTCTACGCGATTCATGGACACTCAAACTTAACGCATTGCCTAACTGCGCTTCTTTGAGTAACAATTGTTCTATCTGCATGGATTTTCGCCAAAATTTTCAAAGTCTGAAAATTTATCGGCATTTTTTGAAAAAACTTTAGGACATTTCTTTACTTCGTCAAAAACTTTGTTATTATCAGCGCCGTTGTTGAGGAGGGGTTCCCGAGCGGCCAAAGGGATCAGACTGTAAATCTGACGGCTCAGCCTTCGCTGGTTCGAATCCAGCTCCCTCCACCATCAACGACAAAGTACAATTGGAGGGGTTCCCGAGCGGCCAAAGGGATCAGACTGTAAATCTGACGGCTCAGCCTTCGCTGGTTCGAATCCAGCTCCCTCCACCACTTTGTACTTAAAAATCTGTTATGGAGGGGTTCCCGAGCGGCCAAAGGGATCAGACTGTAAATCTGACGGCTCAGCCTTCGCTGGTTCGAATCCAGCTCCCTCCACCACTTCCTTTTTATCTTAATTTTAATTCTTTACATCTTCATTTCATATTTTATATCTATTGAATAAGCTTTATTTCCTGTTTCAAATAAGCCTTCGCTGTTTCAAATTCAGGATAAAAACGTCCGACAAAACACCAAAACGCATGATTGTGTGCCATTACATGATAATGCGCGAGCTCATGTACAATCACATAATCAATCACCCATTTAGGTGCACTTAATAAAGCACTGTTGAAAGCTAATACACCTTTACTAGAGAGGCTGCCCCAACGTCGTTTATAAAAGCGTACTTTTAGGGTTTTATATTTCGACCCCATCAATGCCTGATAGTAAGGCAATCGAGCATGTAAATAGGCTATTAGCTCAACCTTAAACAAATCATATATTTCTCCAATGTGGATATCTCTGTGTTGTTGCATAGAAGATTTTATATAGATGCGATGGTGTTGATGATCAATATAGGCAGATGAATGTCCATAACAAACTACGTAGCAATCACCAAAGATTGTAACTTTTTCTAATGGTGTTTTTTTACATGGCAGCGTATCCGCTACCAAACGCTGTTTTTGAGCAACCCAGCTTTGCTTTGAGTGCAGCCAAGCCGTTAACCAATTTTCGCAAATCCCCTCAGGCGCGTAAACGACAACCCCATCCGGTTTTACTTTAATTGCAACTGTCTTTCTTCGTCGACTGAGCTTAAGTTGGTAATTGAAATTCATAGTAAATTTATTGCTTTTTCATCTATCAATCTAATTTGCTGCTAACCTTTATACTTATTACGGAAAAAACAGGCTGCCATGAACAATAAACCTAAATGTCAGTATACATCTCCTGATGGACACAAGTGTCAAGAAATAGACATGGGCTCTGGATATTGTTTTTGGCATGATGCCAAATTCGACAAAAGTGGGTTAGAGCTATCTCACAAACTCGAACGTTATGCCAAAAAAGGGGGATTACTGCAAGGACTTGAGCTGAAAAGAGCCAATTTGGAAGGGCTAAATCTCGTTAAGTTTAATGATCACAACGGCTATGACCTATCGTATAGCAATTTTTATAGAGCGAACTTACACGGTGCTCACCTCTTTAACAGCACAATTCAAAATGCATCTCTAATGAAAGCGGATTTAAGGGATGCAAATCTACACTGCTGCAAGTTAGAAAACACCAATATTCTAGGAGTGAAGCTCAATGCAACTAGAATTGACAACCTTGTATTGGGCGACAAGTTATTACAAGAAAAACAAGCAATTGAAGCAACCAAACAAAAAAATGTGGAAGAAGCGCAAGATTTATATTTGCAAAGCGAAGAGATCTACAGACTGCTAAGAAAAGGCGCTGAACAGCAGGGCTTGTTTGAGATGGCAGGAAAGTATACCTATAGCGAATTGCGCATGCGTCATGCGCAGTACCCAACCTATTCAAAAAAGCGCTTAGTTTCAAGCTTTATTGACATGTTATGTGGGTATGGAGAAAAACCAGAAAATGTAATTCGCTTTAGCTTAGGTATGATTTTATTGTGTGCGCTTTGCTATTTTATGCTGGGTATCAATTACAACGGTGAAATCATTCAGTTTGCCACCAATGCCCCTCTCAAGCAGAATCTCCACTCCATGCTCAATTGCTTTTATTTTAGTGTTGTTACATTTACTACTTTAGGGTACGGAGATATCACACCAGTTGGGATTACACGCCTTATAGCGACCATAGAAGCTTTTATTGGTAGCTTTTCACTGGCGCTATTCGTCGTTGTCTTCGTCAAAAGGATGACTAGGTAGCTTTTACCTAGTCATTCGATATTTCACGCCCTAATTCCCTTAAGAATAGTTGCATAAACTCCGTGCGCCTTTGCGCTTCTTTTTTTGCTGCCTCAGTGTGCATCTGTGACTCAATGTGCAGCAATTTCACAAAGAAATGATCAATGGTATAACTCTTATCATCCGGCTCTCTTTTCTCACAAAACGGGTCTTCGGTATGGTATAGGTGCCTGGCTATTGCACCGCCAACTTTCATACATCGACTCACACCAATTGCCCCTAATGCATCCATTCTATCCGCATCTTGTACAATTTGTGCTTCCAATGTCGTTGGCGGCACGTTTGCACTGAAGCTATGCGCAACGATTGCATGATATATACCTTCTAATTTATCTTCCGGATACCCGATTTCAATCAGAAATCTTTCTGCTTTATCGGCAGCCATTTTTGATGCAAAAGCACGATCCGGGTGATTTTTTGCTACTGCGACACAGTCATGTAGCCAAGCTGCTGGAACAACAACATCTAAATCAGCCCCTTCTTCTATCGCTAGCTGTTTTGCAGTTTTTACAACCCTTTGTATATGCGAAAGGTCGTGTGCTGTATCAGCAAAGGGTGTATCAAGCATAAATTCCTTAAATGCTGCTTCAAACTTATTCATATTTTCCATCATTTTCACTTAAACCTTCTGCTTCACATTGTATGTTGGAACCCCCTTCACTAAAATGACAGGATTCTACTTAGTAAGGAATTTATATGTCTTGCGCGCTGTATTTACAACCCGGCCGAGAAAAATCTCTTAAAAGAAAACACCCATGGATATTTTCCAAAGCAATAAAAAAGATCAAAGGTAAACCAGGACTTGGAGATATTGTAAAAATCTACAGTCATGATGGGCAATATCTGGCTACCGCAGCATATAGTCCAAGTTCTCAGATCCGCGCACGGATCTGGAGTTTTGATGAAAGCGAACAAATTGACCAAGCATTTTTTAAACGTCGCTTAGCACGTGCATTAGCAGTAAGAGACTATGCAATATCAGAAGGAGGGCTGACCGGCTTTAGGCTCAGTGCTGCAGAATCTGATGGGCTACCCGGCATTACTATTGATAAGTTTGACAATTATTTGGTGTGCCAGCTTCTCAGTGCTGGTGCAGAAAGGCATAAAGGCGAAATCGTTGCTGCTTTACGTGAATTATTCCCAGATTGCCATGTCTATGAACGTTCCGACGTAGATGTACGGAAAAAAGAGGGCCTCGAGAAAATCACAGGTGTGCTGCACGGAGATGCCCCACACGAACCAGTATTAATCGAAGAAAATGGCCTTAAGTTAGAAGTAGATATTATTGGTGGGCACAAAACTGGTTTTTATCTCGATCAACGCGACAGTCGCGCTGCGCTAGAGCGTTTCTCCAAGGGTAAAAGTGTGCTGAATTGTTTTTGCTATACTGGCACGTTTAGCCTTTACGCACTCAGAGGTGGTTGTGATGAAGTGATTAATGTCGATGTATCGCAACCAGCACTAGACACAGCCAAAAGAAATGTTGAACATAATGACCTTGACCTCAGTAAAGTAGATTTTGTCAAAAAGGACGTATTTAAGTTACTTAGAGAATACCGCGACGAAGGCAGGGAGTTTGATACCATCGTTATGGATCCTCCGAAATTTGCCGAAAGCAAAGCACAACTCACAGGTGCATGCAGAGGGTACAAAGATATCAATATGCTTGCTATGCAGTTATTGAAACCCGGCGGTACGTTGCTGACTTTCTCATGCTCAGGCTTAATGGACCAAAATTTATTTCAAAAAGTCGTTGCAGATGCTGCACTTGATGCAGGAAAAGATCTGATGATAATGGAAAGGCTCAATCAAGCTGCCGATCACCCTATCGCAGGGTTTTATCCTGAAGGGTTCTACCTTAAAGGACTTATCTGTAAAGTCTATGACCCATCCTAGTATGGGTTGACACTTTTTATGTCAAAACGCTCGATGAATTTCATCGGGCGTTTTGTACTTTAAGGCTGTGTGTGGCCTTTTCTGATTATAGGTTTCAACAGACTG
>NZ_JASJUT010000014.1:0-159650 GCF_030135505.1 Pseudoalteromonas obscura
GGATTGAGAATACGTCTTCGATAGGCATGATGAATGGCTTATCGATGTCACGCTCTGGCTCTGGGATGTAAGAATCTAGTGCTTCTGCAAGCTCAACGATCTTGTCTTCCCACTCTTTCTCGCCTTCTAGTGCTTTAAGAGCTGAACCTTGGATTAGTGGTAGGTCATCACCTGGGAAATCGTACTCAGAAAGAAGTTCACGAACTTCCATTTCTACTAGCTCGATTAGTTCTTCGTCGTCAACCATGTCACATTTGTTCATGAATACGATGATGTAAGGTACACCAACCTGACGAGAAAGTAGGATGTGCTCACGAGTCTGAGGCATAGGACCGTCAGTTGCAGCAACTACTAGGATCGCGCCGTCCATCTGAGCAGCACCAGTGATCATGTTTTTAACGTAGTCAGCGTGTCCAGGACAGTCAACGTGTGCGTAGTGACGAGTTGGAGTATCGTACTCTACGTGTGAAGTTGCGATTGTGATACCACGCTCACGCTCTTCTGGAGCGTTATCGATTTGAGCGAAGTCACGTGCTTCACCACCGTATACTTTTGCAAGTACGTTAGTGATTGCTGCAGTTAGAGTTGTTTTACCGTGGTCAACGTGGCCGATTGTACCTACGTTTACGTGCGGTTTCGAACGTTCAAACTTTTCTTTTGCCATTTTAAAATTTCCTATAAAGAAATTAAAGTCCAGTCCTAAGACCGGACCGAACTAAAATTACTTAACAGCGCGAGCTGCAATTATTGCGTCGGCAACGTTTTTCGCCGCTTCTGCGTACTTGGAAAATTCCATTGAGTACGAGGCACGACCTTGCGTTGCAGAACGTAAATCGGTTGCATAACCAAACATTTCAGACAGTGGAACTTGCGCATTGACAAGTTTAAGACCACCAAAAGCGTCTTCCATACCTTCGATCATGCCGCGACGACGGTTTAAGTCGCCTACTACGTCACCCATGTTTTCTTCAGGGGTAGTGACTTCAACTTTCATAACAGGTTCTAAAAGCACTGGTTGCGCTTCTAAAGCACCATTTCTGAAGCCCATTGAACCGGCGATCTTAAAGGCCATTTCATTTGAGTCAACGTCGTGGAAAGAGCCGTCAAATAACGTCGCTTTCACACCTAACAGAGGGTAGCCCGCAAGCACACCTTGTTTCATTTGCTCTTGAATACCTTTATCAACCGCTGGGATGTATTCCTTAGGAACCGTACCACCTACGATTTCATTAACGAATTCGTATGTTGGTGCGTCTTCATCAGAAAAATCCATTGGTTCCAATTTCAGCCATACGTGACCATATTGACCACGACCACCTGATTGACGTACGAACTTACCTTCGGCTTCTACAGAACCACGGATGGTTTCTCTGTATGCCACCTGCGGCTTACCAACGTTACAAACAACGTTGAACTCACGTTTCATACGGTCAACAATGATATCTAGGTGAAGCTCACCCATACCAGAGATGATCGTTTGACCTGACTCTTCGTCAGTTTCAACACGGAAAGACGGATCTTCTGCCGCTAGTTTGCCTAGTGCAATACCCATTTTTTCCTGATCTGCGACTGTTTTCGGCTCTACCGCTACTGAGATCACTGGCTCTGGAAATTCCATACGCTCTAATGTGATCACTGAATCTTGAGAACAAAGCGTGTCACCAGTGGTAACGTCTTTAAGTCCAATCGCAGCAGCAATATCACCAGCGCGAACTTCTTTAATTTCTTCGCGCGAATTTGAGTGCATCTGAACAATACGACCAAAACGCTCTTTTTTACCCTTTACAGGGTTATAAACAGAGTCACCTTGACCTACTGTACCAGAATAAACTCGGAAGAAAGTCAGTGTACCAACAAATGGGTCCGTCGCAATTTTAAACGCCAACGCCGAAAACGGCGCGTCGTCGCTAGCTGGACGAGTAGCCTCAGAATCATCCTCAAGGATACCCTGAATCTCTTTAACCTCAGTTGGTGAAGGCATGAATTCAATAACCGCATCAAGCACAGCTTGAACACCTTTGTTTTTGAAAGCACTACCACAAGACATTGGTACAATTTCATTACTCAATGTCAGTTGACGAATCGCAGATTTAATCTCCTCTTCGCTCAACTCACCTTCTTCTAAATATTTGTCCATTAGCTCTTCAGTCGCTTCCGCTGCACTTTCAACTAAGTGAGAGTGCCACTCTTCAGCTAAATCCTGAAGGTCTGCCGGGATCTCTTCGTATGTGAAAGTCATACCCTGGTCATCTTCATTCCAGTTAATGGCTTTCATTTTGATGAGATCGATAACACCTTTAAATTCATCTTCAGCACCAATAGGTAGCTGAATAGGCACAGGTGTCGCACCAAGACGGTCTTTCACCTGATCCACAACTGCCAAGAAATCTGCACCAGTACGGTCCATCTTGTTAACGAAGATCATACGAGGAACTTCGTATTTATTGGCTTGACGCCAAACAGTTTCTGTTTGTGGTTGTACGCCTGATGAAGCACAAAGAACAACAACTGCACCATCAAGTACACGCAATGAGCGTTCTACTTCGATAGTAAAGTCTACGTGTCCTGGAGTATCAATGATATTGATGCGATGCTCAGGAAACTGAGCATCCATACCTTTCCAGAAACACGTTGTCGCAGCAGAAGTAATGGTAATACCACGCTCCTGCTCCTGCTCCATCCAGTCCATAGTTGCAGCACCATCATGTACCTCACCAATTTTGTGAGACAGACCCGTGTAATAAAGTACACGCTCTGTAGTGGTGGTTTTACCTGCATCTACGTGAGCACAAATACCGATGTTACGATAGCGCTCAATTGGAGTAGTACGTGCCATAATATCCTCTTAAAGGTCTTGGGCAGATTACCAACGGTAGTGAGCGAATGCTTTGTTCGCTTCAGCCATACGGTGAACGTCTTCACGTTTCTTAACCGCAGTGCCTTTGTTTTCCGCAGCGTCAAGGATCTCTTGTGCAAGACGAAGACCCATTGACTTCTCGCCACGCTTACGTGCAGAGTCAACTAACCAACGCATACCTAATGCGTTGCGACGAACTGGACGTACTTCAACTGGTACTTGGTATGTAGAACCACCAACACGGCGAGATTTAACCTCAACCGCAGGGCGTACATTTTCAAGTGCAGCTTCAAAGATTTCTAGGTGCGACTTGCCTGATTTATCAGCAGCCACGTCTAGCGCACCGTATACGATTTTTTCAGCAGTAGATTTCTTGCCGTCTAACATTACTACGTTAACGAATTTAGCAAGAAGTTCTGATCCGAACTTCGGATCTGGAAGAATTTTACGTTGACCTATTACGCGTCTTCTAGGCATTTTATCTCTCCGATATCTTCAGGTTCGTTTTTTAAACGAATACCCAAAACAAATTATTCAATATTAAAACTTAAGTGCTTGGCCTTACTAACGGAGAACCATTAGCCCTTAGGACGTTTTGCACCGTACTTAGAACGACCTTGTTTACGATCGTTAACACCCGCACAGTCAAGCGCACCACGAACTGTGTGGAAACGCACACCAGGTAAGTCTTTAACACGACCACCACGGATAAGGATTACACTGTGCTCCTGAAGGTTGTGACCTTCACCGCCAATGTAAGAAGTTACTTCGAAACCGTTCGTAAGACGAACACGCGCTACTTTACGTAGTGCAGAGTTTGGTTTCTTTGGTGTAGTTGTATATACACGAGTACATACACCACGCTTTTGTGGACAAGCTTTAAGAGCAGCAGAGTTGCTCTTTGTAACCTTGCTGCGACGTGGCTTACGTACTAGCTGGTTAATAGTTGCCATTAAATAGCTCCTGATTAGTTAAAATTACTACTGAAAAAATAAAATCGACCCAAATTTTCCTTCCATTTTAATGGAACGAATAAATGGGTGGCCGAATTTTAATGAGCAAAGATTAACCTGTCAATAAAAATCCATTTTACAGCGGTATTTTTCGTCGAATTTGTCGTTTTTGAGGCCGTACTTTTAGCTCGTAGACTTTTTATGACTTATCCTGATTTGTAAAACAGTTATATGTCACATCATAAGAAAGATATCATCTTATGCACTTCGTACCTTTATCAGAAATTTACTGAAGCCACAAATACTGACACCCGATTAAGACACCACCATGACAGGATGTACCATCTTCAAACTCGTAAAATGTGCACAGATCAAAAAGGCCGCCCTATAGGCGGCCTTTTAATAATGAGTATGGAGCGTTTAAAGCTTACTCATTACCGCCTAAAAGGTCAGCGTTAAGTGCATCTGTAAGCGCTTGTGACGCTTCTTCAGCACTAACCGTTTGCTCTTCCACTGGTAGCTCGCTTTCTTTACGACGGTTAATGCGCTCTTGGTGATACGCAAAACCAGTACCAGCTGGGATCAAACGACCAACGATAACGTTTTCTTTCAGACCACGAAGCTCGTCGCTCTTACCGTTTACAGCTGCTTCAGTTAGGACACGTGTTGTTTCCTGGAACGACGCTGCTGAGATGAACGATTCAGTTGCAAGTGATGCTTTAGTAATACCCATCAGCTGAATTTCGAATTTAGCTGGGATCTTACCTTGCTTCTCAAGCTCACGGTTTGCAATGTTAACGCGTGCAACTTCCGCTTGCTCACCAGCTAAGAACTCAGTGTCACCACCGTCAAGGATGATGCACTTACGTAGCATTTGGCGAACAATTGTTTCGATGTGCTTATCGTTAATCTTTACACCCTGAAGACGGTAAACTTCCTGAACTTCATTGGTGATGTAGTTAGAAACATCAGTTACACCACGTAGACGTAGGATGTCATGCGGAGATTCAGGACCATCGGCAATAACTTCACCTTTAGCAACCTGCTCACCTTCGAACACGTTAAGCTGACGCCATTTCGGGATCATCTCTTCGTATGCATCACCTTGATCTGGTGTGATAACTAGACGTTTCTTACCTTTAGTCTCTTTACCGAAGCTTACAGTACCAGTGATCTCTGCAAGGATGGCAGGATCTTTTGGCTTACGCGCTTCGAATAAGTCAGCAACTCGAGGTAGACCACCGGTGATATCACGAGTCTTCGAACCTTCTTGTGGGATACGCGCTAATACGTCACCCGGCTGAACAGTTGCACCATCTGTCACTTCAATCGTGGTGAATGAAGGTAGACGGATTTCCTGTAGGCCACGCTCTTCGTTTTCGATGATTAACTTAGGCTCTTTTGCATTTACCTTAGCTAGATCTTTAACTACAACACGTGTTAGACCAGTTAGTTCATCAGTCTGAGCTTCTGTGTTTGAGTCATCAATATCGCTGAACGATACCTTTGACTGGTGCTCGATAACGATTGGGTGACTATGCGGGTCCCAGTTAGCAACGATATCGCTACCTTTAACCTCTGCACCATCTTGAACAGTAAGTACAGCACCGTAAGGCACTTTATAACGCTCTTTCTCACGGCCTTGCTCATCAATAACCGTAATTTCTGTAGAACGTGAAGTTACAACGATCTTGCCGTCAGTATTAATTACAAACTTGGCGTTATGTAACTTCATGCTACCGTTGTTTTTAACTTGTACGCTGTTTTCTGCAGACGCTCGAGATGCCGCACCACCGATGTGGAATGTACGCATCGTAAGCTGTGTACCTGGCTCACCGATTGACTGAGCTGCAATTACACCGACTGCCTCACCTGGATTGATGATATGGCCACGTGCAAGGTCACGACCGTAACAGTTAGCACATACACCAAAGTCATTGTCACACGTGATTACAGAGCGAACTTTAACTTCATCTACTGAGTGCTCTTCTAAAAGGTCACACAGTTTTTCGTCAAGCATCACATTACGCTCGACCAGTACTTCATCAGTACCTGGCTTACATACGTCTTCTGCAACAACACGACCTAGAACTCGCTCGCGAAGCGGCTCTACAACGTCACCACCTTCGATAAGCGGCTTCATTACTAGGCCTTCTAACGTGCCACAATCTGATTCATTGATAACCAAATCTTGCGCAACGTCTACTAGACGACGTGTTAGGTAACCCGAGTTCGCTGTCTTAAGTGCGGTATCGGCAAGACCTTTACGTGCACCGTGCGTCGAGATGAAGTACTGAAGTACGTTTAGACCTTCACGGAAGTTTGCCGTGATTGGCGTCTCGATGATTGAACCATCTGGACGTGCCATTAGACCACGCATACCTGCTAGCTGACGGATCTGAGCGGCACTACCACGAGCACCAGAGTCGGCCATCATGAATACTGAGTTGAAAGAGTCTTGCTGCTCTTCTTTACCCTGTGCATTCACAACTGTATCTTTCGATAAGTTCGCCATCATTTCACGTGATAGGTTTTCGTTAACACGTGACCAGATATCGATAACTTTGTTGTACTTTTCACCCGCAGTTACAAGACCTGATTGGAACTGTTGGTTAATCTCAGCAACTTCAGCTTCTGCACGCTCGATGATTTCAGTCTTCGTAGGTGGAATAACCATATCGTTAATACCGATAGATACACCTGACTTCATCGCGTAGTGGAAACCTGTGTACATCACTTGGTCAGCAAACACAACTGTGTCTTTTAGACCTAGGCGACGGTAACACTCGTTAAGAAGACCAGAAATCTGCTTCTTACCTAGTGCTCTGTTGATAAGTTCAAACGGTAGACCTTTTGGCATGATCAATGAAAGGATCGCACGACCTACTGTTGTATCAACAATGTGAGTTATCTCCGAACGCTCGCCAGTTTCTTCGTCAACAATGGTTTCTGTTAGACGAACTTTAACACGTGCGTGAAGCTCTGCTGTACCTGTACGGTATGCTTTTTCAGCTTCTTTCGGGTCTTTAAACGCAATGCCTTCACCTTTTGCATTGATGCGGTCACGCGTCATGTAGTAGAGACCTAATACAACGTCCTGTGAAGGTACGATGATAGGCTCACCACTTGCAGGTGAAAGGATGTTGTTTGTAGACATCATTAGTGCACGAGCTTCTAGCTGTGCTTCTAATGTTAACGGTACGTGTACCGCCATTTGGTCACCATCGAAGTCAGCGTTATACGCCGCACACACCAACGGGTGTAGGTGGATTGCTTTACCTTCGATTAGAACTGGTTCAAATGCTTGGATACCAAGTCTGTGAAGTGTAGGAGCACGGTTCAATAGAACTGGGTGTTCACGGATCACTTCATCAAGTACGTCCCAAACCTCTGGTACTTCACGCTCTACCATCTTCTTCGCAGCTTTGATGGTAGTAGCCATGCCACGGCGCTCTAGTTTACCGTAGATAAATGGCTTGAATAGCTCTAGTGCCATCTTCTTCGGAAGACCACACTGGTGAAGTTTAAGCGTTGGACCAACTGTGATTACAGAACGGCCTGAGTAGTCAACACGCTTACCTAGAAGGTTTTGACGGAAACGACCTTGTTTACCTTTGATCATGTCTGCAAGCGACTTAAGAGGACGCTTGTTAGAACCTGTGATCGCACGACCGCGACGACCGTTATCAAGTAGTGCATCTACCGCTTCTTGTAACATACGCTTTTCGTTGCGTACGATGATGTCTGGTGCAGCTAGGTCAAGTAGACGCTTCAGACGGTTGTTACGGTTGATAACACGACGGTATAAGTCGTTCAGATCTGAAGTCGCGAAACGACCGCCATCTAGTGGTACTAGTGGGCGTAGATCTGGTGGAAGTACAGGTAGTACGCTCATGATCATCCACTCAGGGTTGTTACCTGATTGGTGGAACGATTCCATAAGCTTAAGACGCTTAGTAATTTTCTTACGCTTAGTCTCAGAGTTAATTGTTGGTAACTCTTCACGCATTTCTGCGATTAACTGACCAAGGTCTAGTTCGCGAAGTAGATCAAGTACAGCTTCTGCACCCATCTTCGCTTCAAACTCATCGCCGTGCTCTTCTAGTGCATCTAGGTACTCTTCTTCACCTAATAGCTGACCACGCTCAAGCGTTGTCATACCAGGCTCTGTTACTACGAATGATTCGAAGTAAAGTACGCGCTCGATGTCACGAAGAGTCATATCAAGCATTAAGCCGATACGAGACGGTAATGATTTAAGGAACCAAATGTGCGCTACTGGGCTCGCAAGCTCAATGTGACCCATGCGGTCACGACGCACTTTAGTAAGTGTAACTTCAACGCCACACTTCTCACAGATAACACCGCGGTGTTTTAGTCGCTTGTATTTACCACACAAACATTCGTAATCTTTTACTGGGCCGAAAATACGTGCACAGAATAAGCCATCACGCTCAGGCTTGAAAGTACGGTAGTTGATTGTCTCAGGTTTCTTTACTTCACCGTATGACCATGAACGAACCATGTCTGGAGAAGAAAGACCAATGCGAATTGCATCGAATTCTTCGGTCTTATTTTGTTGCTTCAGAAACTTAAGTAAGTCTTTCACCTTAGCTCTCCTGTCGGAGTTAATCTTGAGGGCGAGCTGTGCTCACCCCTTCATTCTTTACAGTTACAGTCCGGGTTGGCAGCTCAACTGAGCTGCCGGTCGGATTAACTTTCTTCCAACTCGATGTTGATACCTAGCGAGCGGATTTCTTTCAACAATACGTTGAATGACTCTGGCATACCCGGTTCCATCTTGTGGTTACCGTCTACGATGTTCTTATACATCTTAGTACGACCATTTACGTCATCCGACTTAACTGTCAACATTTCCTGTAGTGTATAGGCAGCACCGTATGCTTCTAATGCCCATACCTCCATCTCACCGAAACGCTGTCCACCGAACTGTGCTTTACCACCCAGCGGCTGCTGAGTAACTAGGCTGTAAGAACCCGTTGAACGCGCGTGCATCTTGTCGTCTACTAGGTGGTTTAGTTTCAGCATGTACATGTAACCAACAGTTACTTTACGCTCAAACGCATCACCAGTACGGCCATCATAAAGCGTTACCTGACCACTTGATGGGTAACCACCAAGCTCTAGTAGTTCTTTGATTTCGCTTTCTTTAGCACCATCGAATGCCGGCGTTGCGATTGGTAGACCACCTTTAAGGTTATTTGCTAGGCGACGAACTTCGTCATCTGAGAATGTAGCAATGTCTACTTCTTGACGACAGTCGCCAAGATCGTACGCTTTCTTGATGAAATCACGCAGCTCATGTAGTTCCGCTTGCTCTTTCATCATATCTTCGATGCGCTCACCGATACCACGTGCAGCAAGACCCATGTGTGTTTCAAGGATCTGACCGATGTTCATACGTGATGGTACACCTAGCGGGTTAAGAACGATGTCTACCGTACGACCTCTTTCGTCATATGGCATATCTTCTACTGGTACGATTGTCGAAATAACACCTTTGTTACCGTGACGACCAGCCATCTTATCACCCGGTTGGATACGACGTTTAACAGCTAAGTAAACTTTAACAATCTTAAGTACGCCCGGCGCTAAGTCATCACCTTGTGTGATCTTGCGACGCTTGTTCTCAAACTTTTTGTCGTATTCAGCTTTCAGTTCATCGTACTGCGCAGCTAACTGCTCAAGTTCAGCTTGTTGTGCTTCGTCAGCTAGGCTCTGAGTCAGTAGCTTTTCAGCATTTAGAAGTGCAATTGCATCTTCATTTTGACCAGATTCAACAAGTAGTTTACGAGCACGAGTTAAAATGCCGCCTTCAAGGATCTTGAATTCTTCGTTGAAGTCTTTCTTCGCTTCGCGAAGCTGCATTTCTTCAACTTCAAGTGCGCGCTTGTCTTTTTCAACGCCATCGCGGGTAAACACTTGAACGTCGATAACTGTACCAGAAACTGAGTTAGGCACTCGTAGAGAGCTATCTTTAACGTCAGAAGCTTTCTCACCGAAGATTGCACGTAGTAGCTTTTCTTCAGGCGTAAGCTGTGTTTCACCTTTAGGCGTTACTTTACCTACTAGGATATCGCCGCCTTTCACTTCGGCACCGATGTATACAACACCTGACTCATCCAGTTTACCAAGTGCAGACTCACCTACATTAGGGATATCAGCAGTGATTTCTTCTGGACCTAGCTTAGTATCACGTGCAATACACTGAAGCTCTTGGATGTGGATCGTTGTTAGACGATCTTCTTGTACAACTCGCTCTGAAAGTAGGATTGAATCCTCGAAGTTGTAACCATTCCAAGGCATGAACGCAACACGTAAGTTTTGACCAAGTGCCAAGTCACCTAAGTCCGTTGAAGGACCATCAGCAAGTACGTCACCGCGTACAACTGGCTCACCAACCATACAAGTTGGTTTTTGGTTAATACATGTGTTTTGGTTCGAACGCGTGTATTTAGTTAGATTGTAAATGTCGATGCCCGCTTCACCCGGAACACGCTCATCTTCATTAACGTTAACAACGATACGGCTCGCATCAGCGTACTTAACCACACCGCCACGCTTAGCTACGATTGTTACACCTGAATCTTTTGCAAGTGTACGCTCGATACCTGTACCTACTAACGGCTTATCAGCGCGTAGTGTTGGTACTGCTTGACGTTGCATGTTCGATCCCATCAATGCACGGTTCGCATCATCGTGTTCAAGGAATGGGATAAGTGCCGCTGCCACAGAGATAACCTGCTGTGGAGATACATCCATATATTGGATGCTGTCGCTAGGCATAAAGGTCGATTCACCTTTATGACGACATGGAATTAACTCTTCTGCAAATTGGTTCGCTTCAGTCAAGTTTGTATTCGCCTGTGCGATTACGAATTGACCTTCTTCGATTGCAGATAAGTAATCAACTTCGTCAGTCACTACGCCGTCAACAACTTTACGGTAAGGTGTTTCCAAGAAACCGTAATCATTTGTGCGTGCGTACGTCGATAATGAGTTGATTAGACCGATGTTTGGACCTTCAGGCGTTTCGATTGGACAAACACGACCGTAGTGCGTTACGTGTACGTCTCGAACTTCGAAGCCTGCGCGTTCACGTGTCAAACCACCCGGACCTAACGCAGAAATACGACGTTTGTGCGTAACTTCTGAAAGCGGGTTGTTTTGGTCCATGAACTGTGACAACTGAGAAGAACCAAAGAACTCTTTAACAGCTGCAGAAATCGGCTTAGCGTTGATCAAATCTTGTGGCATCACGTTATCTAGATCACCTAGACTTAAACGCTCACGTACAGCACGTTCAACACGTACTAGACCAACACGGAATTGGTTTTCAGCCATTTCACCAACAGAACGAATACGACGGTTACCTAAGTGGTCGATATCATCCACTTCACCTTTACCATTACGAATGTCGATAAGAACCTTCATAACAGAAACGATGTCTTCTTTGCTCAGTGTACCTGGGCCTGTATCTGAATCATAACCAACACGGCTATTGAACTTCATACGACCTACAGTTGATAGATCATAACGTTCGTCAGAGAAGAATAGGTTATCGAATAAAGCTTCAGCAGCTTCTTTCGTTGGTGGCTCACCAGGACGCATCATACGGTAGATTTCTACCAATGCTTCAAGGCGGTTTGAAGAAGAGTCAATACGAACAGTCTCTGACATGTACGCACCGCTGTCTACTTCATTGATGTAAAGCGTATCGATCTTAGTGTGACCCGCTTTCACAAGCTCAGCCATCAACTCAAGCGACAATTCAGCGTTCGCTTCAGCGATGATCTCACCTGTTGACTCATCGATGTAGTTTTTAGCAACTACGCGACCAATGATGTACTCATGTGGTACTTCAAGTTGCGTGATGCCTTTTTTCTCGATGTTTTTGATATGACGAGCTGTGATACGACGGCCCTGTTCAACCAATACTTCACCGTCTGCATCTTTGATATCAAATGCAGCCGTCTCACCGCGTAGGCGAGATGGTACTAGTTCCATCATCACTTTACCGTTTACAACTTCGAAACCAGTTGTTTCAAAGAATAGCGCTAGAATTTCTTCAGTTGTGAATTCTAGTGCGCGTAAAATGATTGAAGCCGGTAACTTACGACGACGGTCAATACGAACGAAAAGGTTATCTTTTACATCAAATTCAAAATCTAACCATGAACCACGGTAAGGGATAACACGTGCATTATAAAGCACTTTACCCGATGAATGAGATTTACCGCGGTCGTTATCAAAGAATACACCAGGTGAACGGTGTAGCTGAGAAACGATAACACGCTCGGTACCGTTGATTACGAAAGTACCTGTGTCTGTCATGAGCGGGATCTCGCCCATGTAAACTTCTTGCTCTTTAATGTCTTTGACTGTACCTGGAGCTTCTTTGTCCATAAGTACAAGACGTAATTTAACGCGAAGTGGAGCAGAATAAGTCACGCCGCGAATTTGACATTCTTTTACATCGAATACTGGTTCTCCGATACGGTAACTCACGTATTGAAGTTCAGAATTGCCCGAGTAGCTTTTGATAGGGAATACAGAACGGAATGCAGCTTCCAATCCAGTATCGCCATCCGCGTCCGGCGTAATGAATTTTTTAAACGATTCCAACTGCGTTTGCAAAAGGAAAGGTATATCCAAAACTTGTGGACGTTTACCAAAATCCTTACGGATACGTTTCTTTTCAGAATAAGAGTAAGCCATGGGGTTCCTCAGCTTGCTGATCTTTGACCCAACCTGTTCATGCAGAACAGCATTCATTGGCATCTAAGCCATGATAACAACATCTAAATTGTCTACCTAAACCCAACAGTTTCCCAAAAGGTTTAAATTATTGAAAAACTTGAAGAATTTAGGTTTTTATTGCGCAATAGTAATACTTTCGCTCTAGAGCGCAAAAGGGCCGGTGATTAAAAAATCACCAGCCCTTGCCTGATTTCTCAGGCAGCGAACCTAGCGTATGCTAGATTACTTGATCTCAACTTCAGCACCAGCTTCTTCAAGATCTTTCTTAAGTGCTTCAGCTTCTTCTTTAGAAACAGCTTCTTTGATTGGCGCAGGAGCAGACTCAACAAGAGCTTTTGCTTCTTTAAGGCCAAGACCAGTTGCACCACGTACAGCTTTGATAGCAGCAACTTTGTTACCGCCAGCGCCAGCTAGGATTACGTCGAACTCAGTCTTCTCTTCAGCAGCTTCAGCAGGACCAGCAGCAACAACAGCAGCAGCTGCAGTTACGCCGAATTTTTCTTCCATTGCTTCAACTAGTTCAACAACTTCCATTACTGACATTTCAGCAATCGCGTCAAGGATTTGGTCTTTAGTTACAGACATTTTAAGTTTCCTAATTAATCACGAACCCATGAGGTTCAAAAAAATTTATTGATGAAAGTGTAAAAGGTGCGATTAAGCAGCTTCTTCAGCTTTCTGAACACGTACAGCTTCAATTGTTTTAACCAATTTACCAGCTGACGCTTCTTTCATAGCGCTCATTAAGCGTGCAACAGCTTCGTCGTAAGTAGGTAGCTTAGCAAGCATATCTACGTCAACAACATTGCCTTCAAATGCAGCCGCTTTCAGTTCGAACAACTCGTTTTTCTTTGCGAAATCAGCAAAGATACGAGCAGCAGCACCTGGGTGCTCTGAAGAGAAAGCGATTAGGCTTGGGCCTACTAGCGATTCGTTAAGGCACTCATAATCAGTACCTTCAACAGCGCGTTTTGCAAGCGTGTTACGGACAACTTTCATCCATACGCCTGCTTCACGAGCTTCTTTACGAAGCGCAGTGATAGCATCTACTGTTACACCACGAGAATCTGCAACTACTGCAGATAGAGCACCTTTGGCAGCTTCGTTGACTTCAGCAACAATTGCTTTTTTGTCTTGAAGATTTAAAGCCATGGGTGTTACTCCTGGTTAATATGGGAACAAGTCCCCAGTTCTACTTTACTCACAGCCAACTGGCTATGAGCTGCTTTTTACGGCGAGAACCAGAAGATTAGGAAAAATCTAGCTGGGATTCACACCGTCTACGTAGGGAGATTAAGTAACAAAGTTACACCTACGGTCTTGGACGGAAACGCAATTTATCGATTTTATTGTAGACCAAATTTGATAAACAACAGTTCGAAATTATGCGCTTCAACCCGAATTCTTTGCTTCGTTGGAAGTGACTTCTCAACGAAATGGCGCAAAATTATAGTCTAATTTTTACGCCATGTAAACGCTAAAATCTAAATTACGCTAGCTGCGTGTTTAGAGTAGCTTGGTCTACAGCAACACCCGCGCCCATAGTCGTTGAGATGCTTACTTTCTTCAAGTAAGTACCTTTCGCTTGAGAAGGCTTAGCCTTCTTAAGAGCAACGATAAGTGCTTCAAGGTTTTCTTGAAGCTGGTTAGCGTCGAAGTCAACCTTACCGATTGTAGTGTGGATGATACCGTTCTTGTCGTTACGGTAACGAACCTGACCAGCTTTTGCGTTTTTAACTGCTTCTGCAACGTTAGGTGTTACAGTACCAGTTTTAGGGTTAGGCATAAGACCACGTGGACCTAGGATTTGACCTAGTTGACCAACAACGCGCATTGCATCTGGAGAAGCAACAACAACGTCAAAGTTCATTTCGCCTTTCTTAACCTGTTCAGCAAGGTCTTCCATACCTACTAAATCAGCACCAGCTTCTTTAGCAGCGTCAGCGTTAGCACCTTGAGTGAATACAGCAACGCGCACTTCACGACCAGTACCGTGTGGTAGTACAGTTGCACCACGTACGTTTTGGTCTGATTTACGAGCATCGATGCCAAGGTTTACAGCAACGTCAACACTTTCAGTGAATTTAGCAGTAGCTAGTTCTTTAAGAAGAGCAACAGCTTCGTTGATTTCGTACTCTTTAGTTACGTCAACTTTTTCGCGGATTACGCGCATACGCTTAGTTAATTTAGCCATTCTCAATTACCCTTCTACATTCAAGCCCATTGCACGTGCAGAACCTGCAATCGTGCGTACAGCTGCGTCCATATCAGCAGCAGTAAGGTCAGGACGTTTAGTCTCAACAATCTCTTCTAGTTGTGCACGTGTTACAGTACCAACTTTCTCAGTGTTTGGACGGCCAGAACCAGACTTGATACCTGCAGCCTTCTTAAGAAGGTAAGATGCAGGTGGCGTTTTCATATCAAAAGTGAATGAACGGTCGTTGTAAACAGAAATGATTACAGGAACTGGTGCACCTTTTTCGATAGACTCTGTACGTGCGTTGAACGCTTTACAGAATTCCATGATGTTTACACCGTGTTGACCTAGTGCAGGACCTACTGGAGGACTAGGGTTAGCCATACCAGCAGCAACTTGTAGCTTGATTAAAGCTTCAACTTTTTTAGCCATGTTAATAACCTCGTTAAATGGGTCTTAGCCTTGTGCGCGCGAGGACGCGTACTCAAACGGCTTCCCGATTAAAAAATTCGTACTTTTTGTAGTTAGCATTGAGCTAGCTACAAAAAGGCCGCTGATTATAGTTTAATCAGCGGCCTTTTTCAATTACTTTTTGCAATAGTACAAAAATAATGCAAATTAGGTGTCTTGTTCTACTTGGCCAAACTCTAAATCAACAGGTGTTGAACGACCAAAGATAAGTACAGACACTTTTAAGCGGCTCTTTTCGTAATCCACTTCTTCAACAACACCGTTGAAGTCTGCAAATGGACCATCGATAACACGAACCACTTCACCCGGCTCAAATAGCGTCGCAGGCTTAGGCGCTTCTGCGTTCTCTTGAAGACGGTTAAGAATACGATCAGCTTCACGCTGACTAATTGGTGCAGGACGATCAGATGTACCGCCAACAAAGCCCATTACACGTGGTGTGCTATTCACCAAGTGCCAAGTTGCGTCGTTCATCACCATTTGAACAAGGACGTAACCTGGGAAGAATTTACGCTCAGACTTGCGCTTTTGACCAGCACGCATCTCTACAACTTCTTCTGTAGGTACTAGTACTTCACCGAAGTCTTCTTCTAAGCCTTCAATTTTAATGTGCTCGATAATTGTTTGAGCAACGCGCTTTTCAAAACCAGAAAACGCCTGAATTACGTACCAACGTAATTTCTTTTCTTTGTTCTCATCCGACATGGGATCAGATCTCCAATCCAGTTAAAAAGCCAACAGCACGGAATAGCAAGCCATCTAATCCCCAAAGGATAAGTGCCATCACTACTGTTGCTGCCATCACGATAATTGTAGTATGTGTTGCTTCTTGACGCGTAGGCCATACAACTTTACGAACCTCAATACGAGACTCTTTTGCAAATGCAATAAAAGTACGACCTTTTTCAGTTGTCGCTGCGATACCTAAAGCGGCACCCACTGCAACTACAACACCGACGGCGCGAACCAACGCAGACATGTCTGCATACATATAGTTACCAACTACTGCGCCAGTGAGTAGTACAACTGCAACTAGCCATTTTACCGTGTCCATCGAGCTAGACGGGTTTTCAACATTAGTGCTCATAATTGTTTTACCTTAAATACAGACACAACAACCCTGTCTAAGACAGGGTTAATCCATTAAATCCAAATTTATAAATAAGCGACTTAAACTGCACATTATTTTAAATTGGGACTAAAAAGTATTGAGTGGCAGGGGCGGCAGGACTCGAACCCGCAACCATCGGTTTTGGAGACCGCTGTTCTACCAATTGGAACTACGCCCCTGCAAAGTGGATGCCCATTATACTGACGAACAATCTGAAAACAAGTGTAAAAGTTATACATCGTGTGATTTTCACAACTTTTGTTTTTCAATCAGTTATTCACAAGTACGTTACGGCATCACTTTTTGTCGTCTTAAAGCCCAAAACCGAATAATTCAGCCGCTTTGATTCAACACAATACAACCAATATTGGGTACATGACAGAAAATATCAAGGCCTAGGTACAAAGTGAGTTATGAAGTGGATTAAAAGTCACGTTTTCTGTTTACTTTTATTGGTTCAAAGGCATTAGCCTCGAGCAACAACTCCTTTTACATCGGCGAGCAAACTAGATGCACCAAACCTGAAATTGGCTTTTTCAACCCACCCTCTTCCCATAACCTGGCAGGCAACGTCGAGGTAAGGGCACGCCTGTGCAACCGTTTTCACCCCGCCCGCGGCTTTAAAACCAACGGGTTTGCCGTTAATTTTAATACGCTCTAACATCACCTGAGTCGCTGCTAAAGTTGCGTTAACAGTTACCTTACCAGTACTGGTTTTGATAAAATCGGCCCCAGCTAATATCGCGATATCACTGGCTTGTGCGATCAATTCTGGCGTATCTAGCACACCACTTTCAATGATCACTTTTAACTGCACGGAGCTGCCACATACTTCCTTACTCGAGCGAACATATTGCCACGGTGTATCAGGATCTCCGGCGATAACTTGGTTATATGGCATTACTAAGTCAATTTCATCAGCGCCGTCATCAATGGCTTGCTGAGTCTGCGCTAATACTTGTGAAAGGGGCTGTTCACCACAAGGAAAGTTAGTCACTGTTGCCACTTTAACGCTATACCACCCCCGCGATGACAGGTGCTTTTTACACAGCGCCACAAATTGAGGATAAACACAAACAGCAGCTGGCAATGCGACGTCTTCATCTATACTATCAAGCATCTCTAAGATACTTTTTTCTGTATCATCTTCATTGAGCGAAGTTAAATCCATTAGTTCAAGCACGTGCTTTGCAACAGCGGCAGTGACTTGATTATTTGTACTCATGAGATCTCCTTAGGACGCAAACCATCGAATAGGTTCGTCACTATCAATCTTATCCATTTACAGTGTGTTCAAGTTAAATGGATTATTTGGCCTCCCTACAGGACATTTGTCCGCCCCGATGCAGCTTTGACCTCTTCACACTCAGCACTGTGTTATTTTCATGTTCCATTATATCTCATAACCAATCGCTATAAGTTGCTAATATGGATACATTTTGCTCTCTAGACCTTGAAATATAAGCCTTAAACCAAAATCAAAGTCTGTATATAACTTTTAGTTATATATTTTGGGTTAATATTATTTTTTTGTATTTAAAGGCCGATATATTCTGCCCTCCTACTAAGTCATTTTAGTTGGCTTAAATCAAGGTTATGCATTTAGGGGCGAGTACAGTGCAATATTTACCGATATTTACTAAGTTAGACGATAGGCCAGTGCTAGTTGTCGGCGGTGGAGATGTAGCTTTACGAAAATGTCAGGCATTTTTGAAAGCCCGCGCACAGGTGACGGTTGTCGCTCCTGAATTTTGCACTGAGCTTACTGAATTAGCTGCACAAGAGAAGTTAACCTTAGTAAAAGAGTACTTCGACACTCACCACGTACTAGGTATGATGCTGGTCATTGCAGCAACCGACAATGAAACTGTTAATCAAGCGGTGTTCGACGCAGCAAACGCACAGAATATCTTTGTGAACGTGGTAGATGACCAGCCTAAGTGCGGGTTTATCTTTCCATCGATTGTCGACAGAGATCCAATCACCATTGCGATTTCAAGTGCAGGTACAGCACCTGTATTAGCACGTAGAATTAGAGAAAAACTCGAAACAGTTATTCCACATCATACCGGCAAGTTAGCACGTCTTGCCGGTGACTTTAGAGATCAAGTTAAAGCGCGATTTAAAAGCTTTTCAGACCGTCGTCAATTTTGGGAACGCGTGTTCGATTCAAGTGTTGTTAGTAAAGTACAAACTGGTGATGAACAAGGCGCACAACAGCAACTGACTGAGATGCTTACTCAACCGAGCAAACTCGAAGGCGAAGTTTATGTAGTCGGTGCGGGCCCTGGCGATCCAGAGCTACTAACAATCAAGGCATTACAACTAATGCAGCAGGCAGACGTTGTCGTTTATGATTACCTTGTATCAGACGAAATCATGGATTTAGTGAGGCGTGATGCTGACCTTGTCTGCGTTGGTAAAAGGGCTGGCAATCACAGTGTAAAACAAGAAGATACCAACCAAATGCTGGTCAACTTTGCCAAACAAGGTAAAAAAGTTTGCCGAATTAAAGGCGGTGATCCATTTATTTACGGTCGAGGTGGTGAAGAAGTTCAGGTGTTGGCGCAACATGGCGTCAAGTACCAAATAGTGCCGGGTATCACAGCAGCCGCAGGGTGTAGCGCTTATTCAGGCATACCGCTCACGCACAGAGATCATGCACAGGCAATTCAGTTTGTAACGGGTCACTGCAAGAAAGATGGCCAAGAGCTTGATTGGCGTGGTTTAGCTCAACCAAATCAGACTTTGGCTGTATACATGGGGGTGATTAAATCCCCTCATATCCAAGCCAAACTTTTAGAGCATGGTAGAGCGCCTGAAACCCCTATTGCCATTGTTGAAAATGGCACACGTCAATCACAGCGTGTTGTTAGAGGCACACTGAGCGAATTGGCAGAAAAAATAGAGCAGCACGATATTCAATCTCCAGCACTTTTGATCATTGGTGAAGTGGCTGCATTACATGAAGAATTAGCGTGGTTTGGGCAATCAGAGCAAGTAAGTAGCTTTGCACAACCCATTACCCAAGTAGCTTAACGTATTAATTTAATTAACAGTAGGACGACGAACAATGGCTTTAACCCACCTTCAGCAACTTGAAGCTGAAAGTATAAAGATTATTCGCGAAGTCGCTGCAGAGTTCGATAACCCAGTGATGCTTTACTCAATTGGTAAAGACTCTTCAGTGTTACTGCATTTGGCTCGTAAAGCATTTTACCCAGCAAAAATTCCTTTCCCACTACTACATGTAGACACAGATTGGAAATTCCGTGAAATGATTGAGTTTCGTGATCGCTTGGCACAAGAATATAACTTTGACCTGATTGTTCATAAGAACCCTGAAGGCATTGCCATGGGCGTCGGCCCGTTTACACATGGTTCAGCTAAACACACTGACGTGATGAAAACACAGGGCTTGAAACAAGCGCTTGATAAATACGGTTTTGACGCAGCATTCGGTGGCGCACGTCGCGACGAAGAGAAGTCACGAGCTAAAGAGCGTGTTTATTCTTTCCGCGACAAACACCATCGCTGGGATCCTAAAAATCAGCGCCCAGAGCTTTGGAATACCTACAACAGCCAAGTAAACCCGGGTGAAAGTATTCGTGTATTCCCATTGTCTAACTGGACAGAGCTTGATATTTGGCAATATATCTACCAAGAAAACATCGAAATTGTACCTCTGTACTTATCGGAGAAACGCCCAGTTGTTGAGCGTGATGGTACCCTTATCATGGTTGATGACGAACGTATGCCACTAGAGGAAGGCGAAGTACCAGAAATGAAATCTGTACGTTTCCGTACGCTTGGTTGTTACCCACTGACAGGTGCAGTGGAATCTGAAGCCAATACATTAACCGGCATTATCGAAGAAATGCTGTTATCCACATCATCAGAGCGTGAAGGCCGTGTTATTGATCACGATTCAGCTGGCTCTATGGAGAAGAAAAAACGCGAGGGGTATTTCTAATGTCGACAGCGAATGAAGTAAGAGAACTGGGTATTGAAGCCTACCTATCTCGCCAACAAGATAAAAGCTTATTACGCATGATGACCTGTGGTAGCGTTGATGACGGTAAGTCGACATTGATCGGACGTCTACTACATGACAGCCACCAAATTTACGAAGATCAACTTGCTGCACTGCATAAAGATAACGAAAAAGTTGGTAATGCAGGTGAAGAGCTAGATTTAGCACTACTTGTTGACGGCCTGCAAGCCGAGCGTGAGCAGGGCATCACGATTGACGTTGCATATCGTTACTTTTCAACAGCAAAGCGTAAATTCATCATTGCTGACACGCCAGGTCACGAACAGTATACCCGTAATATGGTAACTGGTGCTTCGACGAGTGACCTCGCTATCATCTTGGTTGATGCACGTTACGGTGTACAGGTACAGACTAAACGTCACAGCTTTATTTGTGACTCTTTAGGTATTAAGCAGTTTGTTGTTGCTATCAACAAAATGGACATCGTTGACTTTGACGAAGCTGTGTTTGAGAAGATCAAAGCAGATTACTTACAGTTTGCAGAGCAGCTTAACGTATCAGACATCAAGTTTATTCCTATGTCAGCGCTTAAAGGTGACAACGTAGTAACTCGTTCTGAAAAGACTCCTTACTACACAGATAAGCCGCTACTTGAACTACTAGAAGACTCGCCTGCTGCTGAAGCAAACCATGCGTTTGAAGCGCGTTTCCCTGTACAGTATGTAGTGCGTCCAAACTTAGACTTCCGCGGTTTCCAAGGTACGCTCACTTCAGGTTCATTGAGTGCTGGTCAAGCGGTTAAAGTGCTACCTTCAGGCAAATCTTCAACGATCAAAGAGCTTGTGACTTTTGATGGTAACCTTGAGCAAGCGCAAACAGGTCAAGCATTTACTATCACATTAGCAGACGAAATTGATGTCAGCCGTGGTGATGTCATCGTTCCAGCTGACTCTACTGCGGCTGTTACCAACCTTATTCAAGCAAAGCTTGTGTGGATGCACGAAGAGCCGCTTGTGTTAGGCAAAAACTACAACTTCAAGTTGGGCAGTAAAAGTACATCAGCCATTGTACGTAAGATTGACCACACCATTGATGTAAACACGTTAGAGCAAGGTCAAGCAGACCAATTGCAATTGAATGAAATTGCCATTGTCACCCTTGAGTTGACCGAGAGCATCGTGGCTGATATCTATCGCAGCAACCATGAAACAGGTTCATTTATCCTGATTGATCGCATCAGTAACCTCACCATTGGTGCTGGTATGATCGAAGCACTGCTTGCTGAAGAGTCTGCGACAACCTCTGAATTCAGTGCCTTTGAACTTGAATTCAACGCCTTGGTACGTAAGCACTTCCCACACTGGCAAGCGCTTGATATCAGCAAGTTGAAGTAAGTGGATTTATGCCTGTTATTGGGAGAAAAACGTGCTAGTTGATCAAATCATCTTAACAGGCATTATGCTCGCTTTAGTCGTGTGCTTATTTGGCACACGACTCAACCCGGCTTGGTTATTTGTCAGCGCCATTGGCGTGAGCTATCTGACTGGTTTAATCGAGCTGGAATCTATGTTGGTGAACTATGCCAACCCGTCTTTGATCACCCTTGTGTTATTGATCTTAGTTTCTATCGCAATAGAAAAAACAACACTGGTACAAAAGCTTGCCAGTACACTTGCCAGTGGTAGCTTGTCTAAGTCAGTAATGAAACTTGGCCTCTCTACGGCCTTCTTGTCATCATTTACTAATAACACCGCGGTTGTCGCATCTCTGATCAGCACCATTAAAGAGAGCCAAACACATTCGCCCTCCAAGTTATTGCTGCCTTTATCCTACACAGCCATATTGGGTGGCACCTTAACCTTAATTGGCACGTCTACGAATTTAATCGTCAATGGCTTTGCCGTTGATGCAGGTATGGCCCCACTGGGCTTTTTTGACTTTACTTTGGTTGGTGCCGGCGCTCTAATTGTTGGCTTGCTGACAATTTTATTACTCTTGAAATTCTTGCCCGACCATGGAACTGAAGACCAAGAAGTCGTGCCATTTTACTTGGAAGGCAAGGTATCAGCCGATTCAAAGTTAGTTGGTCGCACCGTTGAAGAGAACGGTCTTAGAGATCTTAAGGACCTATTCTTAGCAGAAATTATTCGCGGAGAGCGCCGAATCTGCGCTGTAACTCCGCAGCAGGAAATTTGCCAAGGCGATGTTTTATTGTTTGTTGGTGACATCAAATCTGTGCCTTTATTGCGTCGCTTTGATGGCCTTCAGGTGGTACATGATAAACACGAAAAAGACGTGGAGCATCTAGTTGAAGTGGTCGTTAGTCAGTCTTCAAAATACATCGGTAAAACCATCAAAGAGATCCGTTTTCGCGAACAGTTTCACGCAGCTGTTATCGCCATTCGACGTGGACATGACCGTCTGCAAGGTGGCCTTGGAAAAGTGAAACTGCAAGCGGGTGACTCATTAATTTTGGCCCCAGGCAGCGACTTTTATAATTTACCGGATCTAAAGCGTGAATTTGTTTATATCTCTGGATTAGATTTACAAACCCACCTGACAAAGCAGCAATCTAGTCATGTTTTGTTGGGCTTTGCTGCGGTGATTGGCTTGGGTATCTTTGATATTGTGCCCTTAGTCAAAGGCCTCATGGTTCTGCTACTTGGACTAGTAGCCCTCGGCACAATTAAAGTCAACGAAATGAAACGTCGTTTTCCAATCGAGTTGCTGGCCATTGTCGGCAGCGCCATTGGTCTTGCCAAATTAATGATTGAAACGGGTTTGGCGACGCAATTGTCCGATGCGCTGTTTTTATTGCTCGGTGATTTTGGGCCGTATGGCGCTTTTATTGCCATCTTTGTAATGACCGTGGTCTTTACCGAACTTATCACTAATAACGCCGCTGCAGCACTGTCATTTCCAGTTGCCTATGCTTTAGCGGTTGGATTTGGTGTCGATCCACTCCCCTTTATTATGGCTGTTGCTTTTGGTGCGTCAGCAAGCTTTATTTCACCCTTTGGTTATCAAACAAACTTGATGGTATATAGTGCAGGAAACTACCGGATCAAAGATTACGTCACGGTAGGCGTTCCGCTTTCAATTATATACTCTATTACCGTCCTGACCTTGATCCCATTGGTCTTTCCCTTTTAATGGATAGCTTCATGGATAAAAATATTGTTTGGCATAATTATGCCGTGGAAAAAACACATCGTAGTGAGCTCAAAGGCCATAAGCCTGTGATCCTCTGGTTTACGGGCTTTTCTGGCTCAGGGAAAAGCACAGTGGCCAATGCACTAGAAAGTGCGCTACATCAAAGTGGCGTGCATACTTATTTGCTCGATGGTGATAATGTTAGACATGGACTGTGCAAAGATCTCGGTTTCAGTGATGCCGATCGCGTTGAGAATATTCGTCGAGTTGGTGAGTTAAGCAAGCTCATGGTGGATGCCGGACTGGTGGTTTTAACCGCATTTATTTCTCCATTCCAAGCAGAAAGAGACATGGTTAGAAACCTAGTAGGTGAAGGCGAGTTTATAGAAGTGTTTTTAGACACGCCTCTTGAAATATGTGAGCAACGAGACCCTAAAGGCCTATACAAAAAAGCGCGCGCTGGTGAAATTAAGAATTTCACGGGAATTGATTCTGACTATCAGCCCCCTGTTGCGCCAGAAATAAGACTTAATACAGGTGAGAATTCTCTTGAGCAGTCCGTACAACAATTAATTGATTATTTGAAAGATAAAAACATCATCCAGTAGCAAGGATTACCTATGAATGATACAGACCTGCTCGAAGAACTTGTCGAACTTGCTCGCCTCGCAGGCGACGAAATAATGCAGATCTATGCCAAAGACTTTGCCATAGAGTTTAAGAATGATGACAGTCCAGTGACAGAAGCTGATCTGGCAGCAAATAGAGTTATCACCGCAGGTCTACAGCGTCTAACACCTGAGATCCCAATTTTAAGTGAGGAAAGTGCAGATATCAGCTGGCAAGAACGCCAAACTTGGCAGCGATACTGGCTTGTAGACCCAATTGACGGCACCAAAGAATTCATCAAAAAAAATGGGGAGTTCACCGTCAATATTGCGTTGATTGAGCAAGGCACACCGACTATGGGTGTGGTGTATGCACCTGCGCTAAATATTTGCTATTTAGCAGCGCAAAGCATCGGCGCGTTCAGAGAGTGTGATGAAGCCCGTATTGAGCTAAAAGTAACTCAAAAAGCACAACAGGGAACAATAAAAGTGGTTGGCTCTCGCTCTCATCCTTCCCCTGAACTGGCTGATTATTTAGCTCAATTTGATGATGTTGAAATGGTACCTAAAGGCAGTTCATTGAAACTGTGTTTAGTCGCTGAAGGGGAAGCTGACGTATATCCACGTCTTGGCCCAACGAGCGAATGGGACACAGGCGCAGGTCATGCAGTAGCAAAAATTGCAGGCGCCACCGTCACTCAGATTGATGGTTCACCACTGACATATAATCAAAAAGAGTCATACCTCAACCCATATTTTGTGGTTTCTAGACTCAAAGCTTAATATTTTAAAAGTGCCCAGCTTGGGCACTTTTAAAACCCACTCCACCTTTCTCTTGATTCTGCTGGGCTTTTTCATCACTTACTTATACTATAGCGCCCTGATGACTTGGTAGTCGTAGCTTCGCTACCTGTCACCCATTGTTTGAACATTTTCTTACCTGTTTGGAATAAAATATGGATTTTAACAAGCTTACTTTGGCATTGCTCTTTGCTTTACCTGCACATAGTGCAGCTGCGAAAAGTCCCTCTAAAGACGAAATTTCAGCGCTCAATCAATGTATTTTGAATCAATCAATTTCAGGCGATGACACTCGAACCGTGAAACAAGTGCGCCAATATTGTGAGCAGCAAATAGGGGCTTTAAGCCAACTAGATAAACGTATGGCAAGGGAGCGCGTCACAGAAGAAAATCGCAATGTTTTGACACCGCATCACCGCAATTACATCTTGCCAGTTTCTTATATCAAGAACCCAAACAATCGTCCGTTTGATGGCTTTATGGATAAAACAGAGAAAGATGGCGAGCCACTAGATAATGTAGAAGCAAAATATCAGATCTCATTGAAACTTCCCATCTATCACGATTTTGAAGATAAAGACCAAGCAATATATATGGGCGTAACTTTGCAGTCTTATTGGCAAGTGTATAACAAAGATATTTCATCACCCTTTCGAGAAACAAACTATGAACCCGAAATTTTTTGGGTCAATTTTTTAGATGATGAAAATGTGCTTTGGGGCGACGAAATGGCCTTTGTATTGGGTATTTCCCATCAGTCCAACGGCAGAAGTCAGCCAAATTCACGCTCTTGGAATCGCATTTATGCCAATTTCATTTGGGAATACAATGGCTTTGTATTTAGCTTTAAACCTTGGTATCGGCTGCCGGAAGATGAGAAACCAGATGCCAATGCAGCTAAAGGTGATGACAACCCAGATATTCACAAATACATGGGGTATTTTGAGCTCAGTGGCGCTTATCGCTTCAGCAACGACCACGAAGTAGGCATGATGTTACGCAACAATGCTGGCGGCGATAACCGGGGTGCCGTGCAACTAGACTGGTCATTCCCAATTACTGGAAGAGTGCGCGGCTACGCACAGTACTTTAACGGTTACGGTGAAAGTTTAATTGACTACAACGCCCATATTCAGCGACTTGGACTCGGTATTGCCATCACTGATTTGCTGTAAAGCTTGCTATCCGGCCAACATATGTTTGGCCGGATAATGGACATACAGCGATTTAACGTTTAACGAAAAATACACCGCAGAACTTGGCTACCAAGACATCACCATCGTAGACGTTGACAGGTACTGTGTATTTCGCTTTGCCTTGTGTTTCGAGTTCGCTTAGTTCACCGCTACACTCTGACAGAGTTACCGTCGCACCAGGCGCTGTAGTTAATGGCTTAAGATATTTTATCTCAGCATCCGCGAGTACAATATCCCCTTCTAAATTAAGCTCTTTAAGTGCTAAGTAAGTCGCTCCCCAACCAGTCAAAGTGGCCATGCTATACACAGAACCTGCAAACATTGAATTATGTAAATTCAAATTAGCTTTTAAATCTGCCTTGGTTGAGAACTGCCAATCGGTATAGCTTTCAACCTTGATACCCATAGCGTCACTGATCGGAATTGACTCACGCCATGTGTCTTGCAGAACTTGCGTCCAATCTGGATGTCTAAACCAACCTGGCTCGGAAGGTTTTTGCTTAACCATTTTCCAATGCTGTACATCACCGTAAGCTAGGTGGGCTTTTTCTACCACCTCATAACCGTGGCGCTCGTAAAATGCCAGTGCGCGTTCTCGCGCAAAGAGTACCAGCTCTTGTGCGTCCTGTGTCCAGGCAATTTTTTCCAGTTCATGAAGCAGCCGGCTACCTAAATGCTGTCCCCGGTGCCCTTCAGCAACGGCCATATAACGCACCTGAGCTTGAAGGTGATTATTAAAGTGCAAACGCGCAACCGCTAGGACTTCACCCTCATTATTTTTAATGTATCGGTGTTCCGCATCTTGTTCTAAATCATCTTGCTCTGATCCCCTCGGTTGATCCCATGGTGCTCTGAGTACTTGCCAGCGTAATTGATAATAATCTTGCCAATCTTGGCTACTTTGTGGCGAAATGACTGGAAACATATTTACTCCTTTTCATGCACACTCATGTGTGTGCTATTTTTGTGTTCTACCTTACAAGAAAAAGACTGAACAGGAAATGTTCAAGGTAAAATCATCGACTAATTGTGTAAAATCATCTAAACACAGTGGAATTACCTCAATCCTTGTCTATGCTGATGGAACTATGCAAGATTTTTTGACTGAATCAGGAACCGTCAGCAACGATTTTGTAGCCCAAAGCCACCAGCTTGGTCACTTGTTATATTGGCATAAGCACGGTAAGACGAGCATACAAGTTAGACAAGAAAAAACGCTCCGTTGGCTATTGATAAATAATACGTTACAGTCAATCGTTGAACTGAATCACCCAGAGCACTTGCTTTTTCCCCATCTGCAAGTGTTGGATGGCCTGTGGCAAAAATACCCTGCTCCACAACGAGTACTTGAACTAGGGCTTGGAGGCGGTGCGATCCGAGATTACTTGCACAGTATCCATCAAGATTGCCAAGTGATCTCTGTAGAAAATAACCCTGACATCATCCACTGCTACAAACGCTATTTCGGTGGAGATCATATCAGTGAAGTCAATTGCAATGACGCGTACAAGGTATTAGAACTGGATAATGCCCAGCCATTTAATTGGATTATCTTAGACCTATTTAGTGAGTTAGATGCGCCACGCTTTTTGTATCAGCACAAGTTTTACACCCTGCTACGCAATGCATTAACGGAACAGGGCGTGCTATTTATCAACTTTATTGCAGAACACGAGTCACAATTGAAACAGCTAGAGCATCTGCTGATCATCAATTTTGGGAAAAAGCCGTATATACATCAAGTACCCGGCTATGCAAATCATATTATTGCAATTGAACGCTAAACAGACAGGTTAAAAGTCACTGGACCGTCATTACATAAACTTACCTGCATATCGGCACCGAATTTACCTGTAGCGACTGTCAGGCCGGACTCCCTTGCTTGAGAAACAAAGTATTCATAAAGCTCCTTTGCCTGATCTGGTGTACCTGCAGAAGAGAAACTAGGGCGCATCCCTTTTTTGGTATCCGCCGCCAACGTAAATTGAGAAACCACCAGTAACTCCCCACTGATGTCCCTCAAACTTAAATTCATTTTCCCCGCTTCATCGGTAAAAATGCGATAATTACTCACTTTATGCAGTAACTTATCAGCCTTTTGCTCATCATCAAGTTTTTCAACTCCAAGTAATACCAAAATGCCTTGTTGAATTTCACCTACCACTTCGCCACCAACTTCCACTTTGGCAAACTTGACTCTTTGAATTAACCCTTGCACTTTAACCTCTGTTTTTATCTATTTTGCACAGCAGTAAATCTGCCGCTCTGCGAATAGCCTCCGAATATACTTGATTTGACGTACAGTGCCCAATGCCTTCTAAAATAAGTAACCTCGCTTGCACCAACTCTGCGAACCTTTGCGCAGGGGCAAACCGACAAATTAAGTCATTCCTGCTGTGAATCATCCATATTGGGAGAGACTGTAAGTCACCGGCGTTGTTAAACAGAACCCCCTCTTCTAAAAAGCACTGGTTCGACATGTAATGCACCATCAGTTTCGCCTGCGAAACCAAATGCGCGCAGCAAGGCAGTTGATACCTGTGTAACTGAGTATCTACACTTAACTGAGTTTCCCAATCGTGCCACAGCTGTGCTGCTTTATGCTGCTGTAGCTCATCTTCACCAAATAACTGTTCATGATATAGCGATAAAATTTGCTGATGCGCTGTCAAATGTTGAGAAAACTGGATAAAACGCTCTGGATAGAACTGCGCCCCAGCTCCCGTAGAACCATATAGCCAAGCAAAATCTGAATTCATTGCAAAAAAGCTTGCCCATATGATCAGCCCTGAAACACGCTCTTTATATTGCTGCGCAAATAAAACAGCCAAAGTCGCTCCCCATGAGCCACCCGCAATTACACATCGCGGAATATCCAAATAATTCAACAGCGCAATGATGTCTTCGATAAGTAACGCAGTGTGATTGTATTCAAGTGATTGCGGTGAGGAGTTGCCACACCCCCTTTGGCTATACAAAATAATGCGATAGCGCTGGGGGTTAAAATAGCTCTGTGTCATTTTTTGCAACCCCATACCGGGGCCACCATGCAATATCAACACAGGTATACCAGTTGGGTTTCCATATTCCTCAATATGCAATTGATGACCATGGGAAACTGGTAGGTGAAAACTGCGCAGCGGATCCGTAGGCTGATACAGTAAGGTCATGGACTTACCTCATTGTTGAGGTGTGTCATTCTCCTCTTTATGGT
Organism: Pseudoalteromonas obscura; assembly: GCF_030135505.1. Classification (NCBI taxonomy): domain Bacteria; kingdom Pseudomonadati; phylum Pseudomonadota; class Gammaproteobacteria; order Alteromonadales; family Pseudoalteromonadaceae; genus Pseudoalteromonas; species Pseudoalteromonas obscura. The sequence goes on from NZ_JASJUT010000014.1 coordinate 29,337, forward strand.
GTTCGGCTAAACAAGCTGTAAACTCAGCGCCTAATAACACTACCATCCATGATAAATACACCCAAACAAATAAAATTGGGATAGTTGCCAACGCACCGTATATGACCTCATAGGACGGAAAGTGGCTGATATACATCGCAAACCCTCTTTTCGTCAGCTCAAATAAAAAAGCAGCAAACAACGCGCCCGGTATCGCGGCTTTGAACGACACACGTGTATTTGGTACTAAAGTATAGAGCATAATAAAGCCAGCCATTGAAATTACATAAGGAAGTAACTTCAACAACAAACCACTGAACCCAGGGATCCCCTGATCGGCAAATGATACCAAAGACACTATATAGGAGGTCACACCGATACTTGCGCCCAACAGCACCGGACCTAAAGTTAAAACCATCCAGTAAATTGCGAATGAAATCATCAAGGGCCGCTTACTTTCGACTCGCCAAATTCGATTCAAGGCGCTATCTACATTGCGGATCAGCAATAATGCAACCGCCGCTAAAAAGCTGATCCCCACTGCGGTCATTTGGTTGGCATTGCCTGCAAAAGCGCTGATATGTGCTTTAATCGTGTCTGTTGAAGTAGGCACAAAATTATTAAAGATGAAGTTTTCTATTGCCAAGCGCGTATTTTCAAACCCGGGAAAAGCCGTGAATATGGCAACACCAACAGCAATAAGCGGAACCAAGGACAGCAAAGTAACATAGGCAAGATACCCTGCATTGATGGTTAACTGGTCCTCTTTACAGCGTTCGAAAAATCGCCGCCACCAACTTGGCTGTGCGTCTAACACCGCTTTTGCTCGAACTTTTAATTGTGGCCAATGCTGTTTCATAATAATTCATACATAATGATTGCTTTGCACATCTTACCAATCCACTTCATAATTTAAAGTAGCCATTTAAAGTAAAAGGATAAAGTATGCCTCTAAAATACCTAAAAGTTTATGTTTTAATTGTCGCTTGTGTCATCCTTGGTGGCTGTAAAAGCGCACAAAATGCTTACTATTCTGCATGGGAGCAAGTTGGCGTGCACAAGCGTGACATTCTGGTAGATCGCGTTGAGGATACCCAAGCGTCTCAACAAGCCTCTCAGCAAGAGTTTCAAAATGCGTTAGAGCGCTTATCTGTGCTCATTGATTTCGACGGGGGTGAGCTTAAAAACGTTTATGAGCAATTGAATAGCGATTACGAAGCGAGCCTCAAAGCAGCCGAATCTGTGAGTGATAACATAAACAAAGTAGAATCCGTTGCCGATGCCCTTTTCGAAGAGTGGCAAACTGAGCTAGAGCAATTTACTAACCCAAAACTTAGACGCAGTAGTGAAAAAACATTGCTCCAGACCCAGCAGCAATATAATAAGCTGCTTCGCTCAATGCGTAAAAGTGAGGCAAAAATGCAACCGGTCTTAGACTCTATGAAAGACAATGTCTTATATCTTAAGCACAACCTAAATGCACAGGCTATCGCCGCTATCAAAGGTGAGTTTAGCAGCTTAAAACGTGATATACAGAGTTTAATCACCGATATGAACCGCTCGATAGCTGACTCTACCAGCTTTATTGAACAAATGAACAAAGACTAGTATTTGTATCCGCACTAAGCGTATTTAGTGCGGTACTCAAGATAGTCTGCAAACACTGATGGGCTGAGGTTCAGCTGGCATGCTCTGTAATGTGCTTTTGCAAATTTTGCTGCAACAAATACAGCGCATCTTCTTCAAGCAATGGCTTGCTCATCAAGTACCCCTGTGTTTGCTGGCAATATAATGCAGATAAAACAGCTAGCTGCGCGGGTTGCTCTATGCCCTCCGCAGTCACTGTTAAATTGAAGCTCTTTGCAATCGCACAGATAGCTTCGATCAATTGCCGGGGGTTACCTGCTTTTTCGATGCCATCAATAAACGCACGATCAATTTTCAAGCCATCAACAGGCAGTATATTGAGTCGAGATAAGCTACTATAGCCAGTACCGAAGTCGTCTATATAAATACCAAAACCCATACTATACAATTTTTGTAGTGGTGCGATTAAGCTGTTTTCTTGTGTCATCATAGCCGATTCCGTCAATTCAATCTTAAACTGTGACGCGTTCAATCCTTTTACTTCAAACTGTTCTACTAACCAGTGCATAAACCCCTTGTGTTGCAATTGCAAAGGCGACACGTTAACGCTCATAAAAATATGCCTATGTGGAAAACGTTGAGCGCACTGCATCGCGTGCTGGAAAACCCAGTGACCTAGTTTGACGATTTGCGCACACTCTTCCGCGATGGGAATGAATTCAGCAGGGCTCACGATACCCAGCTTCGGACTATGCCATCTCAGCAGCGCCTCAAAACCAATAATGGTCTCGCCTAGCTGGCAATATATCGGTTGAAAACGCAGTGATAGCTCCTTATCCATATCGAGGGTTTGCAGCTCTCTCTCTATTAAAAGCCGGCGAGAAGCCTCACTTGCTATTGCTGAGGTAAAAATATGATAGTCATTTTTGCCGCGCTTTTTTGCTTCATACATGGCCACATCAGCATCGTGTAACAACTTTTCCGCCTCATAGTTGTGACAGGGCGCGGTAAAACGTCTTACTCCGACGCTTCCACTCACAGAATGTTTGGCCCCTTGATAATTAAATGGCTCACGGATCGCCACGAGAATATCTTCTAATAGCAGCTCCAATGGCTCACCAAGCGATGTCTGTTCAAAAAGTATGGCAAATTCATCACCGCCTAGTCGCGCTATATCTGCAAAGCTGCCGACCAATTCACGCATACGCATGGCAAACTCGACCAGTAACGTATCACCGGCAAGGTGGCCCAATGTATCATTGATCAGCTTAAAACGGTCTAAATCGATGTACAACAGAATAAAATGACCTGAATCACCCTGTCGGCTCTTTTCAACGAGCTGTAAGAATGTTTGCCTGTTGAGCAGATCTGTCAAACTATCATGCTGTGCTTTGTATTTAAGTTGTTCATTGAATAACTTGATTTGCGTAATATCCGTTACTCTGCCTTCATAAATGGTGTCGTGACTATGGCAGATCCAAGAGCCGGTTTGTCGCAGCCAAACACCGTTGCATTGCTCAGATCCCGCCAACCACTCTAATTCCTCATGTTGTTCAAATGTCGTCACCATTTTTCGCCACTTGGCAGCAAACTCCCCCTCCAACATAAGATCACTGAGCTTCAAAGAGTTGAGTCGCTGTCCTTCACCAATAAGTAGGGTTTTAAATGCCGGGTTGGCATCGACCAGCACACCTTGTTTGTCCAACACAAATAAACCTTCACTGCTATTCACAAACAGGCTTTTATATTTTCTTTCCGCAACAATTTGCTGTTGTAGCGATGACAAACGCTTATTTGAAGCATGCTGTAGCTGTTGATTGGCCTGTGCCAAACTGGCGGTTCGCTCTTCCACTATGGTATTAATGGTTTGATGTTGTCTGGATAGGTAACGCACTTGAAATAACACCATTAAACCAAGTGCAGCCGCAATCACCACCACCATCACAATGATCAAGGTGTAATTATTCAGTAACGAAGGTGTCAGCTGCTCTTGGGTATACAGATGAATGGCAATTGGTTGACCAAAGAAATCCATGGTTTCAACAATTCCAGGTTGTATTTCAGCTAGCCCATAACTACTTTGCCAGTCCGAAGTAAATAGCAGCTGACGCTCAGATAGCACCCGTACTTGATGGCCATTGTCTTGATAGAATTGACTAAATAGCCCTTCTAACAAATGCTGTAACTGGAAACCAATACCCAATGCCTTTGCAAGGCCATCTCTTTGAAACTGTTCAATTACCACACTCCAACGATGAGAATCCGGCCAGTTAATGGCTTGCAGTTCGCTTTTTTGTAATCGCCCAGACGATGCCTCCGAAATCACAACTGAGCTACCGAGCAAATGACCAAACTCTGATACAGGTGCCGCCTTAACTGTCGTCAAATAACGCTTACTTTCAGTCTCGGGTAAATGCACAGTAAAATCAAAAAAGCCTAAGTCGCGATATTGACGTTCCAATGCTTCTACCTGCGAACCTTCAATGATGGCATAGGACTCCAAGCTCAGTTCAAGTTCTAAGCCTGCCAATTGAGATTGTGCAAGGTGATAAAATTGCTCGGGAGTGATTTCAGGCGTTGCCCGCAAATAAGCTTCTATCGAATAGAGCAAATGGGCAAAACGCTGTAACTGCTCGCTCATTCTAGATTGATATTGCGCAACTTGTTGCTCGAGTTGGTGGTGGCTACGCTGTGTGTAATGCTCGTGAAAAACCACGGCCATATAACAGATAGCACACAAGTATGCGCTGTATATCCAACCACCGAACTTAATCGATGACTGAAAGAATTTTTCCCACTTTTTTACTCTAGACATCCGCTCATAACACTGTACCATTGCACTACTTGATAATAATTCTTATTTGCGATGATTAAAAGTAAACTTTGTTGTTTTTACCCGATTCTGCTACTAAGTACCCAAGTTTTAGCCAGTGACGATGAATTAAACGTCTATTCATTTCGCAAATATGAACTTATCAAACCTATGCTACAAGCATTTGAGCAACACAGTGGCGTAAAGGTCAACCTGGTCAACGGTAAATCTACTTTCTTATTGTCGCGACTCAAAGCTGACGGAACTGAGTCTCGGGCAGATGTCATATTAAGCTCTGATTTAGCCCAACTGAGCGCCCATCGTGATCTGTTACAACCTATGACAGAATTAAAGGGCTGGTCGATTTTACCCAGTGTATTTAAAGATCCAAATCAACGTTGGATAAGCCTGTCTATGCGCACCCGAGCATTATTTACTCGCAAAGGTGCTGGTAGTCATAAAAATACATTCGTTCCAACTCGATTTGCCCAATTTAACGAATCAAAGGTACAAGGTAAGTTTTGTGTCAGAGATTGGCGTCATAGCTATAATAAAACGCTCTTCGCAAGTCTGCTATCAGGTAAAAACCCGCAAGATACTCAATGGATGGCAAAAGCGAATCAACTCTTGGCTAAACGTCCAACGGGTGGCGACCGAGATCAATTGCGTGCACTCGCTAAAGGTCAGTGTCACTATGCTTTAGCCAATCACTACTACTGGCACATGATGAAACAGTCAAACAACAAACAAGATGTCAAACTCGCTTCGCAACTTGCAATGCACTTTTTGCAAATGGCCAACGGACAAACGCCTGTTTCAACCACCACAGCCGCTATCGCAAAACATGCACCAAACAAAAAAAACGCCCTCGCTTTCATTGATTTTCTATTGCAGCCACAAACACAAAAAATGTATGCGCAATTACTCAATGAATTTCCAGTAGTGGCTATTGATGGCTATCAGCTGCCTTTTGAACCGGCACTAAAAAACATCAACTTAGGCTTAGATTACACACAAAATGCCCATGACATTTTGTCTTTGTAAATAAAAATATTGCGATAATTTACACAAGTGGTGCACCTAGCGTCCTACTATAGTGCACTCTTTAAGGCTGGTGATTAAAGTGTTAACTCGCTTGAGAGAGCCACTTTTGCACAGCAGCTTTGGGGTAAACGACGTCTTTAAACAGTCTATGTCGCTCAAATTTCAATGCCTTTTCAGTACTGGGTAAACCCGCCTGAACTTGGCTGTGATGCGTGTTAAAACGCGAGATCAGCGAAAGTTTATCGCGCGCAATTTTAAGGTGGACGTTCAGGTAAGCCCGCACGTCATCTGCGGTCATCAAACCTAGTGCGTCTAAGTTCATTAGCTCTTTTTTTAAAGCAGAGCGAATACCCATAGTCGATCTCCCTGTGTTGTCATAATGGAATCAATCAAACTGCAAGCAAAATACACACCAAATGCTGCATTTACATTAAAGACCACCACAATCACGAAAAAGTTTCGTCATTCATCTTAACTGCGCGGTATACTGTCGCAAAGTCGCATTGAGAGTTGTGATATGAATCAAGAATACATTGAAATTGAACTGGAAGAAGAGCCGATAGAACTGTGTAACCTGCTTAAAGTGCTCGATTTCGCAGAAACGGGCGGACAAGCTAAGCAGCTAATTACACTAGGGTATGTGGCCGTGAATGATGAACTTTGCACACAAAAGCGTAAAAAAATATATTCGGGTGACACCCTGCAATTTGACGGTGAGGTGTTTAAATTAACCCTGTCTGAGGACGCACAGCCCAACCCGCGCCCAGCACCAGAAGCACCTCGTCCACCGGCACCCAAGACGTCAGCCAGTAAACCGACAAAAAATAAAACGTCCAATAAAAAACGCAAAAAACAACCTTCGGTAGATAGCAAAACAGGCCGTAGACCAATTTCATTTGGTTAGGCGAGGAGCAGATAGTCTATGAGCATTTGGTTTAAGCCAGTTACCAAAGAGCTTTGTCAATCTCTAGATAAAGGCATGCATGGCAAAGGTTCATTGATGGCTACACTCGGCATTGAGATAAGCGAAATTGGCGATGACTACCTAGTTGCCACCATGCCGGCAACGCCACACCACCACAACCCCATCGGTATGGTGCACGGAGGTGCCAATGTCGCTTTAGCGGAAACCGTTGCCAGCTATGCGGCAAATTTTGTCGTCGACTTTGAACGTTTTTATTGTGTTGGTCAGGAGATCAATGCCAATCACCTCAAAGCATCTCGTAATGGCATTTTAAGTGCAACCGCCAAACCGCTCCATCTTGGTAAACGCACTTCGGTTTGGGAGGTTAAAATAACCAATGCCAAAGGTGAGCTGTGTTGCGTATCAAGAATGACAGCGGCCGTAATTGAGCGCCCAGATAAAAAATCGAGCCGATAGATACCATGGAACATATCGATACACTCGTGATTGGCGCAGGTGTCGTCGGCTTAGCGACGGCAGCCAAACTCAGCCAAAACCAAGACGTCATAGTAATTGAGCAAGGTTCACACTTTGGCGAGCATACCAGCAGCCGCAATAGCGAAGTGATCCATGCTGGCATTTACTACCCGAGTAACAGTGGTAAAGCCCAACATTGTGTTGAAGGTAAAACACTGCTTTACCAACACTGTAAAGAGTACGGTGTGCCTTTTGCGCAACTAGGTAAAGTGATCACGGCACAAACGGCTGATGAAGCACAAACGCTCGAGGTGCTATTTCAACAAGCCAAACACAATGGGGTCACCGATCTATATTGGCTCAGTAAAGCGGAATTACAAGCTAAAGCACCACAAGTCCACGCTCGAGAAGGCCTATTTTCGCCTTCCACAGGCATAGTAGATAGTCACCAATTGATGCTCTCTTTAATTGCGCAGCTTGAGCGTAATCAGGGCCAGTTCGTGCCAAACACAGAGTTTGTGGCCGCTCACTCAACACCACAAGGGTTTGCTGTCGAGCTCAATTGTGGAGGCGAGATCTTTCAACTGAGTTGTACAAATTTGATCAATGCAGGCGGCTTATTTGCTCAGCAAAATGCAGCTAAAATTGCAGGATTGAACCATACACATATCCCACCACTTCATTATTGCCGTGGACAATATTTTAGCTATCAAGGCAAGCACCCATTTAAGCATTTGATCTATCCTGTGCCTCAACAGCATGGGCTAGGTATTCACGCTACGCTCGACCTTGCGGGTCAATTGCGCTTTGGGCCTGATACTCAGTTTATCGAGTCACTAGACTATACGACAGACTCCAGTGCGTTAGAAACATTCTACCAAGCGATACGACGATATTGGCCAAGCGTTGATAAAAGCAGGCTACAAATCGACTACGCAGGGATCCGCCCTAAGCTGCAAACAGCTGGTCCACAAGATTTTGTCATCGATTGCGAAGTACAGCATGGTGTTAAAGGACTCATCAATTTATTTGGTATAGAATCCCCAGGATTAACTGCCTGCTTATCTATTGCCAAGTTAGTGACAGAACAGCTTGAGCCATCAGAATGAAAAAGGCGACACTAGGTCGCCTTTTTCATTCTGATTTATCGCTGTTATGTATCATCAAGCTGTTTAGCTCTTTGATCCATCAGTTTTTGGACATTTTGCGCATCTTTGACCAACTTTTTCACCTCGCTTGGCTTCATGCCATTTATACCACCTTTGTCATCTAACTGATCCCCTTGTTCAGCTTTTTCCTTGAGTATGTCTGTATTTTCAGCTGCCATGATGGTGATTTTGGTCGGATCCAAAGTGTGTACTTGACTATTAACTCGGCTATTAGGTCTGTCCGAATAATGCCAATTACCTTTTGCATCTTGCCATTTATATATGGTGGCTTGTGATTTACTTTGCGTCTCATCACCCAGCGCACTTTTTGCGGAATCAACAACATTGTTGAGTTCACGTTTTGATTTGTCTAATAATGAATTTGCTTGCTGCTGAGCTTCGCCAAAGATCATATCGACGCTAAGATAAGGTTTACCATCTGGGCGCTTAATAATAAAAAGCGATGCCAATCCAACCAGCATCATCATGATTAACAGATAACTTGCAGATTTCATTTCGGCACTCCTTTTTGCTTGAGGCCACACTCTTACAGTATAGCTTGGTATTGCGTACAGTTTGACAATTGGGCAGAAAATTATCAATACAAAAAGCGCACGAAATGGTAGAGAAGCACTGTGGGTAAGAAAAGATAATCAGGGAAGATTTTGAGTCGCCACCTAAGTGTGCGACTCAATTCAAAAATTAGATGCCATCACCGTCAATATGTAAACCACATTCGCGGTTAAGGCCAAAGAAGCGAGTTTCTTCTTCTGTCATACCAGGCTCTAATTTACGTGTCGTATGCACATCACCCATAGACACATACCCTTGCTCCCAAAGCGGGTGATAAGGTAAGTCATGTTTGGTTAAATACTGATAAACATCTCGGTTGTGCCAATCAATAATAGGATAAACCTTTACACTACCTCGGCTAATCTCCAAGATTTGCTTGTCAGAGCGCGATGAAGACTGCTGACGACGCAAGCCGCTAAACCAAGTACCAACATTCAACTCTTTCAATGCTCGAGTCATTGGCTCTACTTTATTCAGAGTATTGTACTGTTTAATACCCGCTTCACCTTGCTCCCAAAGCTTACCAAATTTAGCCTCTTGCCAAGCTGGGCTGTATTCACTGCGGTAAATTTTAAGGTTTAACTTCAGCCTTTCAGTCAACTCATCCACAAACTGGTATGTTTCTGGAAATAGGTAACCGGTGTCAGTTAAGACCACAGGAATATCATTCTTCTGCTGTGATACGAGGTGCAGCATCACCGCTGCTTGAATACCAAAACTTGACGACAGCATATGGGTGTCAGGCAGATTTTCAAGCGCCCAAGCAACACGTTCTTCAACACTTTTCTGTGCCAACATGCCATTCGCATCGGCAAGTAGTGCCTGCTGTGTTGCTTTATCTAGGGTTAATATTTGCTTAAATTCGCTCATAGCTTGTCCTATTATGGGGCCCTATCGGGCCCTTGTTATTAAGCGTGGAAATCCGTTTTTGAAACTTTTACTTCCGCAACAATGCCTTTGCGGATCACAAAATCACCAAAGCACTCTTGCTCTTGACGCTCGCCAGCCCACTGACCGATTAACTCATCTAGTGCAGGCAGATAAACATCTTCACTGACGTTTTCTAGATAAAGCTTAGGAACACGTGTGCCCTCACGGTTACCGCCAAGGTATACATTGTATTTACCTGGGCCTTTACCGACAAAGCCCACTTCCGCTAACATTGCACGGCCACAACCATTTGGACAACCCACAACACGCATGATGATGTCATCATTTGGAATGCTGTGTTTTACCAGTAGTGCTTCTGTTTTCTCTACCAACTCAGGTAAATAACGTTCCGCTTCCGCCATCGCTAATGGACAAGTAGGCAGTGCGACACATGCCATTGAGCTCTTGCGCTGCTCGGTATGTGAGTCATCGATTAAGCCGTGCTCACGGGCAATTTTTTCAATCTCAGCTTTGTCTTCTTCTGCAACACCAGCAATGATCAGGTTTTGGTTCGCAGTCATGCGGAAATCACCCTTGTGGATCTCTGCAATTTTGCGGCAACCCGTTTTCAGAGGTTGACCTGGATAGTCTAAAATACGACCACTTTGCAAGAATAAAGTCAGGTGATGTTTACCATCGATGCCTTCAACCCAGCCGAAGCGATCACCACGATGAGTAAATTCGTATGGACGACTTTCTTCAAACTTAACACCTGCGCGCTTTTCAACTTCTTCTTTAAACGCGTCAATACCGAATGCATCTAACGTATACTTAGTTTTTGCGTTTTTACGATTTACACGGTTACCCCAGTCACGCTGCACACTGACAACATGCTCCGCTACTGCCAATGTATGCTCAAGTGGAATAAAACCAAAATCATCTGCACGGCGCGGATAGGTATTTACATCGCCGTGAGTCATCGCAAGACCACCACCCACAAGGACATTGAAACCAACCAATTTGCCCTCTTCAGCAATAGCCACGAAGTTCAAGTCATTGGCGTGTACATCCACTTCATTATTCGGTGGAATAGTCACTGTGGTTTTAAACTTACGCGGTAGGTAAGTAGAACCTAAAATAGGCTCTAGCTCAGTCGAGTCCTTACGCTCACCATTTAGCCAAATTTCTAAATAGGCACGTGTTTTTGGTAGTAAGTGCTCAGAGATCTTCGCTGCCCACTCATACGCCTCTTGGTGAAGTGCTGACTCAACAGGGTTCGTTGTACACAGTACATTTCGGTTAACGTCACCCGCTGTTGCGATTGAGTCGATACCCACATCATGCAAAGTTAAGTGCATTTCTTTGATATGTGGCTTTAATACACCGTGAAACTGAAATGTTTGACGTGTTGTCAGACGAATACTGCCATAAGAGGTTTTCTCTTCAGCAAACTTATCAATGGCTAACCACTGATCTGGCTGAATAATACCACCCGGCATACGCGCACGTAGCATCACGTTATGCAGTGGCTCAAGCTTTTGCTTAGCACGCTCAGCACGAATATCTCGGTCATCCTGCTGATACATGCCATGGAAACGGATCAGTTGGAAGTTGTCCTTAGTAAAGCCACCAGTTAATTGGTCACCTAAATCGGTTTCAATGGTACCGCGAAGGTGCTGACTCTCTGTTTTTAAACGCTCGTTGTCAGCAAATTTAGCCGCAGGATCGTGCTTACTATTGGGCTTGTAATCTTGATTGCTCATGGTTTTTCCTAAATTCTATACAGTGACGGTAAAAGTGCGTGATGACGCCTATTAATAGACGTCTTTTTGATAACGGTTAGCACTACGCAACTCTTTCAAATACTGCTCGGCCTGCTCATCATCTTTACCACCATGGGTCTTAACGATGTCTAGCAGCGCCTGGTGCACATCTTTGGCCATGCGTGTAGCATCACCACACACATAGAAATGCGCACCTTTTTCTAACCAAGCAAAAACTTCTTCGCCCTTTTCACGTAAGCGGTCTTGAACGTAAATTTTTTCTGCCTGATCCCGGCTAAATGCTAAATCCACTCGGTTTAGCAATCCTGACTTCACATACCCTTGAATTTCTACTTGGTATAAGAAGTCTTGTGTAAAGTGAGGGTTACCGAAGAATAACCAGTTATCCCCTTCAGCCTCACGGGCATCACGCTCTTGTAAAAACGCTCTAAATGGCGCGATACCTGTACCTGGACCAACCATGATCACAGGTGTATTATCATCACTTGGTAAACGGAAGTTGTCATTGTGCTCACTGAACACTTTAACCTTGGTTCCTTCCTCTACGCGATGCGCTAAGAATCCAGAACACCCTCCAAAATGCTGCTCACCAAACGCCTCAAACTCAACTAAACCCACCGTGAGGTGAACTTCTTCTTCTACCTCAGATTGACTCGATGCAATAGAGTACAAACGCGCTTGTTGTTTACGGCAACACTCTACAAGTGTTTGGGCTGCAATCTCGCTCGGATTTTGTTTGATCACATCAAATATCTGACGCGCTTCCAAATACTCACGCAGTGCCGCCTTGTCTGCAACTAGCTTCGCCAAGTCCTCATTCCCAGTGGCTGTTGCATACTTCTCTACAAACCCGGGATATGACTGAGTCAGTTCGAGCTTTTCAATTAGTGCATCGCGAACACTCAAGGTGTCATTGCCCAGCGTTACTTCACTTTCTGGTGCAATATTTAATGCTTTTAATACTTCATCAACCAGCACTTCATCATTTAAGAAGTAAACCCCTAATGCATCACCTGGTTGATAACTGATGTCAGAGCCTTCAAGGTCAATCTCTATATGGCGCACATCTTTGGTTGAATCACGACCAGTGATTTTCACTGCGGTCGCAATTTCAGCTGTAAATGGGTTTTGCTTTGTATACTGGCTATGTGCAGCTTGCGGTGCGCCAAAAGGGGCACTCACTACATTCGTGGCACCACCTGCAGCTTGCTGTGCTTTAAGCTCCGGCTCAAATGCATCTAGCGCTGAAGCGATCCACGCTTCAGCCTGTTCTTCGTAATCGACATCTAAATCAGCGCGGGCAACGACACTTTCGGCACCCAGCTTCTGTAAGCGCTCTTCAAAATCAATCGCTGTTTGACAAAAGAACTCGTAGCTTGAATCACCTAAACCTAATACCGCAATTTTAACGCCGTCTAACTTAGGTGCTTTTTTACCAACTAAAAATTCATGTAAATTTTCAGCATCTTCTGGTGGCTCACCCTCACCGTATGTCGAGACCGCAACGGCAATAAATTTTTCTTTCTTTAAGTTGCCAGACTTGTAGTCCGCCATGTTAACTAGCTTGACATCTAAGCCTCGCGACTTAGCTTGTGCTTCAAGCTGCGCTGCAACACCTTTGGCATTACCCGTTTGCGAACCATATAAAATAGTCAATGGAGCAGCATCTTGCGCTGGCACAGTTGCTTGACCAAGCACGCCACCAAGCGCCGCAGTATTGGCATTTGCAGCCAAGTAACCACTCACCCAAGCTTGTTGAATTGGGTTTAGTTCTGCCACTAACCCCTGTAACTTTTGCAGTTGTTCTTGTGAAAGCGGACTTGCCGCAGCACTCAGTTGACTTAACAACATTGTCTATTCCCCGTAACCCATTTCGTTTTACTTGCTCTGGCACTTTAGTGTGCAGGTCATTTAATAGCATGCAGGATACTGTTCCTATCTCTTAACAAAAAGAACAGTATCTGCTTTGTTATTCCTTTTAGTTATGAAAAGAAAAAAACACCAACGAAAACAGATTAAAAGAAATGTTTATTTTTTGATCTAATTTTTATTAGCATTTTAATAACGGGTGTGGAGTTTTAGCGCCCGTGTTTTATCAGATCAAAATAACAAGAGAACAAAATGAAACGAAACATCAAAAACCGGGCGTATATACAAATTGCGATTTTAGCAGGTATTTACAGCTCATCAGGCCACACACAAGTTGACAATGGTAGCTTTGAACAATGGCAACAAAACACCCCAAGTAGTTGGACTACCATTGATTCAGGGATCACGACATCACCTGTTAACACCCCAGTACAGCACGGCCAAAGCGCCGCCGCTATCACCGTGAATACACCAACGCAGGGCAATACGGATATACGCCAAAGCATTGCCGTGGTTGCAGGACAAACCTATGACTTTAGCACTTGGGTTTACCATACCGAAGGCGGCGTTAAGTCACGGATATATATTGATGGTTATCACGGCTATTCCAATGCACAGCAAACAGGGCAATGGCAACAGCTGACTTATCAATACAAGGCCAGTACCTCGAAAAACATTGAAATCGGTTTACGATTTTATGATGTTACCGGATTTGATGGCAGCGAAGTTGTATACGTTGATAACTTTTCTACCGGCACAGACGTCAATCCACCACCACCTCCTCCCCCGCCACCAACAGGCTGTCAGCACAACACAGTTGCCTTTAGTTTACTGACAGACAATTATGGCAGTGAAACCAGCTGGCAGTTGGAGAACAAAGCAGGACAAGTCATCAAAAGTGGCAGTGGATACGGTAATAACCAAACGATTTCAGACACGCTGTGCTTAACAGACGATACCTATACTTTTACCATTTCAGACAGCTACGGCGATGGTATTTGTTGTTCACAGGGTAACGGACGTTATGAGTTTAGCCACAATGGTCAAATATTAATTTCAGGCGGACAATTCACCGCCCAAGAGCAAAAACAATTTACATTAGGCAACGATGGCGGCAATGGTCAAGACCCCACAGGATACTATGCTAGCGCAGCTGGACTTACTGGGCTTGCACTTAAATCCGAGCTTCATGCAATCATAAAAAACCACAACAACCAAGGCTATGGCGCGCTGTGGTCCTTTATTGATCAGCATGAACGCGACCGCTATTTTGAGCAAGATAACTCCGTACTGGATCGCTATTCTGAGAAACCCAGTAGCGCAGACACCATTAACTTTGTTGCTGTCAGTGGTCAATGCGGTAGCTACCGTGCTGAGGGAGATTGCTACAATCGCGAGCATTCATTTCCTAAAAGTTGGTTTGGCGGCAAGGTAGAGCCAATGAACTCAGATGTACACCATATTGTTGCGTCAGACGGCTTCGTCAATGCGAAACGCAATAGCTTCCCCTTTGGTGAGGTTGGCAGCGCCAGTTACACTTCTTCAAATGGCAGTAAGTTAGGCGGTGCATCAGGGATTAACTATAGCGGTACCGTATTCGAGCCCATCGATGCCTTTAAAGGTGACTTTGCCCGCATTTACTTTTACATGGCGACTCGTTATGAAAATGTCATTGCCGGGTGGCACAACAAATCAAGCTACGGTAGTGATGTGCTCAATGGTACCTCAGGGCTGGTATTTGAGCCTTGGGTAATAGCCATGCTTAAGCGCTGGCACCAGCAAGATCCTGTTGATGCCATCGAACGTGCTCGTAACCAAGCTGCTTACGAATATCAAGGTAATCGCAACCCGTTTGTCGACCACCCTGAGTTTGTCGAACAGATCTGGTAGTTAATAGAGTTGTAAAATAAAAAAGCGGCCCAATCCATTGGGCCGCATAACATACTCAGCGCAGAGTCTACGTGAGTGTTAAAGTAGGTAAGGTAACTGTATTCCTAACTGATAAATCGATTCGATCTTCCACCACCGCAGCGATTTAAAAGTGCACTTACCTAGGCTCTATCGTTAAGGGAGATAAAGTCATTTTGGCATTGTTACTGGCACCCATTAAATTTGTGTACCTACGATTTTCAAACAGTGTATAAAATACATCAACATAGTCATCGTCATTGCTAAACCAATGGCTTGGCATCGCCTTTATCAATTCATTGGTCAACTGAGGAATGATGGCATAACCCTGGACATTGGGATCTGGGATTAATCTCATTGCCTGTGTGACGATGTTTAAAAAGGTTGATGCAAGCTCTTGATAATTAGTATTGTCATCATGCTCCATAAATAAAACATCGGCCGCTTGCCAGCGGTAGCGTTCCCAATGAATTAGGATTTGATTGGGCGTGTAGTCTTGTCCATCATGGTCTAAATAAGGTAGATCAACCACATCAAGTGCAGGCTCATCTCGACTCGGATTAACCCCATTTACGACTGCATAGACTTCAGCTGCCCCAGAGATCCAAGGCTCTTTGTCGTCACTCAATCGGATGCGATTAATCACTGATGTCGAAATAGAAGCACTCGCAGGAGCTTCAGCTGTGTTAGACCATTTGTTTTCAGTCTTCGCCAAAGCCAATCCACTGTGTTGTTGAAAAGTTTTTTGCATCACGGCAATACCTTCGCGATGCACTATCTGTTTATCTAGTTCAACGATTAACACTGGGCGCTTAGGCATCTGCTGTGCATCAAGTAAATGCACTTCACCATATTGATCAAATGCTTCAACATGTACCCACTCTGTATCTTCTCCTTTTGGCGCAAATGCCACCAGTGGAGACTGCCCTTGCTGCCATGCTGCAAGCATAGCACTATCGGCCAAACGCAATTGGTAGACTTGTTGGTTGTGCTCTGTTAGCCCTTTTAATTGACGTGTCAATCGACTCGCCTGAGCACCTAACATGGATGCATCAGAAGACAAAGTAGCTTGCGCTAAATTAAGCTTATTAAAACTGTTTAATTGCTTAATCCAACTTTGCTCATTAACTGCGATATCACGTGCAACCGCTTTTGCGACCACGCGTTTAATATCTGTTACTTGGAAACTCGCAGGGTTAAACCTGTCTATTGATTGCAGTGAAGTATTGAAACTACCGCCTACTTCTGCCGGCTGCGCATTCGCTTGGCCGCTGAAAACTGAAATGGCGGCTGTCAGCGTCGCCAATTTTAGTAACTTGTTCATAACATATCCTTGAAATAATCCGTGTGTTTACGAATAAAAAACCAGTAAATCGGTGTTCATTCGCATAGCCAAGATAAAACAGCATACTAAATTTATCAAGATATTAATAATGAATTAACATAAAAATTTTCAACTTTTCTCTATCACAATGAAATATATAAATAATATGGGCGTTTCCTAGATTGTAAAACAATCACCATTTACGCAATAATCTATTTTGCTTAAATAATTAACTAGCTTGCAACATGAATAGCATATAACGAAGCAAACAAACCGCTTGCCTATAAAACAAGCAAGAATAGCTTGTTGATATCAGTTGGTAATGTCATTTGCACTAAGGAATTAAAAGGCAGGTAAAATCATGGAAGTATCATTAGGTCGTGTGCTGGCGATAAAGGGCTATATGTATCATAACCCTTTTCTTACAACCCTATTTTTCCGCGGGGTACAGTGTGATCTCTATGCCTGCACCAATCGCAGATATACGCAATAAAGTATCGACATCAATGGCTTGAGAATAACACTTTGGCGTTTCACCTGAGACAAAGCCTATGTCAAACGTACGCTTTTTACATCCTAACCACTGCTTTAGTGCAGTCTTAGAGCATGACTCTATCAACTCACATAGGTGGTTGATGGCTTTGTTGGGGCTGTTGACTTCAGTACTTGATTCAATGCGCGCCAGTTCTCGATAATCGTCTTTATCATAATGAAGTACAATCGCATTACGCTTCAGGTCCTCAACCAAAGCGGAGATATCATGTTTGGATTCTAACTCTAGGTCGACATTTAAAAATTGGATTTCTGACATTGTGAATGCGTTACCTTGCTTTATGATAGGACCGAAGGTCTCAATTGTTTATACACTGTTCACCACTAAAGTGCCACGTAACTAGCTTACGCTATTAAAGTCATACTTTTGGGTGCGACAATTTGTCACTGTGGATTTTACGCCAATTTCAATAAGCTATCAGCAATTTTGATTAAAAAACAGAGCAATGATTAAAACCGCATTAAAACCAGCCAGAAAAATACATAAATACCTTGGTTACTTACTGGCATTGCAACTCTTTGCATGGCTGCTCGGTGGACTTGTTATGAGTGCCATTCCGTTAGAAATGGTCCACGGTAAACACCTGGCTAACCGACAATTAGAGAATCCATTTAACTCAACTCATTACACAGCAAGTTTGGATCAATTAACCCAACAAGTAAGTGGACTACGCAGCATTGAGTTCAAACATTTTCTCAATACACCCTTGATCAAATTAAGTGGCGATACCGATGCCTATTTTCACGGCGTCACTGGTCAACGGTTTCAAGCGCCAGCTCAAGCTGCCATAGAGCGGCAAGCCAAAGCACATTACCTCGGTGACAGCGAAATTGCCCACGCCACACTCATGGCAACGGGACCCAGAGAAGTACAATATCGAAAAAATATTTGGCGCGTCATATTTGATGATGCCCTGAGTACCACGGTTTATTTAACCCACGACAGTGGTCATGTGATCACAGTGCGCAGTACGCTTTGGCGCATTTTTGATTTTTTCTGGATGTTACATATTATGGATTATGATGAAAGAGATGATTTTAACAACCCTCTGTTGATATCTTTTTCTGCTACCAGCGTTCTATTCTGTATATCCGGTATCATACTTCTATTTCAATCTCCGCCGTGGCGACGCCGACGAACTCAGTTTAAATAAGCTATTATTAATTACATAAATAGGATAATCTGAGGGCAGTTTCGAAGTTCACCTTAGGTGAGAGACATGCCCTTTGTCCCCGCTGTTATTCTACTGCTTTCCCTTTTTTTTAGCACACTTGCAAACGCGCAGCCATTTACGAGTTTTTATCAGGCAAAAAAGCACTTGTCTCAACAACTCAGTAGATCCGTTAAAACACTTTACTGCGGTTGTGATATAACCCGGCAAGGGAAAAAGCTGGTACCTGATCCGTCTAAATGCGGCTATCAACCGCGAAAGCCCATCACGCGAAGTGGTAAACCAAATAGTCGAGCAACCCGGATAGAGTGGGAGCATATAGTACCAGCATGGGAGTTTGGCCATCAGTTACAATGCTGGCAATCTGGCGGCAGAGCGCATTGCCGTAAAGTCAGTGCCCAGTTTCGGCGCATGGAAGCAGATATTCGAAATCTAGCGCCTGCGATAGGCGAAATAAATGGAGATCGCAGTAACTATCGTTTCGGCATGCTGCCAAACACACCATACAAACATGGCGCATGTGCGGTCAAAATTGATTTTAAACAGCGGGTTATTGAGCCACCTGTATACGCTCGGAAACAAATCGCTGAAGCGTACTTTTACATGCAAAAAACATATGGCTTAAAAATCGCCGAAAAACAGCAGAAGCTGTTCCAAGTTTGGGCTAATTTAAATCAATAAAACTGCCAAATACATGAATTTTTTCATGCCCTGTATAAAAAATGGTAACAGTGGCTAATTTGATTGTAATCTACATCAGCAATTGATAATTTGACTCTAGTATTGATTTTGGACGCACAACTGAAAGCATCACCCATTGATACAGGTCTACTCAATGAGACCATCTGGCAATGCTTAGGAATGGAATATGAGATTGAATAACAAATTGTACCTAGCACTTGGTATGGCATTTACAACTACCTTACTCGCGGGTTGCGGCGGCTCTAGTGGTGGAGCAACTAATGTGACACCGACACCAACTACGCCGGCTGTGCCAAATACAACAGCGCCAACCTGGCAAGCAGGTAGATTTGATTCATCGACTCTATTTGCCAACCGCTGTGCTGAGCCACGCAGTGGTATCGATCCATTCGAGAATGAAGCGTACCCTGATGTTGCCGGTACAGCCATGCATGAGAAAATGTGGTTGCGCTCATTCAGCCACGAAACCTACCTTTGGTATGATGAAATCATCGATAATGACCCCAATGGCTTTGCGACCGTCGCCGCTTATTTTGATCAGTTAAAAACATTTGAAACAACTGCCAGTGGTCGAGATAAAGATGAGTTTCACTTCAGTGAAAGCTACGAAGACTTCAAAAAAGAATCACAAGACGGCGTATCTGCTAGTTTTGGTATTAACTGGACTATACCGCAAGCACGTATGGCCTATGTCGGATATATCGATGACAATACGCCAGCCGCCGATGCTGGAGTACAACGAGGTGACAGATTACTCAAAGTCGGCGATATTGACTTTGCGACCTTTAATAGCCGAGATACTGCGCAATACAACCAAGTTCTCACAGCCTTTATACCGCAAAAAGATCAAACCGTAACATTGACGTTGCTAGGTCGTGATGGACAAGAAAAGATCGTATCATTGACCGCAAAAGATTTGGCCCTTGTTCCTGTCAAAAATAGTCAAGTCTTCGAGTTCGAAGGCAAGCAGATCGGCTACGTACAATTTAATCAGTTTGTCGCCAGTGGGCAGGCCGATTTGATTGCGGCATTTAATCAATTTAGCCAAGGTAACGTCGACGAGCTGGTACTCGATATGCGTTACAACGGTGGTGGGCTGGTATTCCAAGCATCTCAGCTCAGTTATATGATTGCCGGAAGCCAATCTAACAATCGTACCTATTCAGTTAAAACACATAATGACAAGCAGAGCAGTAAAAACGAACCGCTCGGATTTGTAAATCAATCGATAAACTGGACTACGCTTGAATACAATGATGATCAACTGCCCTCTGCACAGATGAATCGAGTATATATGTTGACCACAAGTGATACAGCTTCAGCCAGTGAAAGCGTCATCAATGCATTGCGTGGAATAGACGTAGAAGTCATCTTGATTGGTGGCAATACTCGTGGAAAACCATATGGCTTTTTACCTGAGCAAAACTGTGGCACTGTGTACTATACAATTCAAACCAAATCTGCCAATGAAAAGGGGTTTGGTGACTATGAAGACGGGTTTATCGTCACGCCTCAAGCAAACATCATTGGTGAAATTGGCTTAGATGCCAACGTACCAGGCTGTGTGCTCAGCGATGACTTCAGTAAAGAGCTAGGTGACAAAACAGAAGGACTATTTGCAGGTGCATTGCACCATATATCTACTGGCACCTGCCCAGCCAATAGTGTTGCACGACAAGCCCGCGCTGCTCAGACCTTAATGGATACTGGTAATGTCGCACCATTCGATTTGCCTTTCCAGCCTTTAAAACATGGGGCGGTATACACCACTATCACACAAGGTAATTAAATGACCTTTAAGCAAAGCATTTGCACTCTGGCGGCACTCCTTTTGAGTGCCTGCCAGAGCCACAGCCAACCGCAGAGCCAACTCGCTCTGCTGCAAACTGTGACACCCTCGATTGTCGCTGAGATAGGTTCTGCTGTCGTAGCATTAAAAGGGGGGACAGCCCCGACCCTTGCACACAACGTATTTACTCAATCACCTCAGCTAATTTTAACGCAAGGCCAGTCAAATGGCGGGATGGAAAATACGGCCTTATCAGCACTGCCCATTAGTACCTTTGAACTACAGCTACGCTCAAATACCTGTGTGCTCTATTACCCAAAAGCCAATAAATTTGTGCCGCTGCACTACGCCACCTGTACACCCTATAAAGATACCAGTAAATAAGAAACAATTTAGGGATGCCACTTAATTACCTAACTTGCATCCATAAAAGGGATAGGACACACTAGGGCGGTTCAGCCAAGGAGTCATATATGCACATCACCCCCGTGTCACCATTTCAGCCGCAACTACCTTACATCTATCGCAGTATGGCATTCCGTCCAGATGTATACCAAGACAGCGATTTTGCGTATTTTAATCAGCCTCTACCAAGCAAACTACAGCGTGCAGTGGCAAAGCGAAAAGCCGAATACCTAGCGGGTCGCGTTTGTGCCGCACAGGCCATGCAACAGTTAGGATTACCCCATCACGTAGTGCAAACTGGCGACGACCGCGCGCCAATTTGGCCACAAGGTATTCGGGGCGCTATCACACACAGTAAAGGTATTGCGATGGCAGTAGTTACTGATAATTCAAACGTATTAGGTCTGGGTATCGACATAGAACATTTGATGTCAGACAGGCAAGAATTGGAATTGCGTAGTCAAATTTTAAGAGAGGACGAAGCCGACGCGTTCGAGTCCCTTGGTCAATCTCATCATAGGCCATTGACACTGGTTTTTTCAGCAAAAGAAAGCATATACAAAGCACTCTATGGACAAGTACAAAAGTTCTTTGGCTTTGACGCCGCCAAGTTAATTGGACATGACTCGCAGCAGTTGCACTTCACGCTGACAGCTGACTTACACCCTGATTTAACCAAGGGTACAAAAGTCAGTGTTTTTTACCAATACAATGATGAAATGGTACTTACTGAGTGTATGCACCAGCAAGCTTCTTAACTCCAAATACAAAAAACGATGCCAAGGGCATCGTTTTTTATTTACGTGGTATTGCGTCCTTTAGAAACTATATTCTAACTGCAATGCCACTTCTCGCTCCTGATCCAGCTCTACATAGTTCCAACGACGGCTGCCTTTTGAATTGAGATAGTCTTTGTCCAATAAGTTGTTCACACTCAAGAACACACCCCAGTTTTCAGGTTGATAGCCAACTCGAGCGTTCACAATAGTGCGGCTTGGGATCTCAAGATAGTCCAATACTCTCTGTTCATGGGGTTCAAGGTATCAGGTGCGGTGCGTGATATTAAATTTTGAAAGTAACAATATGATCGCGCCTGCGATCATATTGTTGAATTAGATGAAAAAATTAAATGGCAAGCTGGTTTGCGAGCCCATTTTTGCGCTCGGTTAGACAACCATTTTCCATTCGTAGTAAACGATCCGCCAGATGGAAGTATTTATCATCATGGGTGATCACAAACACGGTTTTCCCCTTTGCACTCAACTCAGGTAATAGCTCCGTATAAAAGACATCTTTGAATACTGGGTCTTGATCTGCGGCCCATTCATCAAAGATATAAAACGGTCTATCCTCTAGATAAGTCACCACCAATGCCAACCGTTTGCGTTGTCCCTGAGAAAGCTTTTGAGTGGTAAACGCACCATCTTTAATCGCCACTTTATGATGCAAATTGAGTTTTTTGATCAATGCATTACCTTTTTCCTGTAGCACTTTATCTTGACAGTCAAGCAACCTATCAAATAGGTGGAAATCACTGAACACCGCACTGAATAACTGACGATAACTGTCAAGGTGTGCCGCGGTAATGTGTTCACCGTCCACATATAAATCACCTTCCTTAGCCGGATACAGTCCACACAACAGCTTAGCAAATGTAGTTTTTCCGCTACCATTACCGCCGACTAAATAAATGATCTCGCCCTGTTTAAGGGTTAACTCAATGGGTGTGAGCGCAAATACTTCGTCACTTTGCTCATGATAATAACCATGGCTCAGCGCTTTTAGTTCAATACGTTCAAACTCAGTCCTTTGCGCCTGAGGTTGCTGTGCAATCAAGCGCATTTGAGAGGTCATTTCTGTGATCGTATTGGCTGATGCCTTTGCTGCTGCGGCCTTTGGAATAGCCGCCAACATCACTTCAAGTGGCGTAAGCATATACAAAAATAAAAGTGCAAAACCAGACATCACTTTCGTCGTATCTGCACCTTGACCGGATAGAAAATACAATGCGCCACCAATGAAGGCAAAAATACTAAACCCCCCCCAAGAGGCAGCATAGTGATAAATGGTTGCACCTTGTACGCGACGGGTACGTAGCAAAGTAATCGTATCACCAATGACTTGTTCAACAAAAATACGGCGCTTGGATTTATGTAATTTCAGTTCTTTAGCACCATCGTATATAGCATCAAATTGATCGTATAAAGAGTCTTGAACTTTGGCCGCTTCTGTCACCTTTTTAAATGCCGTGGCGTTGGCCAAACTATACCCCACAGAGCCTACCAATAAAGTCAGTACCGCAAAAATAAACACTCGCCAGTCCAGCCAAGCCATATATGCAAAGCTGCCAAGTACTATCATTGCATTGGTCAAGATCCCCGGTAGGCGTTGAAAAAACTCAGACACTCGCAGACTGTGCTCAGTTAAACAAGATTTAATTTTTCCAGCCCCTTGAGCTTCGACATCATCAAACTCAGCATTAACAACATGTTCAGCGACTTGACTACGCACAGTTGCCTGACTTTGCTCAGTTAGCTGTTCAGCAAAAACTTTTGAGCATAACTGCAAAATGACACCTGAAACTGCCAACACGGCAAAATAAGTAAATTGCTCAGACCGCGCATCTGGCGAACTGTTAATGATTTCATTGATCAGTGCAACTAAGGCCACACTGGCTAGGCCAAATAAGGTACTAGTGATGGCTGTTGCAAGAAATCGCCACCATGTGGCGCGGATTAGATTAGCGAGCACGTTACTTCTCTTTTTGTTAATTCAAATTTAGGACTAGATATAGGACGAGAATGCCCACAAAAAATTCACTATTTAAAATGCAAGCAGATGTCTTTCTGAGCCGAGTCACACCACCGACACCTAGCCAGTAATAGTTCATCGAGCTCCGTATTCCCCCGCTTTGCAACTGAGTTAAAAATATCATTGCATAGAACACTAAATCTTTTCGTGATTGACACGTCTTTAACACACATTCACGGCTGACCGACGATTTGGCAGCAGTTAAGTGACAACGCAAAAAGGTTAAATTATGCATGCTGGCGAAATATCTAACTTAGCGCAGGCTCAGTCTTTAGGTGAGTTTCTATTAGATCAAGATTGTCTTTTCGTGTCTGGTGACAGCTGTTTATTGGGGCAAGGGGTCAAACACAGGTTTAAATTGCCCATTGCCAATACTGACTACCTAGTGAGCGAGCTGCAAACACAGTTGCGCAATCACCAAGGAGAAAATGACAATACCATCGCCTTTGGTGTACTGCCTTTTTGCAAATATGAAATGGCGCAATTTATCATCCCTGAGCAGGTCGCTCGGTGGGACAAAAAGGTCTTTAGTCAGTGGCTCAATACCCAAATCACAGAGGGAAGCCATACCGAAAACCCGCTCAAAGCAGTTAACTACTTACAAGACAGAGTACATTTTGAGCATACAGTGCAGCAAGCCAAAGAGCTGTTCGACAAAGCGCTGCTAGACAAAATCGTACTCAGCAAGCAGGTGGAGCTAGAGTTTGAACACGCAATCAATCGCAAGCATGTGCTAAATCAACTACTCACGCAGAGTCAGTCGGGGTATCACTTCGCATTTCCGACCGAAAGCGAGTCTGTATTAATGGGCGTTAGCCCCGAATTATTGCTGCGAAAAGAAGGTGAAACAGTCACCAGTAACCCGTTAGCGGGGTCGATCCCAAGAGATCCCTGTAGCAAGGTTGAGGCGCAGCACCGTGCGGCATTATTCAGTTCAAAAAAAGACAGATACGAACATGCCGTAGTGATTGACGATATGCGTCAACTGCTCGAACCTGTATGCGACAACCTCGCCATTCCTGCTGAGCCATCACTATTACATACCGCCACCATGTGGCATCTGTCTACTGTGATCTCAGGTCACTTGAAAGATCCGAGCACCCATATTTTGGCATTGGCCAATCAACTTCACCCGACACCGGCATTATGCGGCAAACCAACCAAGCCTGCATATCAACATATCTTGGATCTGGAAGGCCATGGCCGCGATCTATTTTCCGGGATCATCGGCTGGTGTGATCAACAAGGCAACGGTGAGTGGGTAGTCGTGATCCGATGTGGAGAACTCAAAGCACACGTTGCTAAGTTATTTGCCGGTGCGGGGATCGTCGCCGCTTCAGACCCCAGCTCTGAATGGTTAGAAACCGAAGCCAAACTCAAAACCATGCTGAACGCACTCTCAGTCCAGCAAGCTTATACTCAGTTTAATAAGTAACATTATGCGTATCGAATATACTCCTTGGCCAGCAGAGCTGGCCGAACAATACCGCGCCAAGGGCTATTGGCAAGATAAACCTCTGACGAGCATTTTGTCTGAGCAACTCAATACCAATAGCCAAGGCATTGCCGTCGCTGATGGGCAACGTCAGCTGAGCTATGCTGAGCTAAATACTTATAGTGACAACCTTGCTGGTTACCTCAACCAACAAGGCCTGCAACAAGGCGACACCGCCATTGTGCAATTGCCAAACTGCCTCGAGTTTTACATCACTTATTTTGCTCTGTTAAAGCTGGGCGTCGCACCTGTTTGTGCACTATTCAACCATCAGCGCACTGAACTGCAAAGTTACTGTGAGATCTTGCAACCCAAAGCCATGATCGTTTCTTCCGCGCACGCTTTATTCACGGATGAACAATTTACTCAAGCGTTGTTTAATCGCTTCGGCTGTTTAAACAACATCATCATAGATCACAGTAAAGGCAATAGTGAATTAAAACAGGGCTATCTCAATAAACACGCTTTTACAGCACCAGATCTCAACCCTGAAGAAGTCGCTTTTTTTCAACTTTCAGGCGGCAGTACAGGTACACCCAAACTGATCCCGCGTACACATAACGACTACCTCTATTCAGTGGTTGCAAGTAAAGACATCTGTGAACTCGATGGTGATACACGCTACTTGTGTGCCCTGCCTGCACCTCATAACTTCCCTTTGAGTTCACCAGGCGCACTGGGCGTATTTATTGCGGGTGGTACCGTGATCTTAGCCAGTGATCCCAGTCCTGCGGTGTGTTTTGGCCTAATTGAGCACTATGCCATTACTCATACGGCACTTGTGCCGCCAGCGCTGCAATTGTGGTTACAGCATGCGCCTGCTAGTCAACATGATCTAAATAGCTTGCAAGTGATCCAAGTAGGCGGTGCAAAGCTCAGCCGCAGTGTTGCTGAGCAGGTGACACCGGTTTTAGGCTGTCAGTTACAGCAAGTTTTTGGCATGGCCGAGGGCCTCGTTAATTACACCCGCTACAACGATGATCCCGAGCTAATTCTCACGACACAAGGCCGACCTATCAGCGAACTTGATGAGATTAAAATTGTTGATGAACACGGACAAGAGGTTGCACAAGGAGAGTCAGGCCGCCTAATGACGCGTGGTCCCTATACTTTCCGAGGTTATTATAAGTCGCCAACTCACAACGCCTCAGCATTCGACGATGCAGGATTTTACAGCTCAGGTGACATTGTTAAGCAATTGCCCTCAGGGCATTTAGTCGTTGAGGGACGAGATAAAGATCAAATTAACCGCGGTGGTGAGAAGATCGCCGCTGAAGAAGTTGAGAACCATTTACTTGGCCACGAACACATTCAACAAGTCGCAATTGTCTCTATGCCTGATGACACATTAGGTGAAAAGAGTTGTGCATTTGTCGTGGCAGATCAGGATATTAAACTGACTACCCTGATCTTACGAAAATACCTACGTCAGCTTGGTATTGCCGACTATAAAGTGCCCGATAAATTTAAATTTGTAACCCAACTACCGTTAACTGCCGTAGGCAAAGTCGATAAAAAAGCCTTGCGTGCCACGTTCGAATAACAGAGAAAACCATGAGCATTCCAAAGTTAAACCACTATCCGTTACCACGCGACGCTGAGCTGCCAGAAAACCGAGTTGATTGGCAGCTTGATTCAAACCGCGCCGCTTTGTTGATCCATGATGTACAACATTACTTTGTTGGTTTTTATGGCGAAGATAACCCGTTGATCAATTTAATGATCCAAAATATCCAAGCGCTAAAAGCTTACTGTTATGAACACAATATCCCTGTTTATTACACCGCACAGCCAATCAAACAAGGCAAACATGAACGCGGCCTGCTCTCTGATATGTGGGGTCCTGGATTACAAGATCCAGCACAACAGCCGATCGTTGACGCACTGGCGCCGACTGACAAAGATGTGGTTTTAACTAAGTGGCGCTATAGTGCATTTCAAAAGTGCGATTTCGAGCAACAGCTTCGTGAACAACAGCGAGATCAGCTGGTGATTGTTGGGATCTATGGTCATATCGGCGTGATGACCACTGCAGTCGATGCCTTTATGCGTGACATAGAACCATTTTTGGTCGCCGATGCCATTGCGGACTTTAGCAAAGAAGAGCATATGATGGCGCTCAACTTTGTTGCCAAACGCTGTGGTAAAGTAGTTTCAATGTCAGAGATCCTTGGCACACAAACTCAAGATCTAACCTCTTTTGCAGGGCTCAAGGCACACATATTGACGCTGATCGAGTGTGAAGAGGAGGAGTTTGACGAACACGAAAGCTTGATCGATTACGGCTTAGATTCTGTCCAAGTGATGAACTTGATCTCCCTCTGGCAACAGCAAGGGATCGAAACCAACTTTATCGAGCTAGCTCAGATCCCGACGCTTGCAGCTTGGGTAGAATTACTTGAAGAGCGTAAGGAAGACTAATGACTCTGCCACTAACTGATTCGCAGCACGCCATGTGGTTGCTGCATACCATCAGTGGTCGAGGTGAGCTATTCAATGTTGCCGAGTGCCTAGAATTTAAAGGTAAAATTTCGGCAAGTTGGCTGCAACAATCGTTGCAGCACGTATGGCAGGCAAGCGATATGCTTGCTTGTCGCTTTATCAGCGATGACAACTATACTCCTAAGCTCCATACCGACAGCACTGTTGTAAAAATTCTTGTTCAAGATCTCGAGCAAGATCCAGAAAATGTACTGGCGTTTGCACAAAACTTTGCCAAACCCTATTTAACAAAACCATTTGATTTCAATACAGAAGCACTCATGAAGTTGTTTCTGCTTCGTGGCCCAGAACAAGATTACCTCGTCATTGTCGCTCATCACCTATTATTAGATGGCTATGGGTTTGGTTTGTTCTCGCAATCACTCAACCGCTGTTACAACGCCTTAAGTAAAGGCAAATCGTTACCTAAATTACGCTTTACACAGCAACAGCAGCTCCTTGAATTGCATCAAAGCGACGACTACCTTGCACAGCAGAAAAAAGCACAAACCACATTAAATCAATGGCTTGATGATATACCTAAGGCCCTCACCTACAGCACTTCCAAAGCCGATGTCTCTGAGCCAAATCACCGCCTCACCACGACTTTTTCGCAGTCAGTGTGGCACACCGTTCAATCTGCCGCCCAAGTAACGCACACCACCAGCAGTGAGATTTTACTCGCCGCCATTGCTGCAACCTTGGTTGCACAGCATCAGCAATACCATGTGACGCTCGGATTGGTCATGATGAATCGCCAAGCAATGCCCGAACTAAACAGTCCCTGCGTGCAAAGCAATGTGTTGCCTCTACCGCTGCAATTGGATGAGGATGCTGACTTAAGCACGGTAGCTATACACATTAACCAACAGATCAAAGCATTGAAGCAAGTGCAAAGCTATCGGGTTGAATCACTCAAGCGCGACCGTCAGAAGCAAGGTAAGTCCCTATCGATCATCGGACCCACGATTAACTTATTGCCTTTCGCCAGCAGCCCAAAATATGCAGGGGTTGAAACGCGCAGCCATATTTTAAGCGCAGGCACCACCGATGACATTATGTTGCAAATTCACCTCCTTGGCGATGCGCCCGCTACCATTGACTTTGACAGCAATACCGCGCGTTATGACAAAGCGGCAGTGGACTCAATTCAAGGGCGCATTTTTAGTGCCGCACAATTGTGGGCAACGCAGCCTAAATTATCTCTAAAATCGCTCTGCGAGCAACTTTGTCAGAACACGCTATAAGGCGCTATTTATGGATTATCAACAGTCATTATCCCGTGAATATGATCAGCAAATCGTCTGGGTAACAGGTGCAGGGCAAGGCATTGGATTGGCAGTCGCAGAACAATTTGCAGCCTTGGGGGCAAAAGTGATTGGCTTTGACCGCCAATTTACCGATACCAGCATGCTCTATAAGCACGTCGTGTGTGATTTATCACACCCTGAGCAACTCATGCCAGTACTTAACGAGCTGATCCAACATGGGCTTGCACCCTATAACCTAATCTACGTCGCCGGCGTATTGGAAATGGGGGAACTAGATACACTCGACTTCCAGCAGTGGCAACATTGCCACAACGTCAATGCAGCCAGTCTGTTTGTATTTATTCAGCAGTGCGGTGCACACTTCAAGCAAGTTGGTCGCGGCAGCCTAGTCACGGTTGGCTCCAATGCAGCCAGTACACCACGTCAGCAAATGGCCGCCTACTGCGCTTCTAAAGCCGCAGCAACGCAGCTTACGCTCACCGCAGGAATTGAGTGGGCAAATTACGGTATCCGCTGTAACGTCATCGCGCCCGGCTCTACTTTGACTCCGATGCAAACTGGCATGTGGCAAGATGATCAAGGTGCACAGCGCGTGATAGACGGATTTTCAGAGCAATATAAATTGGGGATTCCACTGAGAAAGATTGCCACCCCAGAGGAGGTCGCCAGCAGTGTCGTATTCCTCGCCTCTAACGTATCTTCGCACACCACAATGCAGGTTCTTACCATTGATGGTGGCGCCACTTTTTGACCACACTAACCAAAGCCACCTCCCCTTAGCGGGTGGCTTTTTTCTCATTTATCTTGCTAACTAGCTTTAATCTCTAATTACGCTCAAAACACTTTGCATCAGGCTTCTGTAGTCCACAAAAAAGCCCCACATTTATGAGGCTTTGTGCTGCGAATATACACATAAAGTGCCCGAGAGCACTTCATATCGCGTATTAGAACGTATAAGTCACTTGCGCAGAGAAATTGCGAGGGTCGCCTGGGCGAACTGAAATAAAGGCAATTTTCGCATCGTATTCTTTGTCAAACAGGTTATGAATATTGAATTTAGCACTCAATGATTCATTAAACTCATAATAGGCCGAGAAGCCAGCCAGAACATGCGAATCTACCGGTACGTATTCGTACGGACCTAAACCAATAAAGCCCTCACGCTCACCAGCATAATTGATGTAGCCACCTACTCTCAGATTATCAAACTCATAAAAAGTACTGAAACTTGCGATTTTGTCAGGTACGACACGTGATACACGACCCGCTAGTTCATTCGGATTCGTTACATCGGTGTCAGAGAATGATAAAGATGCGAACCACTGATCAGTAACATAGCCAGACACTTCAACTTCATAACCTTCAGATTCAATGCCACTTTGACCAATATAGTACACATTGCCATCAGAGTGCTTGCCAGCAACAACACCATAATTTTCTTGAGTAATATTGAAATAAGCTAAATCCAAGCTCAACGTATTATCAGTATTAGAATATCTAAAGCCTATTTCTTTGTTCTCACCTCTGAGCGGATCTAACAAAGCACCTTCTTTATTATACTGTTGAGGTTGGTCAAAAATATCTGTATAGCTTGCATAAACAACTGTTTGCTCGTTTATCTTATATACACCGCCATAGTATAAGCTTGTATCAGAGAACGTTTCGTCTGTAACTGTACCGTTATTAGAACTGTATGAATCAATATCTTTGCGATTTGCACCCAACAGCATGTTGAAGTTATCTAGCAATTGAAGATTAAGTGCAACACGCGCGCTTTGTGAACCAATCTCAGCGCTGCGCACTTGCGGCTGTGCATAGTTATAATCAGGCTTTGCCGGTTTTGGCTCTGGCGATTCACTTCTATGCTCAGCGGCTAAATTTCCAGTCACTCTAGAAAGCGGTCTGAACGTATGACCCAATTCTTCAAAGTTGGTATCCGCTAGGGTAAAGTTAACTGTATGAGTTTGGCCAAATAAATCAAACTGACCATTCACACCAAGCTCTGCACGGTCTGTTTCAAAATCAGAATCAGTTTCGTAGGTAAATAGTGCATAATCACCAGTAGGAGCTGGGTGCCAATCTAGGCCAGCGTACACTTTCTGTTCATCGAGATTTGAATGGTGCAACTTAGCCACGACAGACCAATCATCATTTACTTCATATCGCAGTTCACCCGTTAGGTTTTCTTGTGTTGAGTCTTGGGTGCCCCAATCAGGGTAAATGTTGGCTTCAATACCAATTTGAATAGGGTCGCCATTAGCAAATTGCAGTGGCAAACCATCTGATTTAGCACTTTGACCATCATCTTGATAACTTGCAAAAACAGATATTTGTAACGCATCGGTGATATCTGCACTTAGTGTTGTATAGAAGGTCTTGCGGTCGGCATTGTAGCGTTCAACAAATGAGTCCGTATCTTCTAATGCAACAACGGCACGCGCACGCACTGAGCCACTGTCAGTCAATGTGGTATTAAAATCCGCCTCAGTTCGCATCTTATCCCATGAACCATACTCTGCTGTAACATAACCACCGGTGCCATTATATGCACGCTTTTGAACTAGGTTAACAGTACCAGAAGGTTGACCAACTTCTTGTAGCATACCTGTTGAACCGCGGATCACTTCCACCGTTTCAAATATACTGGTATCTAACAGAGTTGCTTGTAGAGGACGAGCAGCAGTGCCCATACCATCGATCAAGAAGCGATTCATTTCGAAACCACGAGCGAAGACAAAGCGCTCACGGCTATCTAATGACGTCTCTGAGTATACACCGGCACTGTGAGTAAGAGCGTCGCCAATAGAGTTAATATCATGAAAATCCATGAACTCACGGTCAATCACGGAGATTGACTGCGGCGTATCGCCGATTGCAAGTGGCAGTCCAGTTGCCCCTACATCGCGGTGGTGTTTACCAACCACCTCAATTCGTTCCATATCTAATTTAGCATCGTCTGCTAATACTACTGAAGAACTACTTGCTAGTAGTCCAATACACACCGCTTTTGCAATCATAGAATATTGCTTCATACGCCGTTTGACTCCCTTATCCTAGTCGAGATAAAAAATGCTGATTTACTCAAGGGCAGACGAAGCAATACTAAAAAAATTTAGCGAGTTTGTGTCATTTATTATAACAAAAATACCGTTCACACAATAAGTGCATAAATATCAATTATTTACAGTTTTTAAATATTTATGACAATATTTATATTGCTGATATTTATCAGAATTTAGCGAACTAAGTTTATGCTAAATAATAAAATAAACAGCCCAACCATGGGCGTTAAATACTTGGCAGTAAGCAGACAGATAGCCCTGTAATTAGCTTGCATTGAAAAGTGAAAAGCCACACCTGCAATCACGATAATGCTCATTAGTTCAGTGACCGTGATCACGGTATGAAAATCCAAACCAAATAAATCTAGGCTCAACCATATCCCGCCGCGTACCAGTAGCCAGCCAACACATAGTCCAAATAAAACAGCAACATTTAATACTCGCATCACATTACTCCACCAAAAGCAGCTAAAATGAGTAATATCAGTATTGGAGCTGTACCGCGGTGATGGCCCGCCATTACCACTAAAGGCAAACCAATGCTCAATGCAAAAAACACCAAAAATAGTGCAGCGAACAGACCTAATTCAACGTAATAAAAAACACCCAGCGCAATGACACTCATTGTTAACATACGCGAAGGCCCTACATAGTCAGAAATCTGTACAATTCCGGCTATTTTGCCATAAGGCCAATACTTAGAATTCGCAAACAGCACCAACCCTATCAGTAAAAAACTAAGCAAGGCGATCATTAGCAGGCTCCAAGTCAATTGTGCGTTTTTTCACTTTGTCTGTGACTCGCACCACAATCGTTGCTAATCCAAAGCTCAAACCAGACAGCGCAATAAATGCGATATTCGCGGTGAGTAAATCTTTATGAACAAAGCTATAAATCTCGTGCCCTAGCAGCAGGCGTATCACATCAATACAAGGTAAGATTAAAAACAACACACCGGCTATCTGTAATACCATATGGGCAGACTCTTTTGCCTGCTTAAAGTAACACGTCAATAAACCGCAGCCGAGCAAGCTGACAATCACAATCAACTGATTTGCCAGCACAGTTAACGGCTCGCCTTGGCTAAATAGTCGAGTACAAACCAAGAGTAATGCAATTGCTAGTAATGCACCGCAGGTCCCTGCTTCTAGGCAAGCGCGCTGTAATCGAAATAAACCTTGTCCAGCACGTTTGGGCTCTCTAATGGCCAACCAGTACAAATTACCAATTAGCATGGCTGCAATCGCCATCAAAGACAGAATGAAATACAGCAAGTGTGAGGACTTGCCGAGTAAATGTCCCTCATGCAACTGAATCATGATGTTATAGACATCATTGACAGGTGATCGATATGGTTCATAAAGTAAGTTGCCATGCACATCATAAAAGGCAGTGACAAACTCAAAACTGCGATCTGATTCGCCGCTAACACGCAATCGGATCCAAGGACCAGAGTAAATATCAAAGCGTGCAATCCGCATATCAGGATATGCCTGTTGATAGTCAGAGATCACTTGATTGATACGCTCTGCGCTCAGTTTAGCATCCATATCATAATTGTCCGGTTTACGTGGAAAGCCCAATTCATCCCAATAGTTTTCACCGCTTTTATCAGCATATTTATGATATATCGGCGCATTTATCTCATAACCGACATTAAATAAGGCGCTGCTCCATCCGTACATCAACATAAACAGCAGCACACCCAGGCCTAATAACACATGGCTGTCTTTAAACACATCGCGAGATTTCCCATTGGCGCGATATTGATGAAACTTCTTTACCAAATCACGCCAGCGGATCCAAATGCCGCTAATGGTTACCATAATCAAGAAAATACAGGCTAACGCTATGATATCTGTGCCAATATGCGTCATAAAATTAATATGCCAAAAATACAGAAAATCTGCCGCAGCTTGCTGTTGCGCACTGTCTTGACCAAAAAGCTGTTGAGTTTGATTGTTATAGAGCAGACGATCGTCGTGGCCAATGTAAATTTGAAATAAGTGATGGTGCTGAGGGTCGGTTGTTAAGGTAATCCGTTGCTCGGCAAAACTGGGAATTTTTGCCACCATATCAGTGACTGCGCTTTGCCAAGACATATCACGCTCAACGTGTTGATCTTGATGCCATGCAAATTGCCAGTTTAACAATTGCCCTCGGAAAAAAAGTAAGCTACCACAGACAAAAATAATAGTGAGAATACAGGCGCTGATTGCCCCTAAAACGGAATGCTGTTTGGTTAGCCGGGTTAGCGTTTTTTTATCCATAAACTCCCTCCTGTTTATTTCAGGCTGTCCACTTAAATTCGGTTTTTGACAGCCAAAACCACACCATCAGGCAGGACGAGAAGCGTTGATAAAAATTTAGAAAAATAAGACAAAAAGCATTAAAAGGGGCGTTTGTTACCCAAACGCCCCTATAAACCAGCCTATTTTTCGACGGATAGCGTTAGCTAATTTGAGTAGCAACCGCATTAAATAACTGCGGATGACGCACCACTTCTTGGTGTCCAACATCGAGCTGTTCAACCACCATTGACGCGCCATGGCTCGCCAATTGCGCACTGTAACCATCAATGTCACTGGCCAAACGCTCTGCAGACCACAAGACATGAGTTGGCAATGTTTCTGGCAGTTTTGGTAAAGTGCACTTCACAGCACGCAATGCCTTTAAACGCTCACTCTTGGTAAAGGTATCCGCCAATTGCTGTGCGGAGATCGCATTGTAAGGCAGCGGCAACTCGTCAACAACAGATTGCCAAAATGCCTGCAAATGCGTGCTTAACGTACCACTGTCCAGCTCGTTATCAGCAAGTAGCGGCGCAAAATAACTGTCTATGCGCTTTGTCCATGTCTCACCGCCGTTATCAACCACCAGCGTTAAAAATTCGCTGACCGCATCTAACTGAGAGAGGTTGCGTGTTTGTGCGGTTGGGATCCACGAATCAGCCAAGTACAATTGCGTGACATGCTGTCCAGCTGCATCCAACAAGGTTGCCACTTTTGCTGCTAGTAAGCCGCCCATAGACCAGCCCAACAACTCGATATGCTGCCCAGCAAATTGCGCGATGATTTTGTCCGCGTAACTTTGAGCCAACGCATCAAAGTCATCCACTGCAAGATCAGCATTATTTGGCTCAAGGGCAAATAAGTTGACCTGCTCATTCAACTGCTCTGACAGAGCGCGATAACTCAGGGTCAATCCCAAGCCATCATGGCAGCAAATAACCTGACGATTACCCGCTTTATGGCTATTCAATGGTATGATCTGCTCAGCTGCCTCTGTGCTGAGTACGTCCGCCAATTTAGCAACGCTCGGTGCTTGGAATAAAGTCCCTAAATCAAAGTGCAGCTCCGAGGCCTCTCTATCCGCCCAGCGCTTAACCAGTTTGATCGCCGCAATAGAGTGTCCACCTAATTGGAAAAACGAGGCGCTGCGGCTGACTTTATCCAGCTCCAGTACTTGTGCAAAGACTGCTGCGAGTTTTTCTTCCAACTCCCCTTGCGGCGCTTCATAGGCCAATGTCTGACTCGAGAATGAAGGCAGAGCCTTGCGATCAACTTTGCCGTTACCCAACCGTGGCCACTGTGCCACCACCATAAATGCCGATGGGATCATCGCGTCTGGCAAATCCCGCGACAACGCATTTTGCAGCGCTTGCGTCGCTTCACTATCCAGTGCCCCATCCGCATAATGATTAGCAATGAGGTAGGCATTTAAGCTCACCTGTCCATCCACTTTATCAGCAACCACAAGCGCATGGTCAATGCCCTCTAATTGCTCAATACACGCCGCAACTTCACCCAGCTCAATCCTAAAACCACGTACTTTTACTTGGTCATCTTTACGCCCTAGAATCATCACCGCGTTGTCAGGCATGTAACGAGCGAGATCGCCTGTAGCGTAAACGCGTTGATGAAATTCACTGTGTACCGTAAAAGCTGGGTGCTCTGGCTGACCCAAATACCCTTCACTCAATTGCGCTCCCGCAATAAATAGCTCGCCCACTTCACCATAACTACATAGCTGTCCCACTTGATTGAGCACATACGTATTCGTGCCAGCAAAGACCTTACTGAGCTTAGCCACACCACCATCACCTGCCACATAGCGATGACACATCACCCCAATGGTAGCTTCACTTGGCCCATAGTGATTATAAATTTCACTGTGCGGCGCCCACTGCTGTAGTGAACGCAAGAAGGTGTTTGGACACGCTTCACCACCAAGTATAATTTTTTGCGGGAAATAAGGCAGCGCTTTTAAGTCGCACAGAGCCTGTAGATGAGAAGGCACAATTTTAATACAGTCAATCTGATACTCTGATAAAAACGCCTCAAACGCAGTGCTGTCCATACTTTGCTTTTCACTGGCAATGTATAGTCGCTTACCGAGATATAAGGCATTAAATAAGCAGGTATAACCCAAGTCTGCCGCCACAGTCGCTGTCAGCGCAAAATTATTTTGCTCAGACAAATCGAGAGCGTCACACGAAGCCGCACAATACGCACTCAGCTGTTGCTGGCCGATACGTACGCCCTTTGGTGTGCCCGTCGAGCCAGAGGTGAAAATACTGTAGGCCAGACTGGTTTCCAGTGACGCCAGTGGTGGTAACTCTGCATTACTCTCTACCTGCAATGTCGCCAATGTCACACCAAATTGCGTTGATTGCGCTATCATGGTGGCATTATCAAACTGGGCGACGACCTTATCGACACGCGCCTGCGGCCAGCCTGGATCTAATGGCACAAAGCCAAAGCCTGCACGCATACTGGCGAGCATCGCCACGATTAGGTCAGTACTTCTTGGTAAAAATAATAATACCGGCTGCGTTGAATCAGGCTGTCTGGCCATAAGCCCCTTTGCAGTGAGTTCAACTTGTTGCCATAGCTGGCCATAAGTGAGTGTGCTGTTTACATCAGTAAGTGCCACAGTGTCAGCGTTGGTATTGGCAAAGCCCGCAACACGCTTGACCACCGTTTCGGCAGGTGTTGCTAATTGAGCACCATTGATGGCCAATAGCTGTGATTTATGTACGTCACTTAAAATGCTGATATCAGAAGATTGGGTATGAACCTCTGCTGATTGAATAACACGCAACACCTGAGCCAGCTGCCCAAGCAAACTACTCACCGCAGCAGCAGAAAAACTGTTTTGGCAGTAATTTAATGTCAAAGCGCCTTGTTGAGAAACGGCCAAGTTTAGTGCTTGGTGCTGATTCGCCTGCCAATCAGGCTGCGCGCTGCGCAGTGGAATTACTGCGTCTGTTGCATTGATTGTGGTATTGAGCTGTGCCAAAGAAATGCTTTGCGCCACCTGACGATGATTTTCACACTGCTCGTTTAACGCTCCTAACCAGCTGTGCAAGCTCTGTTCTGGCTGATATTCCACAATGAGCGGTAAGCTTTTCGCATATCGGCCCAAAGCTCCTTCAAATGCCTCGTCTTCAAGACGTGGATCATAATGCAGTGTAGTCAAAAAGCGTGGTGTTGTTGCTAAGCGCGCCATCAACCACCACCATGCATATTGTGCAATGTTCTGCGCTGAAGTATCTAATGTACCGGCAAACTGCGAGACACCCTGCCACAGTGCAGCATCAATATCATAGTGAATTTGCGTATGGCTGCGTTCACCTTCACTGACCGTGCCCATATTATAGGGCAGTTGCAATGGTGTCGGGATATCACCCGTTAAATAATTTTGCCAGTATACTTGGCCCGCTAAACCATCTTCATCATGCAACATCTCTTGCTGCCAGGCGACAAAATCAGGAAATTGCAATGCCTCTTCATCATCTGGCTGACCACTAATGATGGTGGCAATGA
Source organism: Pseudoalteromonas obscura (assembly GCF_030135505.1). Taxonomy (NCBI): domain Bacteria; kingdom Pseudomonadati; phylum Pseudomonadota; class Gammaproteobacteria; order Alteromonadales; family Pseudoalteromonadaceae; genus Pseudoalteromonas; species Pseudoalteromonas obscura. The sequence continues at coordinate 67,184 of NZ_JASJUT010000014.1, forward strand.
TTTCCAATGATGGTAAATCCAAAGCACCAGCAAAACCACGCAGCGCCAAATAGCTCTGCTCTGGGGTATGGATGCGAGTCAGATGAAGATTGCAGCCTGCATTAGGCGCAATTTCAACTGGAGAGATCATCGCCAGTTGAGCCAAACTCGGTGCATCGGCCTTTGTCCACTCAGCACTATCCACCTTTATTCTGGCGTCACGGCTTGGTACGGCACGCAGTCCTTTAAAACCTTCGACCTGCTGATAGTTTGAAGCCAAACTAAGATGAGATTGCACTAGTTCGTCGCCGCAACGCTGGATCTCTTGCAAACTCGCTGAGCAAGGCACTAATAACTGCACCAATGTTGACGTGTTTTCGCCCTCTGCCACAAAGCTCTGCTGGTTTGCAGTCAGTACGACACCTTGTTGATATTCTTCGATGTACTCTGTGATCATGCTAAACACTCCTGCTCTGCTTGTGCTGTATTCGCTTCAGCTAATTGTTGTTGAGATACCATATCACCCATAGCAACAACGATTTTTCTCGGCTCTTCATAAGGGTCACGAGCATGGGCTGCTAACATGTTATCGAGCATCACCACGTCGCCTTTTTGCCAAGCGAAGCGAACCGCACAGCGCTCATAGGCTTCGCCAATAAGAGTCATTTCTTCATAGCTGATAGGTGAGCCATCTCCAAAGAACACATTGCGCGGTAAATATTCGTGGCCAACCATCTCTATCAGGTCCTTGCGCACGCTTTCTTCTAAGCAAGATTCATGGTGTAACTGTACCTGGTTAAAGAAAGAGTCTTCGCCCGTGAGGTGGTGTTTAATCACACCATGGGTTTTAGTGCGAGTTTGCAAGCCACCATTATCTAGCCAACGGAATTCGGTATTGCTGGCGGTCAGTCGTGCTTCAACTTCCGCTTTGTCGTCAGTTTTGTAAAAATCCTGCCAAGCGACATCAAGATTCGGAATAAAGTTACGAACATAAAGTAGTTCTTTTTCTTTAATTTTTTCCACCAGCTCTTGCGGTAACTCTTTGAGCATACGACGGCAATCCACAATCGGCGTCGCTCCGCCAACCACGGATGGCAACTCACAGAAGAACCATTGCTTGCGCGGCCACTTATCTAAGTGAGAGCTCTCATTGTGATACAAAATCATTTGGCGCTCTGGGTAAGGCGTCGACTTATATGTTTTCTTACCACCTTCTTTTTTCGGCAAGTCGCCATATTGGCCATATAGCCCCGGCTGAATCGCATCGGCAAATGACTCAAACTCTTGCGGTGATTGCAGCGCGAAGTTTCTAAAAATAATGCCGCCGTACTGCTTTAAATAACTGTCGATTACATCACGGTTATTACTTGCCCAGTTGATTGGGTCAAGGTCAGGGGACGTCGGCTCTACGAGAATGGGAAACTGCTCAGTGTCTGGTAAAAAATACGTTTTTATCGGCGCAGCAGGTGCCTTTGCACGTTTTTTAAGACCTTTCTTTAATCCTGAAAATGAATTTCCGCGGGCGGCTTTTTGCATAGTTTTAAATTCCTGAATCATTGGCGAAATTACATTGCGAACAGGCTGTTCGCTCATCTCCATGAGTTGCAATACGCATTGCTGCCAACGCCCCAACCATTGCTGCATACTCTCTGGGTTGTAAAGTTGTTTTCTAAACACCCACTGGCATTGCAACTCATCCGCCTCAATGACGAAAAGCGCACTGTCAAATTTACTGCTAATCGCACTGAGACTGTCGGCAGGTTCAAGGCTAATTTCATCCATCATCCACTGCTGTTGTGGCGTGTTTTGCATGACAAATAACTGCTGTACGAGTGGTTGAATATTGTTCACCCTAGGGGTATCCAATAACTCGGTCAATGACTCCAAACCAAGTGCTTGATGGGCCATCACCTGCAGCGACAACTCTTGAGTTTGTTTAATAAAATCAATAATTAAAGCATTTTCATCAAGCTGACTGCGCTGTGGTAATACTCGTACAAAAAAACCAATCAAGGCCTCAAGCGCCGGGTTATCACGCCCAGCAAAGTCACTGCCAACCACCACATCTGGCTGATCGTTTATGGCATGTAAGAACAAGAAATAACCGGATAACAGCAAGGCATTCAGTGATATTCGCTGCTCATTGGCAAACGCTTTTAAGCGCTTAGTTTGATCTGCATCAAATGCGCCAACCACCAAACCCCCTTCATTACTTAACTGCGCAGGGCGCGGGTAGTGGTTTGGCAATGCACTATTTTCAGGTGCCGCTGCTAAATGGTCACGCCAATAGGCTCTAAGCGCCTCCCCTGATTCACCGCTGAGCAGCGTTTGCTGCCAGTTGGCATAATCCACATAATCGAACTGTAATGGCGACCAACTTGGTGGCTGCTGGCTAGCCAGTGCCTGATATGCCGTTGCCAAGTCACCAATTAATACGCTCATCGACCAACCATCGGAGATAATATGATGGGTGCTGACCGACAGTTGATACTCTCTCTCATCGAGCTGAGTAAGCATGGCGCGCAACAGCGGCGCCTCAGTTAAATCAAACGGCTGATTTTCAAATTCGCGCTGCAATTGCTGGCTTTGCGCCGTGCGCTCGCCTTCATTTAAATGCGTCAGTACCGTCACAGTCAGTTTAAAATCAAGGTGATCACAGACTTGTATACTGGCTTCACCCAAATGCTCAACAAAGCGCATGCGCAAAGAGGCATGGCGCGCTATCACTAGGTCAAAGGCTTGCTGTAGTAGGTTAATATCTAATGCACCACGCAGTGTGACAGCACCCGAGATATTAAACGCGTGTTTGTCTTGCTCTTTTACTAGTTGATCAGATAGCCACAAGCTCAACTGCGCTGGTGCTAATTCATAACTAGGCTGGGTAGCAACTTTGACCAGTTGAGGTAGCTGAGTATTGTCTGCTTTGTTTAACAACGCGGCTAAAGCAGCCACATTTGGCGCATCAAACACATCTTTTACTGCACAGTTGCACTCTAGGGTCTCACTGATGCGGCTGGCCAATTGCAGTGCGCTAATTGAGTCACCACCTAAAGTGAAAAAGTCATCCTCACGGCCAATCGGCGACGTCTTGAGGACTGTTTGCCAAATGTCGACCAATTGCTGCTCTTGCTCATTCTCAGGCTCAACATAGCCTGCAATTTGGCCATCTTGTGCTTTTGGCAAAGCATGCCTATCAATTTTGCCTGAGTTATTAAGTGGTAATTTATCCAAGACCATGATGACACTTGGCACCATGTAGTGTGGCAACTGCTCTGCTAACTGTGCTTGTAGTGTATTGCTTTCAAGTCCATTCCCTGCCACATAGGCCACCAAACGCGTCCCTGTTGGTAACTCTTCTGCTACCACCACGGCTTCCGCCACAGCTGACTGTTGGTAAAGGTGCGCTTCAATCTCCCCTAACTCAATTCTAAAACCACGAATTTTCACCTGATGATCGGTGCGTCCTAAATATTCCAATTGGCCTGCGCAGTTGTATTTTACTAAGTCCCCAGTGCGATATATACGACTGCCAGCATGGCAAAATGGATTAGCAATAAAACGCTCAGCACTGAGTTCAGGGCGGTTTAAATAACCACGAGCAAGGCCGTCACCCGCAATGTACAACTCACCTGCTACACCATCTGGCACTTGATTCAAAGCGCCATCTAACACATAAAATTGATTAGCACGTACCGTTTGGCCAAGGTGAATATGAGGACCCTCAACCTGCTGGCAAGAAGACCAAATCGTGGTTTCCGTCGGTCCATACATGTTCCACAGAGTGACTTGTTTTTCGAGTAAATCGGCTGCCAGTTCCGCGGGAAGTGCTTCACCACCACATAGGCCTAGCACTGGTTTTTCGATTAAGTTCTGTGCAAGCAGTGCACGCCACCCAGCCGGAGTTGCTTGAATCACAGATACATCCGCCAAAATAGCGGTGCTAAGCTGGTTTTGCTGTTGAGCAATTAATACCTTCGCACCGACATACAACGGCAAATGTAATTCAAGACCTGAAATATCAAACGACAAAGACGTCAGTGCCAACACAGTGTCTTTGCGCTGTAAAGCAAACTTCTCCTGCATTGCCGCTAAAAAGTTGCTGAGGTTTTGATGGCTAATAGCCACCCCTTTTGGTGTACCGGTCGACCCCGAGGTATAAATCACATACGCCAATTGCGCGGGGTGAATAGTGATAGCCGGGGCTTTATCAGCATAACCTTGCAAAGATAAAGTCGCTGTATTGCGCTGATCAACCTCTGTTTCCAAGGGTATTGCGAGGTTGTGCAGCACCAACTGCGTACCACTGTGCAAGAGGATATAGTCAATACGTGATTGCGGTAACTTGGGGTCTACAGGGACATAAGCGCCACCAGCACGTAATACAGCCAACATGGCCACCAGCATATCCACATCTCGTTCATACATCAGCGCGACTTTTTGCTCGCTTTGCAAGCCCTCAGCCAACAGATAATTAGCCAATTGCGCACTGCGTGTATCAAGCTGGGCATATGTCAATGAAGTGCCTTGCAAATCAGATACTGCAATGTGGTTTTGATGTGTGGCAAAGTTCTGCACTAACAAAGACATGTAATCTGCGGCTGGCGCAACTGGTGCAGCTTTTAATGGCACCGATTCTACGGCCACATTCCCAAGCGCGGCATCTGGCAAACTGATCAGCTTGGAGGTAAATGCAATAAAGGATGCCAACAAGCGCTCCAGCACTTGCATATCATAGTATTTTGGATCGCCTTCAAATTGGATCAATAAGCTATCGGCTTGCTCAATGACTTCTAATGAGAGCGGGAACTTGGCTTCAAACTTATCAACCACAATGGGCGTCAGTGGCAGTGGCAGTGGCATTGGGCCATCACTGCTGGGCTTGTACTCTGAAAAGTTGTACATGGCTTGGAAGTGACTTTGCTCACCCGTTTGCTGCCAGCCAAGCTCTCTAGCCAGCCATTCGTATGGGATAAGCTGATGCTCAATCACAGTCAGAGTATGCTGTTGTACAGCTCGAGCAACCTCCACCAAGGTACGCTCGGGCAGCGCCTCACTTTTATACAGCTGCGTATTAACAAAAAAGCCAACAATTTCGCTAATATCTGGATGATTTCTGGCAGCTGTAGGCACACCCAATAAAAACTGCTGTGCGTCGCTAAAGCGCGACAACACTATCTGATACAGCGCCATGGTTAACGATGAAACTGTCAGGTTATGTTGCTGAGAAAGCTGTCTTAGTGCACGGGTTTGCTCGGCAGATAATGGCGCTTTTGCCACCACAGCATAGCGCTCATCGCTCGCTTGCTCAGCTTTTGGTAGTGCAAGATGTTGAGGCTCAAAATTCACATAGTCTTGCCAATATGAACACGCTTGCTGTCCCATTTCAGACTCAAGGGCATTGCGCTGCCACTGGGCATAATCTAAATATCGCAACCCAGTTGGTGATAGTGGCTCACCAAAATAGGCCCGCACTAAATCTCGTAAAATTAAATTCAATGACCATCCATCACTGGCAATATGATGGTTATCTAACAATAAAATCCCGCCTTTGCCGTACGCTATCCAAGCGGCGCGCATTAATGGCGCACAACTCAAGTCAAACGGCTGAGCAAACCAATCCGTTACTATATTCGAGCCCAACACATCAGCCGCTGTGCACACCTGCAACGATGTATCTAACGTCAATATCGACAACGGCACCTGTGCATCTTCAACCAAATACTGTCTTGGTGTATTGTCATTGCTAAAGCGCGTTGCCAGCGCCTGATGGGTATTTACCAAAGCGTTCAGCGCTGCTTGTAGTTTGTCGATGTCCAAAGCCGTCTCAATGTAAAAGGCACGGGGGACATTGTATGAAATCGACTCCGGGGTTAATTGCTGTTGTAACCACAACCTTTGCTGTTGAAAAGATAAGTTGCCAAACGTGTCTGGGTGTTTTGGGATCTGGTTATCAATCTCTGGTTGCTCAGCAAACAGCTCACCAAGTAATTCAAGGTCCAGTTCATCTGCAAGCACATCAAGAATATCGTCGTTGTTCATGTGTATCTCGAAAAAAGGAAAAGGGAGTCATCGACTCCCATATACAAAGTTGAATGGATTACGCGTACTAGCTGCCCAAGCCGAGTTTTTGCCGCAGCGCTTTGCGCTGCTCGGGCGATAGTGTTGCCAGTTTTAATTGCGTCATGGCGATTTTTTCTAATTTTTGCGGATTGCTATGCTGTGCGCCTAAAGCCGCTGCAAATTTCACTATGGTGGCATTATCAAACACCAAGGTCGGCTCAACATCCATCAGCAGCTGCTGCTTGATGCGCGTCACCAGTTTAATGGCCGCCAGAGAATGACCGCCAAGGTCAAAGAAACTTGCATCACAACTGACTTTGTCCACTTCAAGAATGTTTGCCAGCGCATCCGCTAACCATGTTTCTAATTGCGAGTTGGGCGCAACGTAGTGGCGAGTTTGTAATTTTGCAACGTCTGGCAGCTGACTGCGATCAACCTTGCCATTCGCCAGCAGTGGCAACTGTTCAAGCGCCACAAAAAACTGTGGCACCATGGCTTCAGGTAACTGTTCACGCAAACTGGTTTGAAGGTATTGGTTCACATCACCAGTCAATAAGCCTAAGGCTGCCTCGCCTTGATAGCTGAATCCTGTCAGATAAGCCACTAACGCGGTTTGACCAGCCACTTTATGGGCAGTGACATAACAGCCTACCGAAGTAAGGCAGCGGCTCACAGCAGCGGCAACGTCATTGGGCTCAACACGGAAACCGCGAATTTGCACCTGATCATCCTTACGGCCAGATAAGCTTATGCTGCCATCCGGCATATATCTGGCAACGTCACCTGTAGGATAAAGACGCGGTGCCCACGAACTGTCAGTAATAAAGCCTTCGTGCTCCCCTTTACCAAGATAACCACGGGCCAACTGTGTGCCCGCAATATGTAACTCACCTTGCTCACCCATGGCACAAAGCGCGCCTTGCTCGTTCAGAATGTAAATCGAGGTACCGGAAAACGCCTTGCTCAACTTGGCGACAGTGCCAGCAAAGCTGGTTAAGTCACGATATTGGTGAGACAACACACCGACGGTCGCCTCCGTTGGGCCATAGTGATTATAAATTTCTGTGCTTGGACTCAGTTGATGAATTTTTTGTAGTAAAGTCGGCGCACTCGCCTCTCCACCCAAAACTAATTTTTGCGGCAGTGCTTTGGGCTCAGCTTCCAATAACGCTTGCAAATGTGAAGGCACAATTTTCACCACTTCAATCTGATGCGCCGTGACAAATTGCGCAAAGGCCTGTCCTTCTCTGACCGCTTGCTCAGGCGCAACGATGAGGCTGCCCCCATTATAAAAAGCGTTAAACAAACAGGTGTTACCAATGTCCGCCGCTACGGTTGAAGTCAAGCCATAACGCTCAGCCCCCAAATTAAGTGCCTCACTGGAGCCAAAGCAATAATGGGCCAATTGGCCATGCTCAATCACCACGCCTTTGGGGGTGCCCGTAGAGCCTGAAGTAAACAACACATAGGCTGCTTGCTGGGCATTAGGTAAAGCAATGGTGTCCACGGTAGTAAGTTGTTCAGCTTCACTGAGTAGCGCCGCTAAACCTAAAGCATGGTCATTGCTTTGCTCGCTAATATGGCACGAGGCGCCCGCCGCAGAGATGATCTGTACTTGGCGTGCTTCGGGCCAGACCGGATCAACCGGACAGTATGCCGCACCCAAACGTTGAATGGCTAAAATCACCAAAACTTGCTCAAAGCTGCGGGGTAAAGCCACTGTGACGATGTCATTACTGACTACGCCTTTATTTTTCAGTACCTGAGCAATGCGCAGCAAACGGTTATCTAATGCAGCGTAATCAAGGCTTTGCTGCCCATCGGTCAGTGCCAACACATCATTTTGCTGCGCAAACTGCGAGATTTTGTCAAATAGCAAAGGCACATCAGTTGCAGGGCGATTGATTCCCAAGTAGCGCTGCTGTTCTTGTTCAGTGGCAATTTGCAGTGCACCAACTGGCGTGTGAAGCTGGCTATCCAATTGCATTAGTAGCTGCTTATATTGCGCGAGCAATGTCTGAACAGCATCACCACTGTAAGCTTGGCTATCATAACGCAGTGTTAACACCGCCTCATCTTCTTGCAGCACACACATCAAATGCAGCTCACTGCCATCATCTAAGCGCAGTAGCTGGCCCTGCGTCTCACCATGCCATACCTGCATTAGACAGCTCGGCGCAGTGTTTATGCCATATTGTCCATTACCTGCAAAGGACTCAGCCCACTCAATATGCTGTTCATTTTGAAAGTCGAAGTGAGTCAACCAAGCGCTGAGCGTTTGTGTGGGGCTCACTTCAATAGCCAGTGGTAAATGTAATTGATACGCTCCGAGCGCACCTTCAAGCTCTTCGCTGATCTGTCTGGCATCGTAGCCAAGAGCACCCACAAAACCCTTATTCTGGCTGACCCTAGCGAGCAATAACCACCACGTCGCCTGCAATATGACATCACTTTCTAGCTCGAGTTGCTCAGCAAGGTTATCGATGCGCTGCAATAGTGATTGGTCCAAAATACTTATCTGGCTTTGCTGAGCCTGCCTATCACTGACTTCTGGCGCTTTGCGGTAAGGCAAGTGAAAATGTTTATCTAACGGCTGTAATTTGCTGCCCACTTGCTGCCAATAAGCCGCCCCTTGAGCCGCCTCTGGCACAGAGTTTGTATCTTGCACCCAAGCTAAAAAATCAGGATATTGGACAACATCGCCATCACATTCAACACCATGCAGTAATGCATCAATATATTCGTAAACACTGGCAATATCTAATACCAGCGCATTGGCATGTACCAATAAGTAGGATTGCTGATTAACATCGAACTGACTCAATTGAATATTGAGCCCCTGTGCTGCATTCAAAGACACCGGGATCAGCTTTGCATGTTCAACAGCCGATAAATCCGCAGCGCAGTCTACAACCTCACAAGAGGGCGAAACAGATTCGACAGGCATCTGATGTATCTCGCCTTGCCCCTCGATTTGAACAAATGCAAACTGTAATACCAGCTGTTGCTCGGCAATTGCTCTCGCTCGCTGACTTAATACTGACACGTTTAATTCTGACGCAATCGGTACCAATACACTATGCATCGCTGGTGTACTGTTCTCATGTGTTGATAGATGTTGTTTTTGTTGAACACTCAGGCCTAGGCCCTGCGGATATGCATCAATATACTTTTGCATCATGCCAAATGTCTCTTGCAGTAAAGTTGGAGCCATTTGGCACACAGGGTTGTATCCAAACAGCCCATTATGAATTAACCAATAATGTGCTTACCCTAGGTGTTTTCAACCAATCATGTTGGCAGACTCAGTACTCATAACAGTACATTGCAATAGGCATTGTTTGCCCACAATCTAGGGATGTCTTTTAATGACGAGCAAAATAGGATTTTTTTTAAGGAAAACACGCAATATTACGCCTTTACCTGCCCAAGAGCTGGTATAAGGCTAGTAAGAAGATGAAAAAGCCAAGTTCATCATGTGATCTTGGCTTTGGGTTTAAATAAATAAGCTTACTTTTTCAATTTACCAAACTTGGCAGACTTGCGTTTTTTAGCGCCGCTACTGCGTTTAGGCCTGGGTAAGGCTTGCTCAGGATTGGCTGCCAAAGTATCCAACAAACTCAACCACTGAGTGACCAAGGTCGCCATTCTGTCTTTCAGGTAGAGATCTGTTTTAAATACCAGATTACCACTAAACCCAGTTTCACTCGGCTCAATGAAGATGCCTGAGTCAAACTTACTGCTCACTTCACCACTTGGCAGCTCAGTGATCTCCATGCCTTCAACAGGCCAGTGTGGCTGTGGTGTATTTTGCATTACAAATAACTGCTGGAAGATTGGCGAAGTGCCCGCTTGGCGCGGCGTATCCACCAATTGCATGATCCGCTCAAGCGTCAGTAGCTGGTTATCTTGCAGTGCTAAAAATTGCTGCTGAACCTGCTTTGCCAAACTGATAAGACTATCATCTGCACTGACTTTTACGCGCAGTGGCATCACCTTAATGAAATAGCCAATTAATGGCTCCAGCGAGAGTGTTCCTCGACCTGCCATCGGCGTGCCAACCACTAAGTCTTGCTGCCCCGTTTGCTGGCTCAAAAACGCCATATAACTGGCTTTTAATAAAGCAAATAAGGAAACCTGATGCGCCTCGCTCAATGCTTGCAATTGCGACGCTGTATCAGCTTGAATATCAAAACGTACCTGTTCGCCTTGGCTGCTTGGTTTCTCAGGGCGCGGGAAATGAAGCGGTAAAGTCGTGACCTGTGGTGCCGCCTCTAGCTGCTGCTGCCAGAATGTGTTGTTTTGAGCTCCTTCGTCGGATGCTAAACGGGCATTTTGCCAGTGGGCATAATCCGCGTACTGCACTTCCAACGGCGCCATCGCTTCTGCCAAACTACTGTCACCTAGCTGCTCTGCATAAAATACACCGAGTTCTTGTACCAAGTTGGCAATTGACCATCCGTCACTGACAATGTGATGCATACTCACCAATAATTGATAGCTATCAGCCCCCACTTGCAGCACTTTTGCGCGCATCAATGGGGCAGTGCTGAAATCAAAGTACAGCTGCTCAAAGTCACGGCGAATTTGCATCGCCATTTGCTCACATTCAACCTGCTCAACAGCAATAGAGAAGTGTACATTTTCAAGCACTTCACTGCGCGGCTCGCCCTCAACATTCACAAAGCGAGTACGCAGCACTTCATGGCGAGCAAGTAGCTGGTTAAATGCCAGCTCAAGAGCCTGAATGTCTAGTTTACCACTTAGAGATACGCCCCCCGCGATGTTATACGCCGCTTTATCCGCAGCATCACTCATTCTATCCGTCAGCCACAAGCTTTGCTGCGCCGCTGACACCGGCATTAGCTGTGTTCGCTCGACCGGCACTAGTGCTAAACGCGCTGACCCCGGCTCAGACTGCGAAGTCAACTGGGCTAAAGTCGCCAAATCCGGTGCATTGAAAATATCTTTAACTTCAATGCCGTAATCACCTAATTGGTTAATTCTAGGCACCAAACGCAGTGCACTGATGGAGTCTCCGCCCAATGCGAAGAAGTTATCGTGTCGACTCACTTGCGGGGCATTTAACAGTGATTGCCAAATCTGTGCTACCTGCTGCTCAAGGCCCGCATGTGGCGGCACAAATGCACCTTGCTCCGAGGTCAGTGTAAGTGTCGGTAAGCGTTTACGATCCACCTTACCATTTTGATTAAGCGGCAACTGCGCCACAATTTCAATGGCTTGCGGGATCATATATTCAGGTAGCCGCTCGCGTAGCGCAACTTGCAGCGCACTGCCTGTCAGCTTATCACTGACTGCAAATGCCACTAACACTGGTTGCTCCTGCGGGGTTTGCACCAAAACAACCGCCTGTGCCACCCCATCGAGCGCGCTGAGCTGCGCCTCAATTTCACCTAACTCAATGCGGTGACCACGAATTTTAATCTGATCGTCAACACGGCCTAAGTATTCCAGCTGTGCCTGAGCATTCCAGCGCACTAAATCACCCGTGCGATACAGTCGCGTGCCATTGTCACTAAACGGGTCCGCCACAAACCGTTCGGCGGTTAAATCAGCTTGCTGCACATAGCCTTCAGCCAAACAACTGCCGCCAATATACAGCTCACCCACAGCACCCTGTGGCAACAAATTCAGGTCATTATCTAGCACATACACGTTTCGATTGCCGACCGGCTTGCCGATCGGAACGTAGCGACCATCAACAGAAGACTTGGCATCACCCATCCACAACGTCGGTGTCACCACGGCTTCGGTTGGGCCATAGGCATTAACAAACTGCGCTTGTGGCAAGCTTTGCTGAGCCAGCTTAAAGTCACCTTGATGCCAGCCTTCACCACCGACAATACATAGGCGCACTGAGTCCAACTTTGACACATGACGTAAGTACGCAGGCGGTAAGTCCACTACGGTGACTTGTTCAGCCTCAACGAATTCGACGAGTACATCTGGGCCCATAGATTTAGGGTCCACCACACTCAACTGTGCACCACTTTGCAATGGCATTAACAACTGCTCCAGCGCCGCATCAAAGCCCATTGAGGCGAATAGCAAAGCATGATCGCCTACTTGATAGTGATAATACTGCTGCATGGCATAGCAATGATCTGCCAGAGCCTGATGAGATACAGCGACCCCTTTTGGTAACCCCGTCGAACCCGACGTGAAAATCATATAGGCCGTTTGCTGCGGTAAAATAGTGTTGCTGAGTGCCGTTGTCGGATAAGCGCTGAGCTTAGACTCATCCAATGTATGGGTAGGCACACCCATTAGCTCACTGGAAATATCATCACTCAGCAATAAACCAGCGCCACTTTGCTGTGCAATATATTGCTGACGCTCAAGCGGCAAACTTGGGTCAATCGGCACGTATGTCGCACCGGATTTCAGCACAGCCAAAGCTGCAATCACCATGTCAATGCCACGCGCAAAACGTACCGCCACAACCGGATGAGACTGTGCACACAGATAATGTGCCAAACGGTTACTACGCTCTGCAAGCTGCTGATAACTCAATGCCGTATCGGCAAATTTCAGTGCGATATTGTGCGGGTATTGATTTGTCATCGTGCTTAATTGCGACGTGACCAAATTTGCCGCCGTATGCACTTGCCCCTGACTCAGAGCATGCAACTGCACTTGCTGTACTTCTGGGAGTAACACGAGATCGGCAATGCGCTGTGATTGCCTATCGACTAACGCAGACAATACCGAATTAAGCGCACAGGCTAATTCGGCTCTGCGCGCCGGGCTAAAGCGCTCTTTGGCAAATTCAAACTCAATATCGGTGAGCCCTTCGCTGTTTTCATAACAGTTTAGCACCAATTCAAACTGCGCTTCGCTGGCAGCAATCAATACTGGGCTCACATCTAACTGAGGCAGCGCAAGCAGCGCCTCACCATCGACGCGTTGATGGTTGATCATCACTTGGAACAAAGGCTGTTCTAGGTCACGGTCTAAGTCAAGGCTATCTAGTAGTTGCTCAAATGGTAAATCTTGATGCGCTTGTGCGCCCAATAACTGTGTTTTCACCTGCTCAAGTGCATCACTCAATAACACATCGCCTGAGAGGTGCGTGGTGATCACTTGGGTATTCACAAAGAAACCAACTAGAGATTCAGTCCCCGCTTTATGACGGTTGGCAATTGGCATACCCACTCGAATGGTTGATTGCCCACTGTAGCGATGCAACAATACCTTCAGTGCCGTCATTAATACATTAAACAAACTGGTGTTGTTAGCTTTAGCATAGTCAGCCAAAGCTGCTTTTAACGCATCATCTAACTGAATTTGCTCAGTAACAGCTTGATAGCTACTTTGTTGCGTCGAAACATCGCTTGGCAGACGCAACGCAGATAAATCATCACCAATGACGCTATGCCAATAGCTGAGCTGTTCAGCTTTAACCTCATCATTTAACCAAGCCCGCTGCCACTGTGCATAATCGCTGTAGCGCACGCTCGCAGTGTCGATAGATAACACCTTACCAGATAGCGCATCGCGATATGCCTGTGCAAAATCGTCGATGATGATCTGTAGTGACCACGCATCAGAGATAATGTGGTGCATCACAACCACGAGTTCATGCTGTGTATCACTGTGCTTTATAAGGCCAACTCTGAACAGGTTGCCTTGGGTCAACACAAATGGCTGAGCCACGAAATCCGCACGCCATGCAGTACTGTCCGCGTCATTGGACGCATCAAACTCATGATATGCACATTGACCAATCGGTGCGATAAACTGTGATACCTGCGCATCTTTATCTTCGACATACACAGTGCGCAGCGCATCATGGCGATTGCTGACAAAGTCCAACGCACTTTGTAGTGCCTCTGAATTGAGTATCCCTTGCAACATCAAGCCGCCTTTAATGTGATACGCACTGCTCTGTGGTGATAGCTTCCACAAGAACCACTGACGCTGCTCGGCAAACGACAGCCCAGAGTACCTCTGTGTCTGACGCAGTAGCGCCGGCTTGGTACTGTTCTCATTGTCATCAATCAAAGCCGCTAATTGGGCAAGACTGCCCGTACTCAGTAGCTGAGGGAGTTCAAAATTAAGTCCTGATTGGTTACCTTGGCTAGCCACGCTCAGTGCTTTGATAGAATCTCCGCCTAATGCAAAGAAATTATCATCACGACCCACTTGCTCCGCAGCTAATACTGACTGCCAAATAGCAGCTAAGCGTGACTCGGTCTCTGTCTGTGGGGCGGCATACCTCTGGGTTTTCTGCCAGTGCGGCGCTGGCAATGCTTTTCTATCGATTTTGCCATTGCTGTTGTGCGGCATTTCATCCAACGTCATCACCAGTGCCGGTACCATGTAGTCAGGTAGCCACTGGGCAATGGTCGTTTTAATAATTTCACTCTCTAGCGCTTTACCAGACACATAGCCTACTAGCTGTGTTGTGCCCGTGCTGTTGTCATCAACGACAACCGCTTCACTGACCCCTTCACATCGATACAGCTGGGCTTCAATGTCGCCCAACTCAATGCGGTAACCGCGGATCTTCACTTGATGATCAGTACGGCCTAAATATTCTAGCTGACCATGTTGGTTCCAACGTACCAGATCGCCCGTGCGATATATACGGCTGCCATCATCCGCAAACGGGTTTGCCACAAAACGCTCAGCGCTGAGTTCAGGGCGAGATAAATAACCACGGGCAAGGCCGAGACCGGCAATGTACAGCTCACCAGCCACCTGTTGTGGACACAGGTTTAATTGGTTATCCAGCACATAAAGTTGAGTATTTAAAGTGGCATCACCTAAATGCACTGGGGTCTGTGTCACTTGATAGCAACTTGACCAAATGGTGGTTTCCGTCGGTCCGTACATGTTCCAAAGTGTGACCCCCGTTGCCGCCACGTCATTGACCAACTCTGCAGGCAAGGCTTCACCGCCACACAAGGCCAATTTGCCTGACACATGAGTTAATAAATTAAGCTCTAACAAGCTGCGCCAACCTGCTGGGGTGGCTTGTATTAAGTCTTGATCGGCCAATAACGCAGAGCTCAGCGTCGAGGCATTTTGTGCCACAGTGACCGTACCACCACTTATCAGTGGTAGATAAATTTCCAGCCCAGAGATATCAAATGACAATGAGGTTAATGCCAATGCATTGAGGGCGCTATCTACGCCCAATTGCTGCTGCATGCCCAACAAGAAATTAATCAGGTTCCCGTGACTAATTGCCACACCTTTTGGTAAACCTGTGGAACCTGAGGTATAGAGAGTGTATGCCAGTTGATGGTGATGACGCTGCACATCGAGGTTGCCATTGTCATATGATGCCAGTGGCAGATCCGCGATATTTAAACAGGTCACATCATCAGCAAAGAATACCTCTGTATTAGTAATTGCAAACTTAGCGCCACTGTGCTGGCAGATATAATCGCGGCGCTCTTCTGGCAGCTCCACCGCGATTGGCACATACACACCACCTGCTTTGCCTACCGCTAGTATCGCGACAATCATCTCAATACCACGGGTCATGCTGACAGCCACAGGCATTTCAGTGCTCAGCCCTGCGGCGATTAACACCTGCGCCAATTGATTTGCTCGACCATTCAGTGCGTCATAGCTGAGCTGCTGACCTTGCTCATTTTGTACCGCAATTGCCTGAGGAGTTTGCTTTGCCTGCGCTTCAAACATTGCCAATGCATCGCTGCTAGGCAGGGGTTGTGTTGAGCCAACACCGAGTTGCTTCACCTCAGTTTGAGTGGTGTCATCGAGCAATTGAATGTGCCCAAGAGGTTGTTCAACTTGCGTTTGCAGTGCCTCAAGTAGGCGCGCCAAATTACTCGCAAGATGCACCACAAACTCAGCGCTTAAACGCCAACCTTGGTAAGCAAAGTTAATCGTCAGCCCTTGAGCCGTTTCTACAAATACTGTCAGTGGATAATTGGTTTCTTCGCGGTTCTCAACCAGAGAAAACTCTGTCCCACCTAGCTTATTGGCACCTAATGTCTCTGAAATTGGATAGTTTTCAAAAATTAATAAGCTGTCAAACAGGCCTTGCTGATCAAAGCTCACTTGTCCGTCAGCCAGTTTTTGAATTTGATACAAAGGTGTATGCTCAAATTCGCGGCTTTGCATACTGTCTTGTTGGCGGGCTTTGAGCCAGTGTCCAACAAGCTGTTCATTGTCCAGTGTGCTGATCACTGGCAGGGTATTGATAAATAACCCCACCGTGCTGTCACTGCCCGCAAGATCGGCCGGTCGACCTGATGTCGTTGCACCAAAACACACCGATGATTTATTCAACATACGACCCAATAACAGTGACCACGCGCCCTGCAGTACGGTGTTAACGGTGATCTCTTGCTGCTGCGCAAAACGCTGTAATTGCGCCGCTTGCTGCTCATCAAGCTGTAATGTGTGCTGCGCATACCCTAAATTACTGTCCAGCGCATCACGACTTTGCAGTTCAGTCAGATAAGAGGCGTCGTTTAACTGTGCGAGTCTAGTCTGCCAATAATCATCACCCGCCGCGTCATCTTGCTTGGCAAGATATGCAAGATAATCTTGATACTGGCCCCCAGGCTGTGGCAAGGCTTGGCCTTGATATGCCATCATGACTTCAGCCAACACCGCGGTGCTACTCCAGCCATCGAGCAGCATATGGTGATAGGTCCAAATAAAGTGATGCTGCTGTGGCCCTTGCTGAACTAGAGTGAACGACATTAAGCCCACCTCTTCGGTCACCGCAAAGCCTTGCTCTAAAATTGAATGAGCCAATGGCGCAGTCGACTTTGTCGGCTCTGACTGCCAATCCAGCTCATTAAAGGCAATTTGATGGCCCGCCACCACGTATTGTAACTGTTGCGATGTGGTGGAAATAAACCCAGTGCGCAGCGCATCATGTCTATCTACCACTTGCTGCCATGCCGCTTTAAAGCGCGTGACATCAAGACCACTGATATCCAGTCGCAACTGATTTAAATACGCGGCACTTTGCTCAACCATCGAGTGGAACATCATGCCCTGCTGCATGGCTGAGAGCGGATAAATGCTGGACACGGTTTGCTGTGCAATAGGCAGCGCATCTAGCTCTGTTTGGCTCAAGGATAACAGCGGTAAATCCGCTGGAGTCAAGCGTGCATTGGCGTCGCAGCAGTGCGCAATCACCAGTGTCAACGCCTGCTCGAGGCGCTGGGCAAACTCCGCCATATCAGACTGTTCTAAACAGGCACCACTGTACGTGATGGCCATGTTCAGCACCCCCTTTTGAATTGCGCCATTGATAGCGATATCCGCACTGAGTGGGTTTTGCGCGGCAATGCTGCTGCCGACGCCATCTGTGCTCATTTGCCAATCCGCCAATTGCCCATGTGAATTGGCATCAAGCTGGCCTAAATAGTTAAATTCGATTTGTGGCTTGCGCGCAGTGTGCAGTGCTTGTTGCTGTGCATCGCTGCCATAATATTTGAACGCACCATAGCCAATACCTTTGTTTGGCATGGCACGTAAACGCTCTTTGGCGGCAATAATGGTGTCTGCAATTT
The DNA here is from genome assembly GCF_030135505.1 of Pseudoalteromonas obscura. Taxonomy (NCBI): domain Bacteria; kingdom Pseudomonadati; phylum Pseudomonadota; class Gammaproteobacteria; order Alteromonadales; family Pseudoalteromonadaceae; genus Pseudoalteromonas; species Pseudoalteromonas obscura. The sequence continues at coordinate 84,751 of NZ_JASJUT010000014.1, forward strand.
CATGGTGGTTGGTCAATTTCACCGGATATAGTGCGGTGAACCACCCCAAGGTACGGCTTAAATCAAGCTGAGATTGCCACGGTTCACGGCCGTGGCCTTCTAAAAAGACCTGTGCTTCGTTGCTGCCGGTCCACTGTTTAAGGGCCACACTTAATGACGCCAACAATAATTCGTCAATATGCGTGCGATATGGACGCTGCGCCTGCGATAATAACGCTTGGGTTTGCTCTTCACTCAATGCCACTTGAATGGTTTGGGCACTGTGCATGGTGTCATCGCCTTCAGCGACAAAGTTTGGCAATGCAAGCGCATCGCTGTGCTGGTTTTGCCAAAGTTCAAATTCACTGTCGTGGCTGCTTGGATAAGCTTGGATCTGCTGCGCCCAATATTGATAACTATGGCTCTTTAATGGCAGCGCAATCGACTTGCCAGCAGCCCCCTGCTCCATGCCTTGCAGCAAGTCATCGACTAAAATTCGCCACGATACACCATCAATGACTAGGTGATGAGCAATTAAAATCAATGCCTGACGACTCTCACTGTGGACATACAGCACCCGTAGTGAGTCGGCGCGCTGAATGTTTAAACTGCTTTGGGCCTGCTCTACAGCATTTGCTAAGTACGCGTCAAATGCTTCGTCGGTGGTGGTTTGATACCACACCACTTCACGATAATCAGCTTCGTCATAGTCGCGATATGTCTGCTGCCACGTCCCTTGATGTTGATATTGCAAACGCAAGCCATCGTGATGTTTTATCAAAGCTTGTACACTCTCATTGAGTGCAGCCAAGGTAATTGGCGCAGGCGGTATCAAACGGATTGCTTGGTTCCAGTGATTAACATTGCTTGGCTGTCTTGCAAAGTAGGCCTGCTGAATGGGCAGTAGTGGTACCGCACCACTGACCATTTGCGGGATTTTATCTTCATCACTGAGTTCACTCAGTTCGACAGCCAATTGCGCTATCGTCGGTGCCTCAAAGACTTGCTTGGCACTTAAAGCAAATCCATGCTGGCGCATCGCAGCAACAATTTGTAGGCTGAGAATGGAATCACCACCCAGTGCAAAGAAGTTGTCATCACGACCTATGGGGCTTTGCCCAAGCACTTGCTGCCAAGTTTGGCACAGCAATTCCTCGCGCTCACCTTGCGGTGCCTGATAGGCTGTTTGTGTTTGCAATATCGGTTCAGGCAACGCTTTGCGGTCAACCTTACCATTGCTGCTCAGTGGTAGAGACTCCATGACCATAATGCTACTTGGCACCATGTAATCTGGTAATGCGTCACTCAAGCCCTGTTGTAATTGACTGTCATCCAGTAACTCACCGCTTACATAAGCAGCCAATCGAGCACCACCATTTGGACCCTCGATAGCAACCACGACCGCTTCTTTTACTCCTGGCTGTGCAAACAGCTGGGTTTCAATTTCCCCCAGCTCAATACGCAGACCACGGATCTTAACCTGATGATCGGTTCGCCCTAGATATTCAAGCTCGCCCTGCTCACTCCAACGCACTAAGTCACCACTGCGATACAAACGACTGCCATCTGTCGCAAATGGATTGGCAACAAAGCGCTCAGCGCTGAGATCTGGACGGTTTGCATAGCCTCGAGCCAAACCGATACCGCCGATGTACAACTCACCAACAGCACCGATCGGGCTTAAGTTTAGTTGCTGATCAAGCACCCAAAGTTCACACCCTGCGATAGGCTTACCAATTGGTACAGCTTTATCGGCATGGCCGTCACATTCGTAATAGCTGACATCGATGGCAGCTTCAGTAGGGCCATATAAATTGTGAATTTCAAGGTCAGGCAATAGCTTTAAAGCATCTGCCTGTAGTGCTGCCGGCAATGCTTCACCACTACAAATTATATGGCGAATGCTGTCGCAGTGTGAGGCCTTTGGTTCGCTGATAAAGGCCTGTAACATTGAGGGAACAAAGTGCAACAAAGTGACTTGCTGAGCTTTGATAAGCAATGCCAATTCGCGGGGTTCTTTATGTATTTCAGGCTCCGCTACGACGAGGGTTGCGCCGCGCATTAATGGCCAGAAAAACTCCCACACAGACACATCAAATCCATAAGGTGTTTTTTGCAATACGCGATCTTCACTGCCAATTGGATAAGCTTGATCTTGCCAGCTGATACGGTTGTATAGTGCGTGATGATTGTTGATCACGCCTTTTGGTTTACCAGTCGAACCAGAGGTATAAATAACGTAAGCGGCTTGCTCAGGTAAAATGGTCACACTTGGATATGCATCCTCTTGAGATGTCAGCGTTTTTGTAAGTTCAGACCAATTAAAATAGGGTACATTAAACTGTGCACCGTCCCGATTTCCCAGTACCAGTTTAAAGGTGCTATTTTGGGCAATATAGTCAACGCGGTCGGCAGGTAAATTAGGATCTAGAGGCACATACGCTGCGCCACTTTTCATCACCCCTATTAAGGCAATGACCATTTCGAAACTACGATCAAAGTACACCCCAATTTGATCTTCCCTGCCAACACCTTGAGCAATTAACCAGTTTGCTAACTGATTGGTATATCGTTCAAATTTGGCGTAACTGAGGTGTTCGCCAGCGAAGATCAAAGCACTGTGCTGAGGCGTTTTTTGCGCTTGCTCGCTGATGATGTCAGGGATTGAGTGTTGCCAAGGAAAAGCCGCAGCACCTTCGGAAAATGCCTCTAAACATTGCTGTCTATGCTGTGGGTACCAGTCTAAGTATTGCAGTGGAGCGCTCGGGTGGTTTGATACCGCCAAGAGCAAGGCTGCAAGTTCATCCAAACAATGCTTAGCAAACGCTTCGCTATATAAGGTGTTGGCGTAATACAGGTGCAAGGTGGTTGCACCTGTCACTTCCTCGATCACATCCAATTGCAGGTCAAACGGCATCGAAAAACGCAGCGCTTGGGTATCTTTGAGCGAGACCCCTTGCAGTGCATCCATAGCACCTTTATCACGCTTTAAGTAGTTGAACATGACCTGAAATAATGGGTGACTGCCGGTACTACGCGGCGGCTTGATAGCATCCAGCAAATGTTCAAATGGCAAATCCTGATTTGCTTGCGCAAATTGTGAAAATGACTTGGCTTTTTCCAGTAACGTTGCAAAGTTATCTTGCGGATCAACTTCCAATCTCACCACTTGAGTATTGATAAAAAAACCAATTAATCCATGTGTTTGTGCATGGTGGCGGTTGGCAATTGGCACCCCAACTTTAACATCACTTTGATCACTATAGCGGTGCAACAAGTATTGAAATGCACTGAGCAAAACAAGGTAAGGCGTCACTTGGTGTTGTTTAGTGAGTGCTTGCACTTGCTGCCAAAGCGCCGTTGGCAAAGTGAGAGACTGTGTCGTGATCGGATAGTTGCCACCTTGTCTTGCGAGGCTATTTGCGGGCAACCTTAAAGGTTCAAAGTCATCGCCAAGCGCTGATTGCCAACCTGCCAACTGCTTTTCAAGCAGTTCAGTGTGATCCTGCTTGGCAAGCCATAAGGCATAATCTAAATAATCGGCTTTGGGTTCAACCTCAGGTAAACTTTGGTGGTTTTGCAATAAAGCATAGGCTTGAATAAATTCATTAAACAGCTGCTGCATTGATGTACCATCAGTCACAATATGATGCATCACCACTAATAAAGTGCACTCCCCTTGTGACTCTAATAGCGCCACTCGCAATAGTGGCTCAGCAGTCAAGTCAAAAGGTTGATCGGCAATTTCGAATGCCTGTTGTGCACTATCCGATTGGCTAGGCACATCAACAAAGGTAAACGCGCTCTCGCTTTGTAGCTGCTGCACTGTGGTGTCGTGCTCAACACTAAATCGGCTATTCAAGATACCGTGTTTTGCAACCAAGTGGGTAAATCCAGCTTGTACCCAAGCTTTATTTAATTGTCCTTGAAAAGTCAGTGTACCAGCTAAGTTGTACACACTGTCTTCAGGGTCTAGCTGCCACGCAGTCCACAATCTCTGTTGAGCCGGTGTTAACGGGACCTTTGCAGCTCTGTCTTGGCGGATCTCTAACTGGTTTTGTTGCGCTCTTGCCTGACTGTCTGCCAACTTAGCTTTTAATTTTAGTTGCTGCTCTTCAGTTAATGCGCCACCGCGCTCGCGTCTTCTTCTACGCTTTTGCTCGCTCATGCTGATCCCACCTGACTATCTATTATTGTGCACTGCTAATTTGATTTATTCGCTCAAAGTTGAGCGGCTCACTGCGCTCTAACTCAACCGTATTGCAATATGTTTTGGCCAAATACCTACTCTCATCCACAACCACATGCAGCGGCAAAAAACAGACAAGCTGTCTTTTTGGGCTGATGAGTTTGAATTGATGACTGTGGTAGATACATCGAATTTTGCTTTGATGTGTTGGTAAAATTGCTCTCGATGCCAGCTAGACGTTGGGAAAGGAAAAAAATAAAGCAGGAGGCCAAAAAGGCCTCCAAAAAAGTGTCATATGTGTCGCGAATATTCGCTTACTCTTGGAGCAACTGCTCTTCGATCAGGAAGGTGAGATTATCTAAATTGGGATCTTCAAAAAAGGTTGCAGGCTCGATTTCTACCGCAAACTGCTGTTTAACTTTCGCCAACATTTGAATGGCGATAAGGGAGTCGCCGCCTAACTCGAATAGGTTGTCAAAAATGCCAATTTCATCAAAGCCTAAAAACTCTCCCCATATCGCGGCAAGTTGTAACTCTAACTCGCTTTCTGGTGCTTCAAACTCCGTATCTAAGTCAGGGCGTTTGTGGCCTTTCGGTACTGAGGTGGTTGCTTGCATTAACTTTTCCGTTAGTTCTGCAACTTTATCTGCACGCGCTTGCCACGATAAACTTGCCGCATACAATTGCGACGCTTTCGATTGCGCAATACCCGCTAGTAAAATTTGCGCTGCGGCCTCATTAATACCAAAGTCTTCACCGACACTGTGTCCTGCTGCCATACCAATATTTGCCCACGCATCCCAATTAATCGACTGCACTAAGAAAGGATGTGACTGCATCGCGACGGCATCGAGGTAACTATTGGCTGCACAATAGTCACTTTGACCCATAGCGCCGAGTACTGACGCCAGTGATGAACACAAAATCATACGTTCAAGACTGTGAGCTTTAAACGCAGCCAACAAATTATCAGTACCGCGAGTTTTCGCAGCCATACTTTGTGCAGCCTGCTCAGCGGATACTTGAGCAAGCATCCCGCCACCAGGTAATCCTGCGGCGTGGATCACTTGAGTGATACGGCCAAGAGACTGCTCCGCGTGGCTAATTGCGACATTTAAACTGGCAATATCAAGTACATCCGCCGTAACGACAGCGACACGCGCACCATTGGCTTTAAGTGATTGTAAAGCACGGATCTGGTTCGCCAGCTTGTCATCGACGTCATCGCCACTCAATAGTTCAGACCAACGCTCACTTGCAGGAAACTCACCGCGAGTTTGCAAGATAACAGCGTGGCCTTGTGCCACCAATAAGTTAGCCAATACCAGACCAACCCCGCCCAATCCACCAGTGATAAAGGTCACTGGCGTCGATACTGAGTTTACCAAAGCATCCGCTTTTGGCACTACTTGCTCAGTCAGAATAAAGCGCTGGCGCCCACGGTACGCAACTTCGGTTGCGTCATTGCCCAGATCCTCAACCAGCTGCATTGCAATATTTGATTGTGTTGCATCGCGCTGTGCAGCAGACACTTCTCGCAATTGACAACGAATGGCAGCCTGTTCCATGCCTATCACTCGTGTGATACCCAGTGCAGTTGCCTTGTCTGCCGATACCGTTTCTTCCCCCAGCACGCTGAATAACTCACTCGCAACCACAGTCCACTGCATTGTGCCTTGGCCCAGTAACCACTTAGCAAGAGGTAGAAGAAGTTGATAACCACAGCTTTGCGCGTCTAACAAACGGCAATCCACTATGCGATCGAAGCCGCCAAGTTGCTCATGCAGCTCATTCAACTGACTTTGGTCTTGGCAATTTACACGGTATTGCCCCTGCTCAAGGGCACTGAATGATTCGCCTTGCCAAACCACAGTCACTGCTGCACCAGAGCCAACCAGTGCTGCACTTATCAGTGAACACAGTGGTGCGTCGGTGGCAATCATCACCACTTTTTCGCCCTCTAAGTTCGGGGCCAATGCGGCAGAATTAAGTTGTTGCTGCCAAATTGGTGCTAGCAGCTCAGGCCCAGCACTGGTGCTGACAGATACAGCCGATGTCGTATTAGTTTTAGCATCAACCCAGTACTCTGTTGTATCAAACTGGTATGCTGGAAAGGCGATTTCTGTATTGTGTGGATGTGCAGAAACCTGTGACCAGTTGACCTCGACGCCCAATTGCCACAATTTTGCCAGCGTTTTCACAAAGGGAGGCACTGGCGCTTTTAAATCTCGCGCATGAGCAATCGAATTTAAGACCGTGACATCCTCATTCACTGATTGTGCAGCCAACTTTTGTAGGGTATCTCCCGGGCCAGCTTCTATCAGCACGTTACATTGTGCGGCTAGGGTTTTCACGCCATCGACAAAGTTCACCGCTTGGCGAATATGATCAAGCCAGTACTGAGGCGATGTCGCTTGCTCTGGTGTGATCCAAGTGCCTGTAACATTTGAAACAAACGGTGTTTGTGGGGCATGTAATTGCACCTGTTTGAGGACCTCAGAAAACTCTTCCAACACAGGCTCAGTAAGGTGACTGTGGAAAGCATGGGACACATGGAGTCGCGTCACGCTGATATCAGCGGCTTTTAGCTCACTTTGCAACGCTTTTATGGCTTCTTTGCTGCCCGCTACAACCGTATTACTCGGACTATTGCAAGCTGCAATATCTAACTGATCATTTAAATAGGGCTGCAAACTTGGCGCATCACTCATCACTGAAAGCATCGCTCCTGGCGCCATTTTTTGCAGCGCTTCACCACGGGCTGTCACTAGCTTTACAGCTGTTTCCAAGCTCATCACTTCGCTCAAACACGCTGCCACATACTCGCCAACACTGTGTCCCAACATAGCCTCAATATGGATGCCGTGCCCTTGATAACACTTAGCCATCGCATAGGCCACGACAAATAATGCAGGTTGCGTCACGCGGGTTTGCCCAAGTAACTGATTAGCTGCTAGCACCTCATCATCATTTGGGGTAAAGACACGGCGTAGCTCATCTTGTAAACCAGCATCAAATAATGCGACAACCGCGTCAAACTGAAGTTTGAATTCTGGAACATGTTTTAACAGTGGCTGGGCCATCGTGACATATTGTGAACCTTGACCGGAGAACATCAACGCCACCTGAACCGCGCAGGTTTTGTCACCGTGAATATCGCGCATCAATAACTGCTGTGCCTGCTCTGCGCTGTCGGCAACCACCGCATGACGAACAGTGTGTGCGGTGCGATTATGCTGCAATTGTGCTGCGATCAGCGCTAAGTTATCTGAACTTTGTTGAAGTTTAATCGCTAGGGCTTGTCGCTGTGCCTCAAGGGATGATTGCGCATTACCAGAGAGCGGTAAGATATGCCATGGCGTAGATTGATCGTAAGAAGCCGCAGGTGCATTGTATTCTTCTAAAATGACATGGGCATTAGTTCCACCCATCCCCAATGAGCTGACCGCAGCTCGGCGTGCCGAGTCACTGTGCCATGGCTGCAACTGGGTATTGACGTAAAATGGGCTGTTGGCAAAGTCAATCTTGCTGTTTAGAGGCTCGCAGTGCAAACTCGGGGGTAGCATTTTGTGACGCAGTGCTTGTACCGCTTTGATAAGCCCAGTAACCCCCGCAGCCGAGTCCAAGTGACCGATATTGGCTTTGATTGAACCGATTGCGATTTGTTGCTTGTCACACTGCCCATAAGCGCGGCTCAACGCGGCAATTTCGATGGGGTCGCCTAAAGTTGTACCTGTGCCATGGGTTTCAATATAGCCAACCGAGCTTGGCTCAATATCAGCAAATTCGAGCGCCGCTTCAATGGCGCCAGCTTGACCTGTCACACTTGGCGCGGTATAGCCTACTTTTTCTTTACCATCATTGTTAATGGCTGAGCCTTTGATCACCGCAAGTATATTGTCACCTTGCTCAATCGCATCTTCAACGCGCTTAAGTACAACCGCCGCACTGCCACTACCAATTAGGATCCCATCGGCGTGTTCACCAAATGCGCTCAACTGCCCAGATGGTGATAAGCTCCCACCCGCAGGGGCATGGTAGCCTTGTTGATGATTTAAATTGAGCCAAACACCACCTGCCAGTGCCGAATCACACTCATAGTTTTGCAGAGAGCGACATGCCATATGCACCGCGACTAAAGACGTTGAACACGCAGTTTGTACTGTAACAGCCGGGCCCGTTAGATCCAGTTCGTAACTCACTCGAGTTGCCAAAGAGTCTTTATCATTGCCATTGGTCAGCGCCAACAAGCTAGTGATGTCTTGTTGGCTATCCCCGAGTAAGTTCTGTAACAAGTACGCAGGCACACCACAACCGGCAAACACACCAGTGAAGTTACTGTTCCCAGTGGTAATACCTGCATGCTCCAACGCATGCCAACAAGTTTGCAAAAATACCCGTTGCTGTGGGTCAAGCTGCGCCGCTTCCTTTGGCGTATAACCAAAAAATGCGGCATCAAATTGCGCCATGCCAGAAAATGGAATACCGCGTTTTACATAATCAGGATGTGCTAGATCTTCCTCGCTTACGCCCGCCGCTCGTAGTGTCTCGTCGTCTAAATCTTGCACTGCACAGTGCCCGTCACGCACATTTTCCCACAGCGCATCGACGTTTTGTGCATCCGGGAAACGACCTGCCATACCGACGATGGCAATATCTAGTTCACTATAATTACTTTCTGACATTGTTATGATTCTCTTGCTTTTCTTTTACGCGCTGCAATCGCGCCCATGCCGCGTTTTTGTTTCGCGCCAGTTGGTTTATTGGTGGTAACCGAGGCTGATTTAGATTGTGCTCCACCGAGTAACACGGCCAAACTGGCTATACTCGGATGGGCAAACAGCTCCGTCATTTGTAAGTTAGGGTATTGAAGCTTCAACTCTTCATACACGGCCATCAACAGCAGCGAGTGACCGCCAACATCAAAGAAGTTGGCATGCCTGTCGATATCTTCAGTTTTAAGGTGCTTTTGCCAAATATCCGCGATGAGCTGCTCGGTTCCATTCTGGGCAAGCTCGACCTGCTGTGCGGCTCGCGTTACTTTTGGTAACTGCTGACGCTCCAGTTTGCCACTGGCGTTAACTGGGAGTTTTTCTAACACTATGATGTCGCCCGGCACCATGTAGGTTGGCAAGCGCTCACTTAATGCTCTTTTTAGCTTGTCAGCGAATGTGTCATCTGCGAATTTGGCGCTTTGAATATAAGCTATCAATCCTAGGCCATGGGCTTGCTGTTCAGTGACTACGACTGCCATCTCCACCTCAGGCAACTGGCTTAGGTGCTGTTCAATTTCGCCCAGCTCTACTCTAAAGCCACGTACTTTCACCTGATGGTCATTACGACCGTGATACATCAAGTCATTGCCTTGCCAACTGACTAAATCACCCGTGGCATACATACGTGCGCCCTCATCACAGAAAGGATCTGCAATAAAACGCGTGGCCGTCATCTCAGGCTGCGCCCAATAACCGCGCGCTAAAATATCGCCACCAACATACAACTGACCTATTTGCCCGTTGGAAACAACTTCGAGGTTGTCATCCAATACGTAAAGTTTACGCCCCGCCAAAGCATGGCCTAGCGGCACTGATTGACCCTCGCGTGCAGTAAAGTCTTGGCAGGGGTGGATCGCAGCCTCTACCACGATTTCTGTCGGTCCATAAGTGTTTAATAACCGCACATGAGACAAGCCGGTGTTTTGCCAGTCTTGGATCCCCGCGACAGACATGGCTTCACCTCCAGAGTGAACTTGACGTAGTTTTGGCAAGCTCAATGCCGCCTGCTGTGCTTTGCGTGCCCAACTCGCGCTGATGCTGCGCCAATAAGCAGCACTTAAATCCATCACAGCGACATCATGTTTTTGTGCCTGTTGGTAAAGGGTATCGGCATCCCAAAGCGCATCACCACGCAGCAATACTGCACCGCCCACAGCCCAAGTTGGGAATAACTGCTCGACGAATGCATCGAAGTTTGCTGTGGCAAATTGCAATACCACATCATTCGCTTGCAAATTAATAAAGCGCTTAGCTGACTCGATATAGTGCGCAAGTGCACCCAGTTCGATTGCCACACCTTTCGCCTTGCCTGTTGAGCCCGAGGTATAATTTAAATAAGCAGTTTGATTTGCATGATGCTCAACCTCAGGGAGTGATATGTGTTGGTGCTGCTCACTCAAGAGAGTTTGCGGTGATAACAATGCGCCTTCGAAAGCAACCGCCAATTGAACTTCGTCACTGATAATAGCTTGGCAGCCACTGTCATTGAGCATGTGCTGTAATTTATCTGCTGGGAATTGTTTATCCAGTGGCAAATACGCAGCACCTGCTTTCAAGCAGGCTAAGGTGCTCGCCAGCATCAATGGCTTACGGCTTTGCATTACCCCAACCACGGACTCAATGCCTAACCCTTTTTCAATTAAGCCATGAGCCAGACGATTTGACGTATGCTCTAACCATTCAAAGCTGTAGTGTTGGTCATTAAATATCACAGCAGTACGCGTGGGATCTCGCTGTGCAAGATCACTGATATTTTGCAGCCAAGATGTATCCGGTAAGCTAATTCCTTCACCTTGGCCCAACTGTAAGGCAGCTGCTTGTTGAGAGTGAATGGCCAAATTGCCAATTGCGTTGTGTGGCGCAGTCACGATCTCGTTCAATAGCACAACAAATGCCGACGTCACGGCTTGCATATACTCAGTGTTATACAGCGCTGCATTGTACTGAAACTCTAGTATGAGCTCACCGCTATTGAGTAGGCGTGAATCGATGCTTAGATCAAATTGCGCTTGCTCTTGCAGCGCCACCACTTCTTCAACCTCAACACCGGGTAAATCCAGTGCTTGTTGCACATCTTGTTCAAGGTGATTAAACATCACTTGAAACAGTGGATTCTGCCCGAGGCTGCGATCAGGGTTTATCACCTCGACCAGCTTTTCAAATGGCAAGTCCTGATTTTTTTGTGCATTGATGGCATGCACCTTGGTTGCAGACAACACCTCTATAAAACTTTGCTGCGCCGACAGCTCGTTGCGCTGCACCAAGGTATTGATGAAAAAGCCCATCAAAGAGTGCAATTCTGAACTGCGACGGTTGGCAACCGGTACACCGATACGCGGCTTGCTCTTACCAGTGTAGCGGTAGAAAAATACCTGTAAACTACTGAGCAATAACATGAACAAGCTCGCGCCGTGACTATGAGCAAGTGCCTGTAACTTTTCAACTTCTTGATATGATAGCTGCACCGTTTGGCTTTGCATTGGCGCAGGTCCATTCGCTTGCCTTGGATGTTGAGGAACAAGTAACTCTTCATCGTCGTTGCTTTGTAATTGCGCTTGCCAATAGGTCAATTGCTTTTGCGCGTCAACGCTTGTTAGCCACTGCTGCTGCCAAGCAGAAAAATCACCATAATTCACTTTAGAAGATGCTGTTGGCAGTGCTTTACCTTCACACATCAACTGATAGTTACGGCTGATATCAGCCAATACCAAGTCAAAACTCCACGCATCACTGGCAATATGGTGCATAACTAATACCAGCTGATAGCGGTTTTCCGGTTGCTTGACCAGTGCTGTTCTGAAGTTTTCGCCACGCTCAAGTGCAAATGGCTGCTGGTAAAAAGCTTGGCGCCATACACTGGTTTGTGCTGAGTCGTGCTGTTGACTGTGATCGACACACTGCCAATTAAGCGTTTGCGGTGTTACTTGCTGCTGCCACTGGCCGTGCTCATCCTTTCCATATGCGTGGCGCAATACACCTTGCTGCGCTAAAACATGAGCAACTGCGGCTTGTAAGTGCGCTTCATGTATGTCTCCATGTAGCGTTAAGCTTGCGCCAATATGATAGGCGCTGCTCAGCGGCTCAAGCTGCCAAAGGAATAATTGTCTTTGCTGCTGGGCACTGAGTGGATAGGCTTTTTGTGCCAGTGCAGGGATAGCATGTTGCTGCTCACCCGTGGCGATACTGTCACGTACCAATTGGCAGAAATCGCCAAATTTATGCGCTGCAAAAACGGCGGTTGGATCTATTTGGCAATGATACGTTTCCTGCACTTTTGCCAGCAATAAAGCCGCTTTTATTGAACTGCCCCCTAGGGCAAAAAAGTCTATCTCATTGTGATTAACTGGGTAGCGCAGCACGTTTTGCCATATGTCTGCTAAGCCGCGCGCTAGCTCATCCCACTCTGTTTGATCGTCCCCACCGTGGCAAGTTGATAACTGCTGCAAGTGTGCAAGCGTAAAGACGCCATAAGTTGCCAATTTATCGTCGTTCAACAACTTCATACATGCACTGCGCTGCAATTTACCACTTGATGTTTTTGGCAGCCCACCTTGGTCAAGTAGCAATACCAGCTCAGGACAATTTCCAAATTGCTCAATGATAAAGTCTCTGACAATCAGCGCGGTTTGCTCCGCTGGCACCTCATTGCGATACACATTGGCCGTTTCAATCGCAATGCCAATGCCCTCGCCACTTTGTTCACTGGGCACTGGAAAGGCCGACACACGACCCTGGCGCACAAAACTCAACGCATCTTCTATCGCGCGCTCAATATCTTGTGGATATACATTGTGGCCATTCATGATGATCAAATCTTTCTGACGGCCCGATATATATAGCTGCCCAGCGTAAACGTAACCCACGTCACCGGTTCTTAACCAGCGCTTACCAATATGTTCTACAAACGTTTCTTGTGTGGCCTGTTCGTTTCGCCAATAACCTAATGCGATGCTTGGGCCGCTGACCCAGATTTCACCAATTCCGCCTTCTGCAACTTCATCGTAACTCGATGGGCAAGTGATACGTACTTGGTGCTCACTGGCTGCCACACCACAGCTCACTTGATGGCTGTAATCTCGTGTATCTCTGCTATCTTGTGCGTGTTGCAAAATAGCTTTACCTGACGCCAATGAGCGGTTGTCAAACGCCTTGATAACCGCACCTTGAGAGGGAATACTTCCGGTGACAAATAACGTGCCTTCCGCCAAACCATAACAAGGGTACAAGGCACTTGCCTTAAAGCCCAACGGGGCATATTTGTCAGCAAAGTTGAGTAGCGTGTCATGACGAATAGGCTCTGCACCTGAGAAAAATGCACGCAAACTACTGAGATTAAGGTCAGCTACTTGCTTATCTTTGATACGTTCGATGCACAATCGATATGAGAAATCAGGCCCACCACTGATGGTTGCTTGGTACTGATCAATGAGTTGCAACCAACGTGCAGGGCGCTCCATAAAATAACGAGGTGAGCAAAGCACCAACTTATAGCCTGTATAAATTGGCTGTAATAACCCCCCAATGAGACCCATATCATGAAATAGAGGCAACCAACTTACCAATACATCCTGCTCAGTAAGTTGCATCCCCTCGGCAATGGCTTTTTCATTGGCCAGTAAATTGCCATGGCTGACCATCACTCCTTTGGGTTTGGCTGTAGACCCAGAGGTATACTGTAAAAATGCAATTTCGTCAGATTGCGCAGGGTGACGTTCTACCTGTTCTGCTTGTTCACAACACTCGTCAATGACCATCATCTTGCTGCCACTAACCTGCTCCACTAACGCCTCTACAGTCGCGGTGAAACGTGCTGTTGTCAGTACCACTGCGGCTTCTGAATCTTCAGCTATACCTACTGTGCGCGCAATATGCTGTGCTTTGGTCGATTCAGGTGGAAAGCTGGGTATGGCCGTTACACCGAGATATTGGCAGGCTAAAAAGCTCGCCACATACTCAATTCCTGTATCCATCAAGATCAGTGCTCTGTCACCCGCTTTGGCGTGTTTTTGAATATGGCTCGCAACCATAAGGCTATGCGCGTAAAGCTCTCCATAGCTCCATGGCGTGTGTGCTTTTTTATCAACACATACCAGCGCTGTTTTATCCGGCTGATGCGCGGCATGTTGCGCTAAATGATCCATGATGGTAATGGCGGTCATGATTTACTCCATGAGATATAACTAGCTGTGCGCATATTGGTTAATACCCGGTAGCTGAACTGTTGTATGATGCGCTTAAATAGTGATTGTTTCTGAGGTAGAAACTCGCTTGGTGACGATATGAAGCGATAGTGAAATCCAGCCTACCGAGATATGGGTATCCCATGTCACCTAATTGCCAGTTCCAATATCACTTAATAACCTAATTACTTACGCCATCGCTTGGCGCAGACTCAAAGGACGCATATCCGTCCAATGGGTTTTGATATACTCTAGACAAGTTGCTTTATCACCGCTTACGCCCGTGTCTTGCCAGCCACCTGGGATCGTCTTATAACTCGGCCATAAAGAGTATTGTTCTTCGTGGTTAATGATTACTTTAAAAGTGCCGTTTTCGTTGTCAAAACTCATCACATTTTTCCAAAAATTAGACTGTCGCCACTGTGACGCGCGACAGTCTAGGATTTTTAGTCTTTTTTCACGCTAAGTGTGATTTCGCTGACTTTATTTTGCTTGATCTGAGCATCGGTATACGGCAAATCAATTAACCCTTTGCCCGCAGCATAATGATCACTCGCATCTGTGAAGTGCGGCGAGTTTGGATTATTACTCTGCGAATAAGTCAACAGGCCACGTGCTTGTGGTCCATGCTCGTCAAAACCGACAACCATCATCCAGCTAGAACCATAGTTAATAGGGTAACCATCGGTACTTAAACCTGTACTTATTGTCCAGTTTTCATTAAGTACTTCTTTCATTGGCGCAGCATATTGTGGTGCGAACGAGGTTAAATCCATGGCGTTGGTAGTTGAGTAAATATTGAAACCACCACTGTTATGCTCTGCACCTGGCCAAGGAATGCGGCGTTCACCTTTTTGCAAGTACTGTAACTCACCCAATGGCGCATCAATGGCAAAACCTGCATTTTCTAGCTGCTTGCTGGCAGCGAGAAGCTTAACCAGTGTCGACTTTTCTGCTTTAACAATGCTCGGTGTCACGGCTGGGAAGGCAGAATTAAATTGAATTAAAAGATCTTCATCTTCTAATAAACTAAAGAACTCTTTCGCCAGTGGTGCTGATACAGAGTCTGCATTGAATTTACCGTCCCATTTTGCGAATGCCTTACAGGTGGGATCCACAGGCATGCTCAATGTCTCTGTCACGGCGATAGTTTGTCCTGCGTACAAAGCACACGTTGCCATCACAGTTGGTTTATACAACTCAAATGATGCACTAGTACCCGTTACAATGTTTTCCAACTCGTGGCGGTCAAACTTACCATCGGCACCTCGTGCAAAGCGCATCAAGTTTAAATTGTAGCGAGTACGACGAGTTTGCTTGTAATCAACGTGACCGTACAGTGGAGAATAACCTCTGAGCTTTTCCTTTAGGTTTGTCAGCCAGTATGAGTTATTGGCATTGAGTACATAGTCGTTGCGGCGCAACTTAGGCGCACGCTCGTAAGGAACTTCTTGCTGATATACTAATGCACTGCTGGTCCCCGGTAGTACAGCCAAACGGGTTTTCTTATACACTTCAGAAATCACAGGATGTGAGCGCAGTAGCTCTTCACCCACCGCAGGCAGATCAGGTACATTAGAATCATCGATATAAAATACTTCGCCGTGTTTATCTGCCACGAGTGTGTTGTTAAATGCCAAACCATCTAGTGTTTTGAATGTATCGATAAACTCATCAAGATTTGATGCACGATTCATAGCCAACCAGTGATCTATCCCCTCCAAATTATTGAGGTTAGTATCGCGTACTACATAGGCATTTTTGCTATCCCATTTAAAGTTTTGCTGATCTTCAAGAACATAGCCAATTGGCGTAGTGAAGTAATCTTTTTTCATGGTTAACACACCCATCGGCGTCAACACTTCTACATTGACCTGCTGCTTTTCAATATCGACCCACTGACCATCAAATTTGTATTGCAGCGGGTTTGCAGGATTTAACTCTAGCTGATAAATGACTTCATGTCGGGCTGAAGAGTAAGTGTGGGTCCATGCCAAATCTTGATTGAAACCAATATTGACGATACCAGGCACGCCAACCACTGAGGCACCCATGGTACTAAAGTCCCCCTCAACACTTGCATGGTTCGCCCAAAATCGTAAATTACCGTTAAATGGGAAGTGTGGGTTTGCCAAAAGCAAGCCGCGACCATTCTCTGTCACTTCATGACCCATTGCCCAACCATTTGAACCCTGTGTTAGCTGTTTTGGTTGGTAGTTGGTATTGCTTGCCATGAGCCATGGCTGTGATTGCTTGCTCTCCTGCTTGGCGATAGTTGGCAGCCACTCGTTACCAGTACCCGGATTCGCCTGTAAGATTTGCACTAACAAGCGGCCAATGCTGTTTTGTACCGCAGAGGCTAATACGGATGCAACCACATCAACACCGCTGATAGGTTTTACCCAAGCTTGGCCACTACAGGCTGGTGCCAATGTAGCTTTACCTGAATTCACATCTTGTAAATACTGGTTATAACCTGCTGCAAATCCATCTGCTAACGCACGAGTATCTGCCGACAGGTTGGTATATTCCCGCTCCACTCGACCATGTAAATCAATAATTTTATAGCCTAAATCTAGGCTTACAAAAAAGTTGTCCTGACCGTTTTTATGTGGTCCTAGGTACTTGGCGCGCTCACCTTTTACACGTACATAACCATCCGCCAAAATACATGCATGATCTTGTGCCTGTGCGTAGGCATTACCATAGCCTAAACCAAATAGAGATTTAGCTTGAATGTGCGGAACACCGTGCTGGGTGCGCGTAATTTTAACATCCTCGCTCAAGCTCATCGTCGAAGTACTTTCGTGAGCAGAGATATGACCGCCTGCTAAGGTGCAAGCAGCCATAACAGGTATTAATGTAGATTTTAACTTCATAACTTTCCTTCAGTTCTTAATCACGGTTAAAAATTTAATGCCGTGCACCCAAGACGAATAAAACCGCAAAAAACCAAAGAAAATAACAAAACCAATTATTGCATTTTTGATAACGAAAGTTGCTAGAACCACCACTTCTTTGCTCTGTGGTTAATTTGCTTTTAATTAGTAAAACCACACAAAAGACTTGACTGCTAATAGAAGATCAAAATAACATAATAGTGATAATTATTCGCATTATCTATTACGGATAAACTTTTAGGACAAATAGGAGTAAATACAGTGCAGCTGTGCAACAAGTGGTCTAAAGTGATTGCTGAGAATGAAGCGAAATTATTGGCTTATTTGAACAATATCCTACGCTGCCCATATCTGGCTGAGGACGCTTTACAGGATACTTTTCTACGCTTATCCGGTATGTCAAAGTGCCAAGATTGCCAAGTGAAAAACACCAAAAGCTATTGCTATCAAGTTGCTAGAAACATCGCGATTGATATGATCCGTAAGCAAAATCGCGAATCCCTTGTCGATTTAGAGTCTATTCAAACAGAGCAGTTTGACGACGAAAGTTCAAATATCGAAGAAAAATATATCGATGCACAACTGTCAGATAAAGTGAATAACACCATTGGCAAGCTATCTAAACGCCACCAAAACGTTGTCAGCTTTTACCGCGATGGCCGTTTAAAGCAAAAAGAAATCGCCAAGATGTACCACATCTCTCCAACCTTGGTGAATTTTATGATCAAAGAGGCAATTCAATCTTGTCAAAATGAACTTAAAGCAGGGGCAGTGACGCACTAATCTGCCAAACCTAACACTTCTTTGACATTGAGCTTGGCGGCGATAAAGTCGCCATGCGCAACATACATAAGGCCTGCTAACTTGCGCACAGTGTAATCTTCTTGCGGGTCTAATTTGCCGTCAGCAAAGGCAACCATCCAAAGTAACTCAATGACTTCAATGCGCTCCTCTTCATCGGTGTGGTCATTAACTACTTTGACAAATCGATGTAGATCTATCGCGTCATCAACCAATCGCTGAGCTTCAGTACGAATAAGTTCACTGCTTTGCTCAGATAGTTGGCAGTGTTGTCGCAATAGTTTTGCAATCATTGTGAGCTCGTCAGGCGCGATTTCGTTATCCGCTCTCATTACCTCAACCATCAATGCGCCCAATGCAGTGGCAAAGTCCAGCGGAGCTTGTGCCTGTGATTGTGTGTCTAGGCTTGCCAAAAATAATCGTATACGTTCTAACAATTGTCGCCCCTTTTGATACAATTAGGAGATTAATACCTGATAATTGGTTTCATGTAGTTATGCCGTTTCTAACCTCAGTAGTGAGAAAAAAAACAGTGAGAATGCTTTCAATTGCCTCATTGGTCCTGCTCAGTGCATGTAGCTTCACACCGAATAAAATAGGCGTCACAGAAAAATACTATGACTTTGATCATAAAGTACATTACGAACAAATAAAGTATAGCGATGACCATTATTATTTACAGATAAAAGCAGATTCTTACGCCCATTTTTTGCAACAAAGTGTGTTTTTATTACGCCACAGCCAGTCCCTCTGCCAAGGTGTGAAACCGCAGCTATTATTGCATGGAGGCGTACAAAGCTTTGATCGTCTACCGACTTTTCCTCGCCCCTATCAGCCTGATCTCCGCGTAGAAGTAAAGTGCGTAAAAGAACAGCAATAACGTGCAACGTGCCAGTATAAGTAAACTTTATACTGGCATTATTTGGAGCTTAATCTTGGTAGCCCCAAGGCGCTTTTGGTGCTTTGACTGGTTTAGTTAGATCAAAGTCAACTCTAAATTCACGACCCTCACGTACCAAACGGTATGTGAACTTATCTTCATAGATAAACATTTGCCACGTATTGCCAGCGGACTGAGGTATCTGATGAGCAATAAAAAGTTCTTTAGAGTACTGATCTGCAGGGAATGATTGCACATTGTTAAATCCAGCGTCTACCGTGTGACCACCGTACATTGTCGACTTATCATCACTGCCGTCTTTGTGACGGTGGTCGTGCTTTAAGCTTAAACCGCTTCCCGTTTTCGTAATGATCCAAGTACGTGACGCATCTTTACCCACATGAAATGGCACTTGCAACTCGCGCTCATTGCAACGACGCACATGCATTACCAAACGCGCTTCACTAAATGCACTCGGGCCTTGGTTATCAAGCGTGACTTTGCCTTCGTATGCTTTTCCACAATGTGCTTTGATCTTGTCAAAAAAAGCATCGTGAGTAGGGATAGATACTAAAGGCGCAGGGCGTGCAACGGCTGCACTACTAGCAAACATGGTTGCGGCAACCAGCAAAGAAGCAGAAAGCTTGTTCATTATTGTGTTCCTGAATATGAAAAGCCAAAGGCTAGAATGCCTTTGGCTTAATGGCAAAAAAATGCGACGGTTGGCGTCGTGGACAGAAAATTTATTGCCAGGGTCGATTGGCATTAAGTTGCTGCTCAAACGCATCAATATGACGATTAAGCTGCTCAGTTTCCCCAATAAAATCTAACCCACTCAACAATCTCGCTTTAATATCTGAGCGCACTTCGAATGTGATATCTGCAAAATAATCGCTGCGAATAACCTGCTGTGCCAAATCTATTTCAATCTTCACTTGTGGCTGGCGCTCACATACTGCAAATAAACTATCGAGTATGTCGGTGCCAAGTGCAATGCACAACATCTGGTTATTGCCGCAGTTGTTGAAAAAGATATCGGCAAAACTCTCCGCTAAGATCACGCTAAAACCATATTGCTTCAATGCCCACGGCGCATGCTCTCGCGATGAACCACAACCAAAATTATCGCGTGTTAGTAAGACGGTTGCACCTTGATACTGTGCGTAGTTCAAGACAAAACTCGGATCAGGTTCCCCACTGTCTAGGTATCGCCAGTCATAAAATAACGCTTTATCAAAACCATCTCGACTAGTCGACGTTAAAAACTGCTTTGGGATGATTTGATCTGTATCCACATTGTTTTTATCTAGTGGTGCCATTAATCCGCTGTGGTATACACTCATGCCTGCGCTCCTCGGATATCGGTAAATCGACCTGCAATCGCGGCCGCTGCGGCCATCGCTGGACTAACTAAATGGGTGCGCCCACCGCGACCTTGGCGCCCTTCAAAATTGCGGTTCGATGTAGATGCACAGCGCTTGCCTGCCCCTAATCTATCATCATTCATGGCAAGGCACATAGAACAGCCAGGCTCGCGCCATTCAAATCCTGCGGCGACAAAAATCTCCGCTAGACCTTCTTGTTCCGCCTGCTGCTTCACTAATCCAGACCCTGGTACGATAAGCGCTTCAACGCCTTGTGCTACTTTTTTACCCTCAACAATTTTTGCCGCTGCGCGTAAATCTTCAATACGACTATTCGTACACGAACCGATAAATACCGTATCTACCTTGGCATCAGACAAACGCTGTCCCGCTTCAAGTCCCATATATTTCAATGCAGAACGCATTGAATCAGCTTTAATTAGGTCCTGTTCTTCATCAGGGTTTGGGATCGGTTCATCAATACCGATGACTTGCTCAGGGCTTGTTCCCCATGTGACCTGCGGCTGAATGTCTTCAGCATCCATTTCGACTACACGGTCAAACGACGCACCGTCATCCGAGTGTAATGTTTTCCAATAAACGACGGCCTGCTCGAAATCTTCTCCTTTCGGCGCAAAAGGCCTGCCTTCAAGATAGGCGTAGGTAATCTCATCCGGCGCAATCAAGCCCGCTTTGGCACCCATCTCGATACTCATGTTACACAGCGTCATGCGTGATTCCATGGACAGCGCTTCAATGGCAGTACCGCAAAACTCAGCAACATAGCCTGTACCACCTGCTGTACCGAGCTCACCAATCACTGCCATAATCAAATCTTTCGCCGTAACCGTTGGACGAAGCTGACCATTAATTTGAATTTTAAGCGACTTAGCTTTTTTCTGTTGCAGCGTCTGAGTCGCCAATACATGCTCCACTTCAGATGTACCAATGCCATGTGCTAATGCCCCAAAAGCGCCATGGGTGGAGGTATGACTATCACCACATACTATCGTAGTACCAGGTAAAGTGATCCCTTGCTCAGGGCCCATTACATGGACAATACCTTGATTGATAGAATCGAGATCATAGAGTTGAACACCAAACTCAGCACAGTTATTTGCCAGTGCCTGAAGCTGGTTTTTACTCACTTCGCTGGCCGCATCAATAGAACGGCTTTTGGTAGACACATTGTGGTCCATGGTTGCAAAGGTTTTTTCTGGACAGCGCACTTGACGGTTTTTCTCTCGCAACCCAGCAAACGCTTGCGGTGATGTGACCTCATGCACCAAGTGTCTGTCGATATATAGTAAGTCTGTTTGTTCATTGATTTGGGCAACCACGTGAGATTGCCAAATTTTATCGTATAAAGTCTGTGCCACTTGCTACATCCTTCCTTTAAACACGAACTATTAAATGCGATCTACGATCGCCTGAGCCACATCTAACGTGGTATAAGCTGCTTGCGGGTATATATCTGGTGTCCCAATCCCCTGTGCAACAGCTTCAGCCACCGCTTTTTCGATGCGTCGAGCGGCTTCATCCTCACCTAGGGAATAGCGCAACATCAATGCTGCGCTGAGGATTTGTGCAATTGGGTTAGCAATGCCTTTACCTGCAATATCCGGGGCAGAACCACCAGCAGGCTCATATAAACCGAACCCCGATTGGTTGAGGCTTGCCGAAGGTAAAAGACCCATGGAACCTGTGATCATGGCGCACTCATCAGACAAAATATCTCCAAATAAGTTGTCGCAAAGTAGCACATCAAATTGACTTGGCTGTTTCACTAATTGCATTGCCGCGTTATCAATATAAATGTGTTCCAGAGTTACATCTGGATAGTCTTGGCTGACTTCTATTACTACCTCACGCCAAAGTACACTCGATGCCAGTACATTTGACTTGTCAACCGATGTGACGTGATTGTTGCGCAACCGCGCAGCATCAAAAGCAAAGCGAGCGATCCGCTCAATCTCTTTGCGACTGTATTTTTGCGTGTCGAAGGCAAATTCATTTTCACCGCTGCCATCTCGACCTTTTTCACCAAAATAGATGCCGCCAGTTAGCTCGCGTACACATAAAATGTCAAAACCCTGTGCGCTGATATCTGCACGCAGCGGAGAAGACGCACTCAATGCAGGTAGCAGCTGGGCAGGTCTAAGGTTGCAAAATAGACCAAAGTGCTTTCTCAATGGCAACAAAGATGCACGCTCAGGTTGCTGCTCTGGTGGCAGATCTGCCCATTTTGGGCCACCAACTGAGCCAAATAAAATAGCGTCCGCCTGCTCGCATGCCGCCAGTGTATGCGCTGGCAGAGCCTGTCCAAATTCGTCGATGGCCGCACCACCAATTGCCTGATGAACCAAGTCTAAATTAAATGCAAATTCTTCACTGACGCGCTCAAGCACGCGCTGCGCAGCCGCCATCACTTCTGGACCAATGCCATCTCCTGCCAATACAGCAACTTGATAACTTTTTTGATTCATCCTGCTTTCCTTTGTTGTTTAAGATCAGACACCTTTCGTGCCCTATCAATTAAATTGTAAACGCGGATCATTGCTCGAGCTGATGCTTCGACAACATCCGCCGCTAGGCCTGCACCGTGATACTGGCGACCGTCACATTTCGCGATAATATTTACTTGACCAAGCGAACTTGCACCTTGACCTGTGGCTTCCAAGTTGTATTCAATCATTTCGACTGCTTGACCTGTGATACGCTCTATTGCCAAAAACGCAGCCTCAACGGGACCATTACCGGTTGCCGCTTCTTGCACTAAGTCACCACCTAAGCTCATGCCCACAGTTGCACTGGCAATTGACTGAGAGTTTGATGATGCATTGACAAACTGCAATTGATAGAACTCATCTGGTTCCGCAATTTGATTAAAGTAGATCATGGCTTCTAGGTCATAGTCGTAGACTGTGCCTTTTTGGTCTGCAAGCTCTAAAAAGCTGCTGTACAACTGGTCCATATCATAATCTTCAGCTTGATAACCAAGCTCTGATAAACGATGTTCAATCACATGACGGCCAGAACGTGACGTCATATTCAATTGATTGTTAGGCACGCCAACCATTTCAGGCGCCATAATTTCATAGGTATTTTGCGCTTTTAAAACACCGTCTTGGTGAATACCAGAGCTATGTGCAAACGCATTTTCACCAACAATGGCTTTATTTGGTTGCACTGGCATATTGCAAATTGTTGCCACTTGGCGTGAGGCGCGATAAATTTCTTCAGTGCGAATATCGGTATGTACTTTTAGATGATCCTCACGCATTTTCATGATCATGGCGACTTCTTCCAATGAGCAATTTCCCGCGCGCTCTCCAATGCCATTGATTGTACACTCGATCTGTCTTGCCCCCGCCTGCACAGCGGCGATAGAGTTAGAAACCGCTAAACCAAGGTCGTTATGACAGTGCACACTCAACCTTGCTTTATCAATGTTTGGTACTGTGTTGCGCAAGTGATGAATAATAGCCGCGTACTCATCTGGCGTCGTATAACCAACGGTGTCTGGGATATTTATTGTTGTCGCCCCAGCTGAAATTGCACGCTCTACAACTTTGCATAGATCAGCGTATGGCGTACGGCCAGCATCTTCACAAGAAAATTCAACATCATCGGTGTACTGCAATGCTTGTTTTATAGAGCGCTCAGCCATTTCGATAACATCGTCAAGGGACTTACGTAACTTGTGCTCTAAATGCAAAGGGCTGGTGGCAATAAACGTATGAATACGCCCTCGTTCAGCCCCTTTTAATGCGAGTCCACAGGCCTCAATGTCTTTTGGCATAGCACGGGCTAAACCACAAATAATGGGTCCCTTTACCTCTTGAGCAATGCGTTGTACCGCTCTGAAATCAGCAGGACTCGACACGGGAAACCCCACTTCCATCACATCAACGTTAAGTCGACTTATGGTGTGTGCCAGCTGAATCTTATCTTCTTCGGTCAAGCTTGCTTTTAGAGCTTGCTCTCCATCTCTTAACGTTGTATCAAAAATCCAAACCTTGTCCTGCATTCCTATTTCCTCGCTTGCGCAAAATAAAAAACCCCGCTCGTTGGCGGGGTTTGCTATTTGGTTGCTCAAAACACGCAACTAAGCCCCGCCCTTACCTACAATAATCAGTAAGAGGTTAAGCAAAGTTGTCAGTAACATGATGTTTTTCATTTAGAGCAATCGTACCTGTTGATGTATTAAATATGTTTTAACATGCCTAAAAAGCTCAGATCAAGCATAAAAATTTCAACAAACCAAGTAAAACACCTAAAACAAAAAACAAAATCACCCAATAAAACCGCAAAAATGATTAAATAATGCAGGTAATGACCTTTTGGACCTGTGCTTTACTACAAAATCACGTCACATCTGAATTAAATTTTGTACGTAAAAAAACCGCCAGTTAGGGCGGTTTTTTTGTTTTTACTTACGTCTTCGACTGATTAAACACAGCAGCCCAAATAAGCTCACAATACCTAAACTCCCGCCTCCACCACTGTCTCCTTCCCCATGGTTTGGTGTCTTGTCACTATTGTCAGGTGCTTTATTGCCATTATCTGGTGGTGTGACGTTGTTACCATCATCAGGATCTGTCCCTTTATTTCCATCATCTGGGTCAGTACCATCGCCCGGATCTATGTTGTCGCTTTCTTGAACTACCTCTAGCTCAATCTCTGTCGACTTTACAATAGTCGCGCCCCAAAGTGCATGGAGCTTCAACATATGCTTACCTGATCTCTCAAATACATGTTCTAGGACAGCTTCTTGTACGGCATCACCGAGTGATTCCTCATCTAAAAACCATTGATATTTGAGCATCTCTATAGGCTCGCTGGTTGTTAACAGTGCGGATATCTCGGTGCCTTGTTTGGCAATTATTTGCGATGGCAAAGCAATTTCCAGCGCTACTATCTTCGGCGTTACCAGATCGACAATTTGCTCGCTTTCCATCACCAAAATGCCATTTTGATAGACTTCTCTCTTAACGGTATAAATTCCAGCAGCGTTATACTGGTGTTCCGGTTCTGCAAGATAGGAGATCGTACCATCACCAAAGTCCCAAAAGTAATCAAGCTGTGCAGCACTTAAATAGGAGGCGAACATGAACAGTAAAATAGGTAATAGCTTTTTCATATCAGTTCCTTGATATATGTATTTTTAGCGGTGCAGTTGATAAGTTGAGTGTATCTTAGCTCCTACGCAAAAGTTAACAAAACATTACGAGAAAAGCACATAAGTAACTAAAATATCCTTTATAATCATTTTTTTGTCTTAACACTCCAAAAGTTAGTACGTATATAGAAAAAGACGTCCCTTCGGTAATCCTCAGCATGTTATCCAGCCTAATTGAAGAGACACAAAGATCAGCCTTAAGGCCAATCTTAAAGTGCTACGTTTAAAGGCTGCTGCATTCTACTAACCAAGGTTTCGAAAAACAGCGAGATTTAAGTAACTCGGCATCAGCAAGCTTTGCCTGCGCCTGTTCATAACGAAGCTTTGCCAGTTCATATTCAGATTCCGTTGCTACTTGTAAAAATGCCTTAGTGCGTTCCAAGTCACGCACTGCCTGACCATAGTGACTGTCAGCGCTGCGCCAAATGGTGTCATATCCACTACTCTGTGACGCTACCCAATCCTGCGCGCCGTAATGACCAGAATCTCGAAAGCCTTTCACGACAAAACTGCGAGGTACTTTATCCAGTGCAGCCAAATCTTTCACCAACCCATTACTATCAAAACTATACGCAACCAATTCATGTAGAGTTTCTAGGCAAGGACCTATGTTGCTCCCCCGGCAGTAGGTTGGACGTTCATTTAACTGCTTTTGTAGCTTTTCAGGTAACGGTCCATTAGAGTTAACATCAACACTGAATACTGCATTCTCGGCATACTTTTCGATTTCTTTTACCTTAGTGATGGTTTTTTTGAAAAACAGCAAACGAATTTTTATCTTGATCACAAAGCGTTTGTAATCTTCTACGGTTTTAAAGTGCAGGCGAGTATTTACGAATAAATCTCGACCATAATTCACTTGATAAATAAAACTGTGCCCGCAGCTGCCAATATCCACGCCATCGATCAGCGCTCGCTCTTCGAGCGTGCTGTATCCTTCGTTAAATTTCAAATGCAGCTGTGAAGTCAAAGACAAACTATCCGTCGCATTACGGTGTGTCATGGATGTCGATACACTACCGGCAACAATGAATAAGTTTATTCCACCGTGCACTTCACCAAATGTACGGCGACGAATTAAAGTTTCATCCACTCTTTGAAAGTAATTTAGACTGCCTGAGAGGCTGGAATGATATTGAACATCTCCTTGCAAACAAGGTTGTTCAATTGTGTGTGTATTTAAATTAAAGGCCTTTCCTAAGTCCGCTGTTTTTGCTTTTTCACTGTAATACACCTTGCCATGAGCAACACAAGACAACAACGTGGCAAAGGCTGCCAAGTAAATTTTCATATCCGCTCCTTGAAATAGGCCGCATCGACCTGATAGTACTATGCGGCCAAACTCAGGTTATTGAGCAAAGGCGTTGCCATAGGTGCTCAATGCGCCTTCACATAAACGCCAATTTAAAATGCCACGCGCAGGCGCTGTAACATCAATAAAAGTTGGTGCCCATCTTAAGTTACGGAATCGCGCACTTTCCTCTTCTGTGACCACTCCCGCTCTGACAGCTTCTTGTCTAGCTAACTCACACTGCTTCCAGTCTTGTTTATCAGTGCTAGGCAGCTGAAGATCCGTGACGTTATAACTAGCCGGGCACGCTTTACCGCGCTCAACACACGCACTTTTCATCTCTTGTACTTTGTTTTCACACGCATAACCAAATGGGTTATCACGACAGAACTGTGCCGCATTAAAGAAGAACCATGCATTGTCATAGGCAAGGTTTTTGATCCGCTCGACTGCAATTCGCTGCTGCTCAGGAAGATATGCATAATAGCTGTTGAGCAACTTGTCAGCACGCTGCTCATCGAGAATGGCTTGCTTAAAGTCATCTTCAAGCTCACTGATCAACCATTTGGTTGCATTGCGTACAATTTGATACTCAGGAACTAAACTGCGTAACGCCAGCGAAGAGTTTTCGTAACGTGTCGTATAGTAACGAACAACATTGTAGTCACTTAAACTATTTAACTGCGAATTAAATCCGGTTTTCGCGTACTTGACCGCTTCATAGAACATATCAAAACACGGTTTAGGGTTGTCCAGTGAGCAGGTAATGATATTATTTGGAATAATGCTCAGTAGCTGTTTAGGATCACCACCTTGTTGTACTGCACGAACCGTTATTTTTACCGAAGATTTGGTTTCGTCCTTTAAGTATCTAAGCTGCCCACCCACGTTGAACACACCACCGTATAAATCGACATCTAAATAACCGCCAATATCTGATTTGTCCTTGTTACTGCCATAATCAATCTTGAGGTTTACGAGAACGTTTGCGCCGTATTCAACACCCGTTACAAACTCATCACCCACCAAAGTTTGTAATTTAGTTTGATGGTTATTGGCAATATCTTGGCCCACTTGTGATAGAACATAGCCTTGGTTTTGGCTTTTTGGCAAAAATAGACGCTTTTTGGGCGTGCTTGCGGCACTGAATGTATAGGAGCTCGAATAAGTACTAGAGGCCATTTCTTTTGCCAAAGAAGCGCCTGCAGACACACGTACTACTGGAAAATTCACATCAACATCAACACTGCCATTTAAGGTATTGAGCATGTCGTCATAGCTCATATCAATGCCAGTTTTAAATTTTAGCTCTGTATTACCAAACGTTTCATCAATTACACCTGCTACAGGCTGCACATTTAAAAAGCGCTTTTTTTGGCTATCATATGCAGTGCCAATAGCAACATGGTCGTTTATCAATCCCGAGATAACCGACCCTGACAGATTTGAGTTTGAAACGTCGGTTGCTTCACTTTGCGCTGCCAAACTTTGTCCAGTTAGTGCCAACGCAACAACTGATAAATAAATAGGTTTCATATCATCTTTCCTTAACGAACTGTGATCAGGTAGTCTTCAACTTCGCCATACTGAATACGTCGACAAGCATTATCGGAACCACCACCAGCATCTAATGCGACCCGCATCAAGGTCACGCCCTCTGGGACATCCTTTGGCACATTAAACACAAACTGGAATACCCCATCAGACGCAGATGAATGCATTAATTCATTGTTGTCGAATTCACCATTGTGGTTCCAATCAGCCCAAAGCCTAACTGCAACATAAGAAGGGTACTCAGGAATGACATTGCCAGGTATGACGGTTACTTTTACCGCCCGGTTTGCAGGCAATGTCACGACTTTTCCTGATACCACAGTGTGCTCGTGAGAGCCTGACATATGCTCAAACTCTTCAATTTTGACACCTTCAATCCACTCCCACTCACTACCAAAGCTGGTATTTGCGCAGTATTTGTGTTTTAAAACCGCTGTTTTTAAAGCCACCGCCTGATACTCTGGCGGCATCAGTGTGCATGCTTGGTTTTCGCTGGTTCCTGCCGTCCACTCATAGGGGTTAGTAAAGTCTTCGTTGGCAAAGGTCACATACTGCGCTTGGCCCGCGGCAACCTTGGTTTGAGATAGCCATAGCTGTTGCAGCTGTTGAAGCTTTTGTTCTTTAGGAATGATCTCTCTGGTATCAAACATTTGTTCCCACATTTCAACCAACAGACCGTCATAGCACTTTTTCATCCAAGCAAACCGGCCTTGGGCCTCCGAGGTTGTGAGCATATCGCCCAACTCACTGTACTTGGCATTTTCAATGAGTTCGTCCGCAGGAGTTTGCGCTTGTACACTTGCTGCGAGCAACGATGAAGCAAGCGCAATTGAAGAAACATAATTGCTCTTAGTTAGCTTTTTCATAATGGTGTCCTTACTTTAATACATCGCTGATCGCACTATAATCTCTATAGTAAGCGAGATTGCCTGACTCATAGTCGATGCAATAATTGCCCTCGGGATTGCGCTCGCAATAATCAACCATATCTGCAAACAAGTTTGCGTTTGCACGGCTTGAGCTCTCGATTTGCTGGAGTTGATTTAATTGTTCTGGCGAGAATTGGGCAGCGTAATAACGCTGTAGATTTTTCGCTCTGCGATAGGTCAGGCGCTCTTCTATCCAACGTGCTGTCAATTCTTTTATCACCAACTTCGTTAGGTAGTTTACTGGCGTATAGCCCGCGTCGGGGATCAACTGCTGCAGCGCAGCACCAGAATCTAAGTACTTAGTGATATAGCTTTCAGTGATGTTGTAATCATCTAAAGAGTCAAACTGATTAATGTAGTCAGTTTTTAAGTAGTTGACCGCCGCTTCAAATAGGTTGAAACACGGTTCAGGGTTGAGCAGCGTACAGCGCATGATGCCATTTGGAATGATATTGAGTAATCGGTTAGGATCTCCACCACTTTGGTAGCCACTGATAGAGATTTTGACCGATTGACGTTTTTCTTCATCAATTTTTTGTAGCTGTCCATCTACCTTAACTTTGCCGATCCAATCAACACTCAGATAACCGCCAATCTTTCGCTTATCTTGCTCATTGCGATATTCTATCTTCATGTTGATAACAACATTTGACCCATATGCAAAACCTTGCACAAAACCATCACCCAAGTTGGCCGCTTTGTTTCCAGGATAAGCCTGAGCTAACTCTTTGGCTGCTTGCGTCGGTTGATAGCCAGCATCGCCGGTCGGCATCAAAATACGAGACTTAGGCTTTACGGATGAATAGACACTGTAAGTGCCCGTATATCTATCAGCACTGATATCTTTTGCGTAATTTGCCCCAGCGTCAACGCGTACAGCGGGGAACTTAAAGCCCGCATCCACTTTACCATCGATCAGTTTAAGTGCCTGTTCATAACTCAGATCAACACCGACTCTAAAGTCAATATTGGTATTTCCAAGGTGTTCAACTGCGACTCCTTGAACTGACTGAAGGCCTAATAAAACATCCCCTTTACTTTGATATGCCGTTCCGAGCGGTACTAGATCTATGCTCTTTGCCTCGCCAGACAACGCCTTCAATTCACTTAAAGTCTTTGGGGTTTCAGATATTTGAGCAGTGGCTGGAACTGCTGACAAAGCCAGCGCAAGGCTAATGAAATTGTATTTTTTCATTTGTTTTCACTCCGTGAAGAGGCCTGAATAAGGCCTCTGCTAGTTTGTGTCCTACTTGTTGAGGCTATTAAGGTAGTCTTTGTGCCATGCTTCAGGAATGCGCTTGAGGACGTCTTGCTCTGTTTCAACAAGCTCTTCAAATTCATTGTCGGTTTGCATTGCTAAATCACCTACCTGTAGGCCATTTGCAAACATTGAGAATGTTTCACCTGGACTGTGATTTGGGTCATCTGCGGTTCTGGCTAGTTTCAAGTTATATACATGCTCATTGTATTTCTGTTCTTTAACCTGAGTGATCAACTCCAGCCCTGACGCCGTGCGGATACGATCACCAACTTGAACTTTATTGGCCCATGAAGATACACCCGACTGTGTAACTACTGGGTGAGATTCAGTGAGTAATAACTCTTTGCCAGACTCAGTCGTTAGCTTGATCATTGGCTGACTTTCAGAGCCGATGGAAATATCCTTAATTTCAAGCGGTATATGAACATTTGGCGCAAACTGGCTAGCACCTAAAACTGTTTCACCAACACTCAACTGCTCAATGGCTAGCTCTTTGCCGTTGGCAAGCTTAATCATTGTTCCTTTTGCCAAACAGCTAAATACCATTTGCAGCGGAGGATGCTCAATATCTTTCCAAGACTGATCATCAGGCATATCCGCACTACCAACAACGTACGAATATCTTCTGGTCATTTTGCGCGGCCCTCTTGTCTCCTCACTTTCAATTGACAGGTTCATGATCCAGTGTGCATCTTCATAACGGCCATATAGTCGCGCATCACCAAAGATCCCTTTCGATCTAGGAATATTCCACGAAATACGCGTCATATCAAAAGTCATCGAACCAACTTTTTTGGTAAAATATTTCAGGTTAATATGATCAGAAAACAAATGGTTTGAGCCCTGATATCCACCGCCGAGTGCAGTTGCACCGCCAAGCTCTTTAGTTTGGATAAAGATCTCAGTACCATGGTACAGTTCTACCGGCCTTTCACCTTTTGGATCAATGGTATAAGTTGGGTTGCCATTGTCGTCAAAGGTGACATTTTTTGTCGACCAATCAGGGCGATAGATCTTAGTAACACGGCCCATGACATCTCTATATCCAGTAAATGGTACAACTGCTTTAATTTGGTCGTTAGGTGTACCGGGATCGTAATATGCGTCAATATCACAGTCATCGTAACGGCGGTTTAAACAAACTTTGATGCGATTATTAGTTGGGTCAGCATTGTCAATTTCTTTTCTGTCAACTGGCGCTGTCACCCCTTTCTCAAGTAAGCTTGCACCAATCTGTGTGTAGCTGCTTGCAGGCTGGATTGTCATCTCTGCCGTTGGGTCGAATACTTCCAAGCCTTGTCCTTCAGCAGTGTTTCTTACGTAGCCAAGATCTGCTAGCAATGTATCTTTTGAATACTCCATCGACATCTGCTTCGTTTCCGCCACTTCAACGCCGCTAGCATTGATATACGTAACGGTAACCCAAGCATTGGCAAAGATTTGTTCCGCGGCCATCAACTTCGGTAAAATATCTCTAAGTCTACCAACAGAAGTAATATCCATACGCTTCTTAGTGACACCTTCACCCCAATACTCAATAAAACGCGGGATCGTAATAGGCTCGCCATGTTCATTAACCAGCGACAAGTCTAAAAACGTATATGTCGTCGGGGCTGTTTCACTGTTTATCGCAGAGATAATAACGTAGTCATTGCCGTTGGAATCAGTGGCTGTTCTAAAACCCATGTCAGTAAAAAAAGAGCAGACTTTCTCGTTATCGCATTCCGTGTTTGCCGGATTTGCCAAGCCGGATACGCTGGCAATGCCCATCTCTGATTGACTCGCTTGGTTTATGTCCGTGGTCTTTAACACATGAAATAAATGCGGACGGTTTTTTTCATTGATGCCATGTTGCGCCAAACGCTGAGATACCTGCTCATACGTACTGAGCGACGCATCCGGTTGCACAATTGTCTGCAGATTTAGGTTTTCGACGGAGATGGGGTTCGCTACAGCGACAAACGAAGCTCCTCCCAAAGCAGCAATCACTGCTAGGCTAACAAGTTTCATAAAGTTTCCTTTTAGATTAGTGATACAAGGTAGCTCGTAGGCAAAGGAACCTTTGCCTACATGACTGCGAGCGGTTATTTATTGATTAGTATTTAACTTTGATACGAAAATCATGTATTTCGCCGTAATCGAACAAACTACATGAGTCCTTTTTATAAGTATTTTCCGCGGGGTACTCTTCTAGTTTTGCACGTATATAAAAGTCTTTTGACCATTCGAGCCAAGATACGCGTGGTAATGAAATGGACTTGGTGGCTTTGATCCGACAATACTCACTACCTGAAATAGAGCGACACTCACTGTTGTCTAGCCAATAGCTATAGTTTGGATCATTGTCAAAGCTCGACTCCGACTCCACAAACTTGCCATCACTATCTTTATCCAACCAAATTGTGAACCTCACACCTCGGTTAGCGTTCTCAAGTAGCCGCTCTGCTGTTGAACGGGGGATCAGGTTAGTGGCAATTTCTACACTTAAATTGGACCGTTGCTCCGCTTCAAAGTTTGACGCAATAAATTTGCTATAGCCTTGAGGGTTATGCCCTTGTGCGTTGGTCAATGTCGCCAGTTCAGTAGAGTATCTGAACAACTTAATTTCATCGATAAAAAATACCCCAGCATTGGCACTGTTACTGATTTTTGCTGGACACTCATCCACTTTGGACAAGGTAATTTGGTCAAACTTGGTATCCGACTCACTGTTGTCCGCATACCGTACTTCTAGCGACACATTAAATGTGCCACCTGCTGAAGGATAGCTCACAATACTCGGGTCTTTTTCCGTGCTGGTTTTATTATCAAAACCGAAACGCCACAGATACTGAGCTGACTTATCGACATTGAGCTGCGAGGTATTGATAAATTTTACGCGATTATTATCAAGAGGTTGAATTTCAAAGTCTGAAATAATTGGCAAGTTTTTAGAATCAATATCTAACATCACATCCAACACTTGACCATTATCAACTACACCACAACCATCCCAAATATAGTAGTCAAATTCATTGGTCGTTATGGCGATACGTAACACCCCCATGCCTGATGTGGCTTTTTGGCTAACTTTGAATGAAACAGAGTCACCGGTAATTTTCTGGTTGCGCAGGACCTCTTCTTCACTCTCAATCAAACCATTCTTGTTATAGTCGAAGAATACGGATACCAGCTTACCTGTTAAATCCTGTGAAAAGTTAAGTACGTAGTCACGATTTTTTGCCAGCGCACGCGGTGCTGCTAATTGTGCTGTATATCCCGCAGGTAAATCATTTATTTGATGACCACCAAAAGAGAGTGACGTGCTGTGCAGAAGGTCGCTGTTCGTGTACGGTGCGCAAGATTGTGCTTTACGGCTAAAAAAGTGATTAAAAGCGCTGCGCGATGTGCCATCTATAGTCGTAACATCAATAGAAAAGCGCATTAATTTATCTTCAGTGACCACTTTTTTCCGCTTTAAAAATGGGTAGATTGCCGTATTGTCACTGCGGCGCCACTTTTCAACTTGGCCATCACCCCAAAAGATATCGATTTGCGAGATCGTATTACTATCTAGTCGGCTTAAGTCATAGTTCACGGTATTGTAGTTTAACCAAGTATCGGCATCTAACGTTGATAAGCCAATTCCGGTTGAAATCCCAACCCCAGCTAAACTGTCTGAAACGTTTGCAGCGATGGCTGAAGCAGGTTTATCTGCAACGGTCATGTGCTCAGTCTGGTCTAACAGGCAGTAGCCAAACTCATTGATTGATATACCTGAAAACAAGCATTGCGCCGCGTTCGCCCGCAAGAACAGGCTATAAGCATCTTGGATACTCCACCCATGGGTTTTAACAAGCTCGTAGAATGCTTTTCTTAAGACCCCCCCATTGTCATGCCCCGTTTTAGTACTGGTAAAGTCTTTCCAGTGATCAATACTCCTGCCATCCCAAGACGGTAATTCAAAATATCGTGCAGGTAGATCAGCGGCCATAACATCCCAGCCATACCACCACTTGCGATTGTTAGTATATTGTCCGGGTTGTTCAAAAAATAAATCCAAAAATGGTTGAGATTGCGTATATGAACCGCTCGATGCATGCTGATAATAATCGAGCGCAGCAATGGCCGCGATGTCCGACATACCTTCATTAATTGCGCGGTCGATATCGCCATTGCCCAATGATGAGTTCCATTGTGTAATAGCGTGCGCCGCCTCGTGGGCAACTATTCCTAGTCCAGTCAATGAATAAAACTCATAGCCCCCGTTACCTGGACCATAATTGGCATAAGTGCCATCCCACGATGCGTAGTTGGATCCTAAGATGGTATGTTTGTTTACTTTCTGTAATAACGGTTTAATGCAGTAGCCCGTATCCGAGCAGTCTTGCACTTGTGCGGGAAAAATCTTTCTCAGGTTTTTATGGAAAAACTGCATCACCAACCCCGCATTAAAATGTGCTTCGTTGGCTGCACTGTAGCTATAGTAAGTGCCGTAGGTAGAGTCTATTTCAGCTTTATCGTAGTTTTCATTATTGTTCTGGCATAGATATGAAACAGGCTCAGTTTCTGAGATTTTTGCATCAAAGGTCGTAACATAAGGGTTTTCAAGAATACAGCGTTGTTGAGATTTTTTAATTACATAGGGGTAGCCATTAAACTCTGCAAAAATGGCATCGGCATCTAAATCCTCAAACAATAACTCTTTACCTACCGGCGACGTATCGTCAAATTGGTAACGCGTACAATTTTGCATACTATTGGGGCTAGGCGAATAACACACCGCTCCTAATTTGAAGCTTCCCCCTATGCCACCGCCAACTTGATAGCCGCTGTTAGATAAAGGGCTCGAAGTGAAAGCATATTGCGTATTGTCATATTGAGAAATCACTTTGAGATCAATTGCACTCAGTATTAGCGTCTCATGACGGTCTTTAAACCAAGCTTCTATTTGAATCACAGGTAACAGCTGTTTATCTTGCAATACGTACGCTTTTTGCGTCTCAACTCTTTGCGCATTTCGGACAATCTCCATTTGCTGCACCACTTGCTGCAAAGCCGAGGTTGTCATGCTGTGATACTCAGTTGGGAGCTTCGCAACCACGCCTTTTATCCATTTCCCCATTGTTTGACGGATTGACCCATCTGCATTGCGCGCAATAACCAAGTTACTGTCTAAGATAGGAAATGCCCCATAAAAAGCTTGATAGTGTTGGTAAACTGAAGTCGTCCCAACTGA
The DNA here is from genome assembly GCF_030135505.1 of Pseudoalteromonas obscura. Taxonomy (NCBI): domain Bacteria; kingdom Pseudomonadati; phylum Pseudomonadota; class Gammaproteobacteria; order Alteromonadales; family Pseudoalteromonadaceae; genus Pseudoalteromonas; species Pseudoalteromonas obscura. The sequence continues at coordinate 120,254 of NZ_JASJUT010000014.1, forward strand.
TTTCGTCAACCGATATTGGATGTTGTCACCTAGGTTAGATCTATTAGCCGTAACTTCGGATTGTGGCTTTATTGCGACGGCGCGCTCGATCTCATGCCATAGATACTGCTTATTGTAGAGAGGTGTTGATTCTACTGAGGCAAAAGCATTAGAAACAATGAGTATACTCAAAGATAGACCAAGCAAAACATCTACACGTTTCATACAATTTATCCTTTTAATTGTAGTGAGCAGAATGTTAACAATGTAACATTATTCAAGTTGTTTTGATCATAATTTATACTACAGCACTCTTTGGATGTATAGAGTAATTACATCAAAATGAGCAAAAAACATCATTAAATTAATTTTTGATAAACCCAAAATTAACAAAAAGCAAACAAAACCACCGGAGGAAACGCAAAAAAGGCAACAAAATCAAGTTTTAGATACAGGGACAAATTTAAATAAGACAGAAAATAACAATATTGCTATTAATTAAATTGACAAGTGAGGGAAAGTACTGCAGTTATCTGGGATTGTACTCAAAATTACACTGTCATCCAGAGAAGCCGTATTCTTACTGAATATGCCGTGATCGCAAATGAGCATTTGCATGCATATGAGCCTGCTAGGTTTTTTCACAACCCTAGAGGCTGCCGAGTCACCACTTAACGAAATTAAGAGTGGTTCTTTTGATAACCCGCCGCACCTTTAGCAATATAACGCAGCTGCCATATCAGTCTGGCAGTTAGCTCTGCCCGTTGCTGCTGATCCTGATCAAGCGCCTCTGCGCCTGAGCTAAATACCAAAGTCACCATTGCTTCTGCCTGCATATAAGCGTGATGCGCATCGACTTTAGTTTCAGACTCTAAATAATGAGCCAACTCCAATATAAAATGCTTTATCTCTCTGGCTACGGCAGCGCGAAACGCGGGGGAGGTGCCCGATCGCTCTCTCAGCAATAGCCGGAATTGGTTACTAGACGTTTCGATAAACTCCATAAATGTCTGCACAGATGTATCAATGACACTGCCACCACTGGCAATGCGCCTTCGTGCTTGGCGCATTAGCTGTCTTAGTGTAAGTCCCGCTTCATCGACTAGGGTCAGCCCCAATTCATTCATGTCCTTGAAATGACGATAAAAAGACGTGGGCGCAATCCCCGCTTCTCGTGCCACTTCACGTAAGCTCAAGTTAGAAAAGCTATGCTCAGCACTGAGCTGATTGAATGCCGCCTCAATCAATGCTTGTCGAGTTTTTTGTTTTTGTTGTGCACGCACACCTGACATCAATGCCCCCTACTTTATTTCACTCAATACGCTAATTGGGCAGTCTAATACTTGACGGCACAAGAATGAAATACTATTTTAGCGTACAAGTGTACGCTGAGATTTTAAAAATGAAAAAACCGCCTTTTATTTGGACTAATGTGATATTTTTTAGTCTGTCTTTTTTAGCCGCCGTCACGCTGGTACCTTGGTACGGCTATGAGTACGGTTATACGCTCACCCATTGGGTCGCATTTATCGCATGTATGTTTTACGCTGGCATGTCGATCACCGCTGGTTATCACCGCCTTTGGGCACATAAAGCCTATGAAACACATCCCGTGATCCAGGTTATTTTTGCACTTGGTGGTGCATTTGCGCTGCAAAATAGCATCTTACATTGGAGTAGTGATCATCGCGTTCATCACGGTCAAGTCGATGATCCTGTGAAAGACCCGTATGCCGCAACTCGTGGCTTTTGGTATAGCCATATAGGTTGGATGCTGCGTGACTACCAAGGTGACAATTATGGCGACTACAGCAATGCACGAGACCTACAGCGCAATAAGATCGTTATGTGGCAACACAAGCACTACCTCAAATTGGTTCTGCTCACCAACATTGGTATTCCACTATTACTTGGCTTAGCACTCGGTGATATCATTGGCATGCTGTTGCTTGCCGGTGTATTACGTTTAGTTTTGTCGCAGCACTTCACTTTTTTCATTAACTCGCTGGCGCACATTTGGGGCAGCCGCCCTTATACCGAAAAAAATACCGCCCGAGATAATGGTTTCTTAGCCTTGCTCACATATGGTGAGGGCTATCATAACTTCCATCATATTTTCGCCAGTGACTACCGTAATGGGATCCGCTGGTACCACTACGATCCAACCAAGTGGATGATTGGTGTTTTATCTTACCTAGGCCTTGCCAGTAAGTTAAAACGTACACCAGTAGAGCGCATTGAAAAAGCCAAAGCAGAAACCTTGTTGAATAAAACGAAAGTTACGCTTGCAAAATTGCCTTTAGCACAAGATAAGCTTACATTGTTACAGCAAGAATATGATTTGCTTTTGAAAAAGTTACAGAATTTCTGTGCAATCCAAAAGCAATTACTCGAAGCTAAAAAACATGCCGTTTTAGAACAGTGTGAACAATCAGCACTGCACAAACAATATTCAGAGTTAGAGCAGGCTTGGCATACACAAAAGCAGGCATGGTTGGCATTAAACTCGAGGCTGTTAAAAGGCGCAACAAGCTAGCTGCGCACCTAAACGGCCTCCCAATTGAGCAAGTAAGGCGAGGCCGTGACTAAATCCAAACAACAACCCAGTGAGCAACCACCGCAATCATTTCAGTATGACGCCATCATCATAGGAACTGGGCCCGGTGGCGAAGGGGCTGCGATGAACTTATCAAAGAGCCAACGCAAAGTTGCCGTGATAGAGAAGCAAACCGCGGTTGGTGGTGGATGTGTTCACTGGGGCACTATTCCTTCAAAAGCGCTTAGGCATTCGGTTAGCCGATTAATTGAATATAAAGCAAATCCCCTATATCGATTTACTGAACGTCCTAAGCGGTTAACCTTTCAAGATATTTTAAATCATGCCAGTGACGTGATTGGCAAACAGTCTTCACTGCGCTCCAGCTTTTACGACAGAAATCGCATTCACCTTTTCCAAGGTGAAGCCAGCTTTATCGATGCTAATACGGTCAAAGTGACTCACCTTGATGGCTCGCAAGATGTGCTTACAGCAAAAACCATTGTCATTGCCACAGGCTCAAGACCATACCGCCCACCTGAAATTAACTTTGATCACCCAAGGGTGTATGACAGCGATACAATTTTACGCCTAGAGCACAACCCACAACGGGTGATCGTATACGGCGCTGGTGTGATTGGCTGTGAATATGCCTCAATCTTTAAAGGCTTAGGTGCTAAAGTAGACTTGATCAATACACGTGATCGACTTCTTTCATTCATGGATGATGAAATATCAGATGCACTGAGCTATCACTTTTGGAACAGCGGTATTGTGATCCGTCATAATGAAGAGTTTGCCAAAGTAGAAACCAGTGACAAAGGCGTTATTCTACATCTTCAATCGGGTAAAAAAGTGAAAGCTGATTGTATCCTGTGGGCCAATGGTAGAACAGGTAATACCGATAGTTTAAACCTCGAGGCTGTAGGTCTTAAAGCCGATGGGCGCGGTCAATTACGCGTCAATGAATACTACCAAACACAGGTTGAGAATATCTACGCTGTGGGTGACGTGATCGGCTATCCAAGTCTTGCCAGTGCGGCATTTGATCAAGGTCGAATTGCTGCCAATGCGATTGCCAATGGGCAGTGTGACGAACGCTTAATCACCGACATCCCAACTGGGATTTATACCATTCCAGAAATGAGCTCAGTCGGCAAGACAGAGCAAGAGCTCACAGCTGCCAAAATACCCTATGAAGTTGGTAGAGCTCAGTTTAAACACCTTGCTCGTGCACAAATTGCCAGCACAGAAGTGGGCAGTTTAAAAATATTGTTTCACACAAAAACCAAAGAAATATTGGGTATTCATTGCTTTGGTGAGCGTGCTTCCGAAATTGTACACATTGGTCAAGCCATTATGGAACAAAAAGGAGAAGGCAATAATGTCGAGTATTTCGTCAATACCACCTTCAACTACCCTACCATGGCAGAAGCCTACCGAGTTGCTGCACTTAACGGTCTCAACAGGCTATGTGACTAGCTGACTGTCGTTGCGGCTGAAATCAATCAGCCGCAAACTAAAAGCGATACTCTCCACTCACTCGCCACAATTGTTCAATTTGGCGAGTTGGCAAGTTATCGTCAGCACGATTGGCCACTTTGGTTTCTAGATACTGAAATTCAGCGCCAAATCGCCAGCTCTCTGAAAATCGCCATTTAACCGTTGCAGTAATAGCACCGCCATCACTGTCATTGGGGTCAAAGGCCCAATGATCCATATCTTTGACTTTAAACTGCTCGATGCGGCCACTCACCCGATATTCTTGCCAACGGTGTGTCAATAGGACGAATTGGCTGTCAAAATCATTGTCTACACCCCGAGAAAAACCCATTGCCGTATTGCCTGACATAGCTTGCGCAATGAGATGGGTGCGTTTTGTAATCTTATATTTATAGGCTAGGCTCCAAAATTTTGTATCCCAAGCATATTGCCCTGTGTGGTAATTGACCACCCCGGGATCACCATTATTATCGTACCAATAGGCTCGTAAATCATGACGGTTCTGATAGCTCCAATGCGCACCAACATAATAGCCAAAGCGCCCATCAATTTCGGTAAAAGGCTCTATTTGCCATGCCTGTTTACGTAGCTGGGGCGCTCTAAATCCTGCCGTTGGTCTTAAGGCCAAAGCTTCATTGAATACGGACTGTCTATCGTGGGGCGCAAAGCCACGCCATGCCAACACTGCGCCTAAAGGATCATTGCCCTTATAAACACCCGCCAGCCACTGCCAATTATGCGCACTCTGTTTGGCTAATCGTTTACCGCTACGCTTCACACTGGCCTCTAAGCCAAACGCTCTAAGTTCTTCACCAAGCCAAGCATTTAGCGCGGAATAGCTATAGTTATAGGGTGACGACCATCCAATATCAGGATTTTCCAACGACATCTTTGGATAAAAGCCACCAACGCGTAATTGTGGCTGATAAGCTCCCCTTGTCACGGGTTTATACTCGACAAAAAGCTCTGTAAACCCCACTTTATCATCAGGATCTGGCACGTACTGCAAGCTACTGTGCGCCGACCAACTAGATCCTATTTCAAAGCGAGACTGCACCAACGCTCTGCTAATATTGACCCCATCTTCACCTTGACCAAAACGGTTGACTGATGCGCCTCGAGAGTACCAAGATGGGTAGGCACTCGTCGATTGCCAATTTGCTTGCACGACCCCTTTATGCTGCCCAGCGTAACTTTGACTGGACACACTGCTAAAGCCAACAAACAGTGCGCACATAGACGGAATGACAAAGATATTTTTTGTGCTGTTATTCATAATCATCAAACTCATCTGAAAAGTCTTCTTTCAGCTCAAACAAAGACTGATTGAGCTGATAGGTTAAGGTAAATGTATTTGGCAGCGATTTTAGTTGCTTGCGCTCCGGCTGATCCAAATTGGCAAATCCTTCATGCCACACATTAATGACCAATTCTGATTGCAACTGTTCTGGCATATCGATGACAGCTTTACCGTGTTCATCTGTCACCGCGAAATAGGTCGAGTCGACCACCAGAATGTAGCCGAGCATCCAGTCATGGATATTGCACCCCAGTTCGACTACACCGGTATTGCCAAAGGTTAAGGATTGTGGATTGTCGCGGTACAACTTAAATTCAAACGGTTGTGCGGCTGAAAATGAATAGACATGATGCAAAATCGAGTCATAGTTTGGAAAAGAGACCTCCGCACCTTTTGGTACAACTAAGATATGCGGTGTGAATGCCCGATCTTTTTGCCCCATTTTATAACTTTGCTTGAGCGTGTTTTGCTTCAAAGTAAGTTGTTTACTTTCAAACCACACCACAGCTTCTTTCACTGGCTTCCCATCCTTGCCCGTAACGTTAAGTGTCAATGGTTTTGCCACCCCCATTGAAGACATCAAACAAGCACTTAGGGCCACTCCGTATTGCCACCGAGCACGCTTTGTTATTGCTTTATTTACTTGCTGCTGAAATTGCATTGAGCACAATCCTTATCTGGCCTTATTTTTCATTTGAGTATAGACCGGACGACGCAAATAATGCATTCATCGCATTTTAAATTTGAATACGTATGCAAACCATTCAGAGAGGCAAAATTTGTCCGTAAGCTAATCATAACCAGTTGCCTATATGGAAAAAACATGCGCTATTCAAATTCACTTTGCTCTACCATAGGTTTCGTTGCCAGCTTATTGTCATTGACATCCACTGTACACGCAGCCAGTTTTAAAGTCTCTTCACCGGATCAGCAGCTCACTGTGACCATCAGTGATGATGGTTCACAGCCAAAGTATCAAGTCGCTTTCAAAGGACACACGGTGATCAACCCGTCAACGCTTGGGTTTGACTTTGCCAGAGCACCATCAATGAGAGACAACTTGTATATCAGTGCTGTTAAGCGCCAATCACATAACAACACTTGGCAACAGCCTTGGGGTGAAGCCCGTACGATTGTTGATCACCACAATGAGCTATTGGTCACTTTTGCTGATAAACGTAAAAAAAATACACAATACCGAGTTCGGATCCGCACGTTTAATGATGGACTGGGTTTTCGCTACGAAGTTGATAAAGCGGATGCGAGATATATCACCCGGGAACTCACTGAATTTAGTGTCGCCGACAGCAGTGATAGTCAAGCTTGGTGGATCCCTGCGAGAGGTTGGAATCGTTATGAATATACCTATAACACCACACCACTGCACGATGCTACACATGTCCACACGCCATTTACATTTAGGAATAAACGCGGCGTGCATTTAAGTATCCATGAAGCCGCTCTGGTTGACTATGCAGGCATGACCCTCAATCAACGCAGGCCGGGTACATTTATCAGTGATCTCACCCCATGGTCCGATGGAGTAGCGGTCAAAACCAATGGCCGATTCAAGTCTCCATGGCGAACAATACAAGTGGGAGAGCATGCTACCGACTTGCTCAACTCTCGCCTAATCTTGAACCTCAATGAACCAAATAAACTGGGTGATGTTTCTTGGGTAGAGCCCGGAAAATACACCGGTATTTGGTGGGGAATGCACATAGGAAAAAACACGTGGGGGAGCGGCGATAAACACGGCGCAACCACTGAGCGAACCAAAGAGTATTTGAGCTTTGCCGCTGAGCATGGTTTTGATGGTGTCTTAGTTGAAGGCTGGAATACTGGTTGGGATGGCGATTGGTTCTTTAATGGCGATGTATTTAGCTTTACCGAGCCCTACCCTGACTTTGATTTTAATGCCATTAAAACCCATGCCGAAAAGGTGGGTGCACGCCTTATCGGCCATCATGAAACATCCGGCAATGTCAGCAACTACCGCAACCAAATGGATGCCGCATTCAAACTGTATGCGCAAAATGGTGTCAGTCAAATTAAAACTGGATATGTCGCAGATGGCGGCAATATCAAACGTATTGATGAGCGTGGACACGCCCGATTTGAGTGGCACGATGGTCAGTTTATGGTCAATGAATATCTCGATAACGTGAAGCTCGCAGCAAAATATAAACTCAGTATCAATACTCATGAACCGATTAAGGATACAGGACTCCGCCGTACATATCCCAACTGGCTAACCCGCGAGGGGGCTCGAGGCCAAGAGTTTAATGCTTGGGGTACCCCTCCAAATCCCCCAGAGCACACCACTATGTTAGCATTCACCCGTATGCTATCTGGACCTATGGATTTTACTCCAGGCATATTTGACATGAGTTTTAACGGTCTAGGTGACAAAACAAACCGCCCACAGACGACACTAGCAAAGCAACTTGCGCTTTATGTAGTCTTGTATAGCCCGGTACAAATGGCAGCCGATCTACCTGAAAACTACCTTGCAAGACCTGACGCTTTTCAGTTTATCAAAGACGTCCCAACCGATTGGGAAAACAGTATCGCCTTGGCAGGTGAGGTTGGCGACTATGTGGTGTTTGCACGACAAGAACGCGCGCGTGGAAAATACACTGGTAAAGACTGGTATTTAGGTGCTATCACCGATGAACATGCGCGAGATATCAAAGTCAAACTAGACTTTTTAGCAGCCGATCAGCGCTACGAAGCACACATATACCGAGATGGTAAAAATGCCAACTGGCAGCAGAACCCGTATGCATTAGACATCCAAAAACAAATCGTCACAGCCGAAGATACCCTGTCATTGCAACTGGCCACTAGCGGAGGCACAGCAATACGATTTAAAGCCCTGTAACATATCAAGAGAGTAGGTGATGCCTGCTCTCTTGCCTTTCTTTACAAGTATCCAGATCCGACCTATAACTAAGTTAACTTGCTGCGTTAAAGTCAAAAATAACACCATAATTACACCTAGAATTAACCTTCACGTAATAATATGTAATTAATAGTTCGTAATATACCCCGATTGAAAACTAATAAAATTCCTTAAGTTGTATCCACGGCCTTAATTCACCTTGTTTGTAAATTTCCAATATGCAAAACACCAAATATGGTTGTTTCGCTTAGAAAGGATATTCGCTAGACAAAAGTTATATTGCTTTGGAGTCAACGATGAATGAATCAACAACACCCATAATGTCGCCCACAGATGCGATTAAAAAACAGTTACCACTAACCCAATCACTGACACGCTACTTAAATACACGATGCTCTGAAAGTGTGCTAAAACAGCTTTCATTAGAAGTGGAAGACTCATCCCAACAAGTTAAAACACATATATTTTTCGACCAAGAGCACCATAGACCAACAAGTGCACGAAGCTACCCGATTGTTTATCAAAGAAAGCGCATCGGCGCATTAAATTTGTTAAAGCACGCAGACCTCCCCGGTACATCACCCTCCGAATTAACGAATTTATCTGACCAGATAGGTATACTCGTAAAACGCAATGCTATTCAAACCTTGTCACATCAATATTTGGGTAAAAGTGCCTCGTTGCAGGGTTACAGTGATCAAATTTTGAATTTGGAAAAAACTATTGAGCGTATAGCTGCTAAATTATGCCCGGTATTCATACAAGCAGAGTCTGGCTCTGAGGTCATTGACGTTGCCTGCTCAATTCACTTTAGCAGCTACGCCAAGCACCATCCTTTTTACGAAATTGACTGTGCAAGCTGTGATGAAGAAGACTTTGCAAAAAAACTGCACCACATCAACACTTCGATGAATCAAGGCTGTATATTCTTCAGCCACATTGATGCCCTCTCTATTTCCCAGCAAAAGTACTTGTTAGAGCAACTGACCACACAGAGTAATAACGCCACCAGCTATACCAGCAAAATCGATTTGCAGCGCGTGCGCGTGATAAGCTCTAGCGAACAAAACATCCAAGCAATGGTAGATAGCGATCAGTTTTTACCCAGTTTGTGGCATAAGCTCAATTTTTTTAACCTCAATATCCCGCCGCTGCGCGAGCGACCTGAAGATATTCAGGTTATGGTTGAACAACTTTCAGAGCTCTATCAACTAAGCCCTGAGCAGCACCTTACAGAACAAGCAAAGCTGATGTTAAAAAATTATCGCTGGCCCAACAATGTTGCAGAGCTCGAAAAAGTTTTATTGCGCGCGTTTACTTTGGCTCAAGAAAACAACATAGGTGAGCAGACACTGGCCTCGATTTACCCTCAATTGGCTGCGACCACTGACTATAGCCTTTCAAACAAACAGTGCGTTGACCATCTGTTAGCGGGTAATTTAACTCCTTTTCAGAAATATCATCCCAGCTTGCAAAAAGCACTCTCTTTTATCATGCAAAACTGGCAACGTGATATTTCTCTAAAGGAGTTATCTGCCAACGCGTTTGTTAGCCCTTCTCACTTGTCTTATTTATTCAAACGTGCTCTTCAGCGCAGCTTTAAACAAATCCTTGCAGAGCTGCGGATCCGAAAAGCATGTGAACTCATTGAACACAATCCCAATCTCAGGATCACCGATCTTTGCATGGAAGTGGGCTTTGGTGATTTAAGCCACTTTGAAAAAATCTTTCGTCGCTATACCAATATGTCACCGCGCGAATACAAAAAAAAATATCAACCATAAGAGCCCAATTTACCCCTAATTTTCAATCTTTTGAGCCGATTAATCAGGCGTGTTAATGCCTAAACTGGCTGTATTGAAAACGACGGGTAACACCATGGCAGACATTGCAGCACTAGAACAATTGAATGAGTTGGTAGCACAGCAAGCCCCTGGGATATCTAGGGATATGTTATTGCAAGCAACCGCTCAATCATTGGGTAATGCCGCGCACAATGCCACGCTCGCACAACACCAGCACAATGCCATTATCAAGACAAATACGGCATTGGCCAGTGAAATGCTGCTGAGCATGGGTCCCAAAGCGTCGAAATAGTTTTTACCAGTAAATCTGGATAAAACACACCGCCTTATATAAGGCGAATATCTAACCAATAGAAGGAAAACACTATGGCAGCAGCACCAAGTGCAGCAGGTGGTGTAAATGCCCAAGTGACAGATTCTGTCACTCAGGTAAACACCAGTGTCACAGGCTCTACGCCTGCATCAGGTACAGGCAACCTACTTCTGTCAACAAGTCACGCATTGGGCACTGCAGCGCTTAACGCAACGACGGGTAATCAGCAAGCAGGGATCACGATGCAAGCAGCTACAGTACAGGGCATCAACTCTTTGATGTCAACGGGTACTGCAGTTGTGGGACGTGGCACAGCAGAAATTCTTAGCAAAGGCTAATCCGGCCGATTAATTAACTATCCAATGAGGAAAAAATCATGGCAGATACAGTAAACGCAGCAATCACAGACTCAGTAACTCAAGTAAATACTAAAGTAGTTGGTGAAACGCCAGCAATGGCAATGGGCAACCTGTTAATGTCCACCAGCCAAGCTTTAAGTAATGCTGCTCACAACGCAACTTCAGCACAACAACAAGCACAAATCACAATGCAAGCAGCAACTGTGCAGGGCGTTAACTCATTAATGTCTATCGGCAGCTCAGTCGTTGGTCGTAGCGCTGAAGGTATCATCGAGAAAGGCTAATCACCCTAATCTTAACCTTTATTTCTAATTTAAAATATTAACAGGAGTCAATCATGGCAGATGCAGTAAATGCACAAGTAACCGACTCGGTTACTCAGGTAAATACCAAAGTGGTTGGTGAAACACCAGCTATGGCAATGGGCAACCTACTCATGTCTACCAGCCAAGCGTTAGGTAATGCGGCGCACAACGCTACAGCAGCACAGCAACAAGCTGCTATCACGATGCAAGCTGCAACAGTACAAGGTGTCAACTCACTTATGTCTATCGGTAGTTCAGTGATCGGCCGCAGTGCAGAAGAAATCATTGAGCCTGACGCTTAATTGAATTCAGACGACTTGAACACAGGATACTGATCCACTATCCCAACCAAGCTCTTAGTGATGAATTCAGCGCTAAGAGCTTTTTTATTGTTTGGAGCTAACTATGGAAAACCTCAACAGTGCACCTGACGCGGCGGAGTCCGCTGTGCAGAGCGCACAGCAGTCCATCGCACAGTCCACTGCATTGGCCTTATCAGATGCGACCGACAACCTTAGAAACCTCAATACATTGAGCACCACAGCAATCGGTGTAGCCCTGTCTCAGTATATTGAAACTGGAGATGAAAAATTTTCCAAGATTATTGAAGATGCGCAGTCAATCGTCAGTCGCGGAGCAGATAACTTCAGTGCAGTTGGAGAAAAAATTGCCACCGTTCTACATGAAAATCAAGAATAACAGCAGCCTTGGGGGCATGCCCCCAAAATCCTAAAAAAGCCCGGATCAAATCTCACTTTACCCGATTTTAAAACGGCCATACCTCGTATTCTAGGTTGCATTAATTGCTCAGTTGTTGAGCGAATAACCAGTTTGAATTCACGAGGAGATAATCATGAGTGAGCAAGACAAAGACAGTGTGCCTTTTTCGCAACAAGCGACCAGCATGACTGAAACCACGTTAGCTGAAACGCTCGGGCTATCCATGCACAACGCCGTAACCAGTCAGCAGCATGCTCAAATGACCACTGCGGCGTCCATTACCAATGCATGTGCCAGGCTACTCAAGACACCGGGTACGCCCCCTGCTTCCGGCAATAACAAAGCACCTACTGATGAGGAAAGTGATGAAGTGATGGTTGCCGAACCATCAGAGGCAGAGCCGAGTAAAAAAGAGAAAAAGCCCCGTTTTAACCTTTTCCGTTTTGGGAAAAATAAAAAAACACAAGCGGCTGATCCCCCACCAAAAACCGATGACTCAACAGAGACGGAGTAAATACCATGACGTCACTTGCCAAATACAGTGCGCTTTATGAAGAGCATATGGCACAAATCCAAGCACTCTCAGAAAAACAAGAGCAAGAAGTGGCAGATCTGCTTGCCGAAAATGACCAACGCCTCGATGCGCTTGCGCCATTTGCCCAAGCCGACTCAGTCAATCAAGAAGTATCCAAGCAATTAGAGGCCGTCGAAGAGCAAATCAGCGACGCACTAAGTGAAATAAATAGCCAGCTCCTTGGCTAATACCTGATCCATTACTAAACCGAAGAAGGAAACCGCAATGGCGACTAAAGACCCTACAGTCAATAAACAAATCACTGATTCAATCACCCAAGTCAATACCAAGGTGCTTGCCGATAACCCTGCGATGGCAATGGGTAACCTCTATGCTTCAATGGGGGCCGCACTTTCCAACGCAGGAAACAATGCAACCAATGCACAACAGCAAGCAGCAATCACAGTTCAAGCTGCAACAATTCAAGGTGTGAATGCCTTAGGTGCCGTAGGTAGTGCGGTACTCGGACGTGCCGCTGCCGCCATTACAGAAAAAGATGGTGACCAGTAACACAGCCTCGACACAGAGGCATTTACTGCCTCTGCAGACAAAAATACAGTCCACTTAATAGGCTGTTCGCCTTAACTTTAAGAGGTCGAAAATTATGTCAGATAAAAATGGCCCCAGTGTTGACGAAATCATTTCCCAGCTGAGTGACTCTGCTTTAGCAGATACCGTCGGGTTAATGATGCAAAATGCAATCACAGCACAACAAAGTGCGCAAACTTACACCTCAGCGTCAGTCTCATCTGCTTGCGCTCTCATCCTAGCGCAAGGTGGATAAACTGACATGGCTGACAAACCAGCTGCTTTGGTTAAGGCACAACAAGCGGTTGCACAATCAACCTCGATGGCTGTGCAGGATGCAACAGACAACCTGCGTAACTTAAGCACTATCACGACAACAGCCATCGGTGTGGCATTGTCGCAATTGCTTGCTACCGGTGATCCTAAATATGTTAAAGTCATTGAAGAGGCACAAAAAGCCATGACCAAAGGCACTGAGAACTTCTCTGAGGTTGGTACCAAAGCCGCAAAAATTTTAAAGGACTTTTCTCCTTAATGTATACCCTCCATACCAGCGCCTATTGAGATATCGGTAGCGATTGAATAATCGCGATTGTCTTCCTAGCACTTGCAAACAAACCACAAGGTGGTCCACGCAATTGTAAGTCGCAATGTTGTAACTGGCCGCATCGATATCATTGAGTTTTATAAATAGGCGCTCTACCCCTTGGCGCGACAGCTTGCGATAAAGCCTCTCTTTGGCAAGTAACTTCTCTGGCTTTGGTACGGGTTCTCGAATAAACCCATTGAAACCAAACCCATAAGCATAGCTAGACTGATCACAATTGTTCTTAAACACTAAACTGGCATGGCGGTGGTATAAGGGGTGCCTAACGGGCAACCCCAATTGGTCCGTTGCTTGACTGCGACGGATACAAGCATAAACAGAAAAGGTCAAAGGCTCTGATGTCATAACGCATACTCATAGCTAACTATCTTGTTAGACTATGAATATGCAGTATTAAATGCTCGGTAGCTTAAACGCTAATTGGCAGCAAATTTACGAGCTTTGCGAAGCGTTTAGTTTGCGCAAATGTGGCGAAATAAACTGGCTCAACAATAAAGAACACGCCGCCAGTGCTGCACCAAAATAAAATACCAGGGACTGGTCATACAGCCAAACCACACCAAAACTTGCTGGGATCACCACAGCCGCAATATGATTGATGGTAAAGCTTACACCCGCAGTGGATGCAATGTCTTCTGGCCGTGCAATTTTCTGAAAATACGTTTTCAATGCTATCGCCATGGCAAAGAAAATATGGTCAACAACATATAGCACTGCGGCGACCTGTGCTGACTCAACCAAGGCATATCCGATAAAGACCACAATTAATCCTGTGTATTCAACGGTAAGTGCTTTTTGCTCCCCAATACGTCCAATCCAGCTACCTATCTTGGGCGCCAAGAAGATGTTGATCACGTGATTGAGCATGTACAACGCGGTAATTTGTGCGACATCATAGCCAAACTTTTCAACCATTAAAAAGCCTGCAAATACCATGAAGATTTGCCGACGAGCGCCAGAGAAAAACACCAGTAAATAATACAAACTGTATTCCTTGCGTAAAATCAGCTTTTTATTTTGCCCTGCCGCAGCAATAAACTGTGGATGGGTCAAGGCCATAAATATCGTCACAATTAACCCCATGCCACCTATCAATAAATACATCCACATGTAGTCGGTTTGCAGCCAGCTGAATCCCACCCAGATAATTGCGAATGTTGCCAGCGAAGCCATAGACTTAATCGATAACAATTTGCCTAATTTTTCTGCTGCTTCATCTTTTTTAAACCACTGCAAACTGAGCGATTGGTTTAAAGTTTCGAAATAGTGAAATCCTATCGACATCAAAACTGTCGTAGCGTACAAGCCATAAATTGTTGGAAAAAACCCTGTAATGGCAACACCAATAGACAACAGACACAAGCTTACAACCGCAAAGGTTTGCTCTTTTAATACCAGTAATATAAATACCGCGGTGAATGCTAAAAAGCCCGGGATCTCACGCAGTGATTGCAGCATCCCCATATTGGCGCCAGTAAAATTTGCTGCCTCAACAGCAAAATTATTCAGCATTGCAGTCCAGCCAGCAAATGTCATCGCCATTACACAGGTTGCTAAGACTAAAAAGCTCATCGGAGAAGGTGTAAACCGCAAGAATGATTGTTTTTCCATTTACTTTCCTAAGCACATTGAGTGAAACGCCTGGCTAGTATATGCTCAATTTTTACTGGCCTAAATCCAAAAATATGACAGAAAACTTATCTAAACAGACAAATAATTCTTGGGTGAGTGTGAAATCTCGCTTCAAGCGTAGCCAATTAGGCAAGCCCGTATTTCCACGCGCCACAACTATGCCACAATGGGAACATGTTGAAGAACATAGTCACCCCTGGGGACAGTTGACGTATATTAGTGATGGCGTCATGACTATTTTTACGCCTCAAGGCAGCTTTGTGATCCCACCTCAACAAGCCCTTTGGATCCCCCCTAATGTTGGCCATGAACTCTATTGTCGGTACGGGGGGCACTTTCGCAGTGTTTACATTGACCAAAAATACCAAACTCTGCTTGGAGATCAGGCCAAATCAATGGTGGTCAGCGATTTATTAAAAGCCTTGATCTTGGAAATATGCACTTGGCCAGACGACTATACCCTAGATGACAAAACCCAGCGTTTTATCGATGTTTTTATCGACCGTTTGGAGCAAGCCCCCACCAGTGACTTTTTTATTCCACGAGCTCAAGATACACGCCTTCACCCTATTGTTGCTGAGCTTTATGCCAATCCAGGGAGTCCTGTCACATTAGAGCAGTGGGGAAAGCACGTCGGCGCTTCCAGCCGCACGCTCAACCGCTTATTTCATAAAAACTTTGCCATGAGCTTTAGTCAATGGAAACAAAAACTTCGGGCTTTGCGCGCCGTAGAAATGCTCAATGCTGGACAATCTCAACAGATGATCGCCCAGCAATTAGGGTTTGAATCGAGCAGTGCGTTTAACACTGCATTTAAAAAAGTGTTTGGGGTCCCTCCCAAACAATACACCAAAGCGTAACCAATTTGGTTACCAGTGCACCACCATACGCAGTGTTACCACTTCCTGCCAATTAGCCACTAATTGCGGCGCTGCCTCAAGGGGAGATTCAGTATTTACAACACCATCATGCCATTGATGGGAAAGCGTTGTGTGTAAGTTTTCCGACCAATGATATTGAACATAACACTCTGCCATACGCGTGATAGTTGAGTCGTTGTCTCGCGATTGGTTTGATAGATAGCTCAGCCCGGATGCAAAAACAAAATCTTGGTATTGATACTGCGCGACCGCGCTGGCAAAGTGGCTTTTGTCGCTATCGAAGTTGTCTTCAGTATGCTCGTAACTGACACTTTGGCTCAGACGTCCGTGCAATTTAAACGCACCTCGCTGCGTGTACCAAGCGCCATAGGTACCGTATCGTTTAGTATCGCTATTGTGCCAACTGCCTAAGGTTAGCAAGGTGTCATTGGCCAGTTTTTTTTGCCCTTCTAACGCTATAAATACACCCTCTGAGCCATCAATTTGAGCGAATGTATCGGCATAATTACCCTGATTGTCAGCCAACCCCTTAGCGTTTGACAGCAAGGCACGCCACTGCCAATCCCCCTTGGGGATAGTGCCTTGATAACGTATCGCAGGAGCATAATCAGGAAAGTCGATAGAGGGATTATTGACAAATCCAGCTGCGAGAAACTGACCAACCTCATCATTGGCTATCTCATTGGTATCCAACAACATGCTTACTTCGGCCAGCCCAACCATCACTTCACTCTGCTGCTCAGCAAAGCGATACCGCCAGTATAAAGATGACAATTGGGTTCTACTGGTATCGTCACCATCCAACGTCGTTCCCGCATCTTCATTGGTATTCTCCAACCATGCAGATACGCCATCAGCAGGTTGGTTCCGATTGTGTTCCAACCAAATAAAGACACTATGTTGGTCCTGGTGTATGGTTGTTTCCAAATCGATTGAGTACAGAGTTTCACTGTCGACGTCAATGTTTTCACTGCCCTCAGAAACAAATTTCTGAGTAGGCAATAGTTGTTCACTCAGTAACGCAGAGCCTTCAAATTCGACTTGGCGTTGCTGCGCATGAGCGGTATGCCAAACCATGCTAAAAACAACCAACACGCTCCCCAGTTTGCTGCCTACTATCGTCACTTTAATCACCCATATTGTTAGCCTCTATTTTGTGGTTATAAAACTAACAGTGGCAGTCACCTGATACTGAGCCAAAGTAACGCAATACTATGGTAAACGCCGGATACAAGATTGATGAATCAAACCTAGGTGTATGTTTTTATGACGGACTTTGATAACGTGGGCGTATAAAATTTCGCCGCATCTACACCAAAGTAAACAAGGAATGGAAATGATACGCTTAATAGTGCTATTAATTGGATTATGCTTCTTACCCGTCTGGGCCGCTCTGCCTAACGTCAATCTCATGCCCTATCCAAACAGCATTCAATTCGGTTCCGGTGCCTTTAATACCAATATCCCGCTGCGTGTGTATTTGCCAAACCTTGCGCCATCGCAATCTCACTACCTCAAACAACAGCTACGAAATACGTTTGAAAATGTTCGCTTTAGTAAATCTATTTTACGGGCAAATATTATTTTTGATGTCACGGGCTCTACACCTATGCATCCCAGCCTTCATCAAGATGAAAGCTATCGACTAAACATCTCACCCTCTCAGATCAGAGTCCAAGCAGCAAACTATTGGGGACTGAATTATGGGCTACAAACTTTAAGGCAGCTGGCATATCAATATCCAAACCAACTCCCTTCCTTACACATAGACGATCAACCTCGATTTGATTGGCGGGGCCTGATGATTGACAGCGCACGTCACTTTATTCCTATCAAAGCGATTAAACGTCAATTGGATGGTATGGTGTCCGCCAAACTCAATGTTTTACACTGGCACCTAACAGACGATCAGGGTTGGCGTTTTGCCAGTCAGCACTATCCCAAATTGCAACAACATGCCGCTGATGGTCAATATTATACCCACTCAGACATGGCTGATATCGTGGCATATGCAGCACAACGAGGGATCCGCGTTGTCCCCGAAATAGACTTACCCGGTCATGCATCTGCACTCGCGGTTGCCTACCCAGAATTGATGGCACACCCCGGCCCGTACAAAATGGAAAGGGGGTGGGGTGTCTTTAAGCCTTTACTCGACCCGAGCAACCCAGAGGTATATACCTTCATAAAACACATCATTGCTGAACTGACCGCCATCTTTCCCGATCCCTATGTGCACATTGGTGGGGATGAAGTAAAACCGGACCATTGGCACGACAGCCAAGCTGTGCAGGAATATATGCAACGGCACTCACTCGCCTCACCGGCGCAGCTGCACAATCATTTTAATCTTAAAGTGCAATCCTTACTCAGCGTGCACAATAAAGTGTTGATGGGGTGGGATGAAATATTTCAACCCGATCTCAACAAGTCTGTGGTGATCCAATCTTGGCGCGGATTCGACTCACTAACCCAACTCACCAATGCCGGCCATATGGGCGTTTTATCAGCAGGCTTTTACGTCGATCAACCGCAGTATACCAGCTACCATTATCGCAACGACCCGCAGCCTCAAAAGCGCATCACACTTGAGCACACAAGCTCAATGCAAAGTGGGCAGGCTTGGCAGTTTTCAATTACTCGGCTAAAGGGCAGCCCTATCACGGGACATTTTGTCTTATTACCTGATAAACGTGCAAAACACCTCGGCTACATTGCGATAGATGGCAGAAAAGTCATTGAGATTGAAGACCTTGAAGAGTCTAAACAGATGATACGATTTAGTATCGACACCTGGATGGGACCACTGCGTATTAGCTTGACAAAAAACCAGCCTTCACAGAGCCAAATCTTAGTGGGTAATACCCCGTATACACACCAAATTCGCCCCTTGCCTCAAGTACCCAAGCTAGCTCCACCCTACTTTGCCAGTGTGCCAAAGGACAACGCAAAAACACGCATTTTAGGTGGTGAAGCAACCATTTGGAGCGAGCTCGTCATGCCATACAATCTCGATTTGCGGCTCTGGCCAAGGCTGTTTGCCATCGCCGAGCGCCTATGGTCCCCTGTTAATCTGCAAAGCGAAACCAGTATGTATCAGCGTTTGGCAAAGTTAGATAAATTTGCCACTCACCGCCTTGGACTAAAACACCAATCTCAGCACTTACATGGGCTTGCCACACTTAGTGGCCAAGGCGATATTGACGCACTCAAACGTTTTTGCCAGTTGATCGAACAAGCCCAGTATTACACTCGACATCATGTCAAGTATCAGAATGGACAATATCACCAACATGCCTCGCTGGATGCGCTGGTCGATTATTTGCCAGCTGAAAGCAGCTACTTGCGTCAATGGTATATCCGCCTTAAGTCGCAAGATAAAACAGCGCTCTATTCAAAATTAATGGCCCAATATCAACATTGGTTAAACGACGTTCCCAAGCTCAAAAGTACCTTTTCACAATCAAATAAACTGGCCCAGCAACATGCCTTGCTCAATAAGCATCAAAGTAGTCTTGAGCTCGGGATCCAAGTCATTCAATACTGTATGGACCCGAAGCTAATAGTCGATCTTCATACACTCAGATCACAGATCTGGCTGCACACTCATCGTCATGGAGAATTGATTTTAGCCGTCAACCACTTAACCGAAGCAATTTTGGATGGCTGCATCACATAGTATGAGCAGCCAAAACAGAGTAAGAATGAGGGTTAGATCTGGCGATTAAGAGTGAGCTGAGTGGAAAATTGTGTGCCTTGCAGATGAGATACGCTGACATGCAACAGCCATTGCTGCTCACCCAACCGCTTTGACCAAACTAACGTATTATCACTGCTCACAGCTTGCCAACCAGCGCTTTTCATTTGTTGATCAAGCCAGCTTGATAAGCGAGATGACTGCTTTGAACCGATATCGAAAACATGACCTTGAAACCAGTTTTGCTCATCGCCATAGTGAAACGTTTTGTCCAATAAAGCCACCCCAGCAGGTAGCGCACCGAATTCAGGGAGAACGCGATCTGCCATTTTACCTCTGATATAACCACCACTAGGCACCCAATCGTATTCAATTTTTGCCGCCACAGTGCGCGCAGAGCGCATTCCACTGACTTTCGCAACTAGGGATAGCGCGCCATCAATACCAGAAGATAGTCCCGCTGTTGTCAGTACCTTGCCATTGTCAGTAAACTTTTTATCTCTCGCCAATTTCACCGCAGGATATTGCCTTGCAAAACTATCAAACGCTTTTTCTATAGTCGTCGCATACAACCCATCGAGCAGGCCGGTATTGGCGAGAATAAACGCACCATTACACACTGACATTACATAATCCACGGAGTGACTTTGCGCCACAATCCAGTTTTGAATGATGGGATCTTCGATTAAACGGCCATTAATGCTGCCTCCTGGGATCAAAATAGCATCAAACTTTATCGTAGGTTCGAGGCGCTGATCCGGCGTCACTTTTAAGCCCATAGCAGTGGTGATCTCGGCGCCATCTTTACTTACCGTGGTGAGGCGAAAACCTGCCTGGCCAAACACTTCAACGGGGCCTACAAAGTCGATGGCCTGTGCCCCATCAAACAATAAAATACCGACATGAAACGCATCGGGATCCGTAGAGTGCGCATTTACCTTCATACAACACAAACACATCAACCACATCATTATTCTTTTTTTCATTATTTAGCCTCTAAGGTAAAGTTTTCTCTAAATTGCGTCGGGTTGACGCTATATGCCTGGGTAAACTTTCGCGACAATAAAGGGGGTGAACCAAACCCCGTCATGACACTGATCTGCGCAATCGATAAGTTTGTTGTACACAACAAATTTTTCGCTTTTTCCAGCCGAACATGCTGTACAAAGCGCATTGGAGAAAGCCCCATTTTATCGGTGAATATACGGCGAAAATGCCGAGGGCTCAGGGACGCTTGCTCCGCCAATAGCTCTACCGAAAGCGGTTTATCTATGTTGTCTTGAATAAAGTCGATGGCACCTTGAAAACGCTGAGACAAGGTTTGTTGTGCGCTGAGTAAACTGGAATACTGACGCTGATCGCCACTGCGTCTAACATACATCACCATATATTGCGCCACTTGTTGCGCCATCGCTGCGCCGTGATCTTGCGCAATGATACTAAGTGATAAATCAATACCTGCTGTTAATCCTCCAGAAGAGTACACTTCTTCACTTTGCACAAATAACTTCTCTGACTCTACAGTGACATGCGGAAACTGGGTCGCCAATTGTTCCGTAAAGTTCCAGTGTGTAGACAAGGTCAATGTACGCTCGGGAAACAGCGCAGCAACAATAAAAGCCCCGGTGCAGATACTCACAACTCGTTTACTGTTTGCTGCAACTCGTTGCAGGTGCGCCATCACACTTTGGTTATGTATGACTTTTTGACAACCTCGGCCGCCAATAATAACCAACATATCGAGTACATCACACCGTGCTATCGTGTCATCAGCCAATGTCTTCAACCCACTTTCAGAGCGTACAGGTATGACGTCAGCGGACAGTGTGATTAGCTTGTAAGCTTCACGGGGTGCGAGCAGTTCATTCACCGTCGCAAACGCATCCAGTGGCCCAGCCAAATCTACCGTTTGAAATTCGTCATAAATAAAAAAACCAACTACTTGTGACATAAAACACCTCCTAAGCCATGAGCATATCCTATTGCTAAGGTGTCCTTAAGGACTTTAAGATGTCTAAAAAGGACAAACATATATTTACTCGGATCCAATCGCTTGGTTTCAAGTATCTATATCACCTTGGTGTTTCGACGCACTCTAGCAGCCAATAAAACGGTTGATGTTGATTACCAAATAGGTCTAATTGTCTGATTATTTGTTACATTTCCACGTGAGAATAGCGCAAAAAAAGTAAACGAAAATTTACATACTGATTAATCCCACTTACCTAAAGGCTAATAAAAACCACTATATTTCAACAGACTAATAAAAATAACAGCCAACTTAATGAAATCATTTCAATCACATTTTTTATACATTCTGCAACATTTAGTTGTATCTTAAATTTTGTCTAACAAGTGAACAACATAGGTACAACATGAAAGGAACAACACACTCAATCAAACGTGCAGTGCGACACACCCTGCTTGCTACAACGGTCGTGGCCAGCTTACCAGCACTGGCTTTGAACGATGTCACACCGAATATTGTCGGCGGCATGCCTGCAAATACGGCTGACTGGCCATTTTATACTCAAATTCTGAGAGCAAATGGCACCACTGCATTTTGTGGTGGTAGTTATATTGGTGACGGCTATGTATTGACTGCAGCCCACTGTGTTCGCAACCGCACAGCAAGCGAGTTAAACGTCAAAGTTGCAGGCTTTATTCTGGGCGGCAACGACGGTGACCGTATCGCCGTTGAACAAATCCATATGCACCCAAACTACAATAACCAAACCTTGCATAATGATATTGCAGTTTTAAAGCTCACCCGAGTGCCTACACAAGGTGCCAGTGTCACACTCGCTCAATCATCAATCGACTATTATGCGCGTGAAGGCGATTTACTCTCAGTTGCGGGATTAGGCCGTTTGCAAGAAGGAGGCACTCGTCCAACCAACCTCTATGAAGTAGATGTGCCACTGGTGTCTGATGCTGTTTGTCGTCAAACAGGTGGACACTATAGTAATGTCGGTGCAACTGAGTTTTGTGCAGGTTACCCGCAAGGCCAAAAGGACTCATGTAACGGTGACAGTGGCGGCCCCATCGTCATTCAATCTGGCGGTCAAACTGTTCAGCTTGGCATTGTGAGCTGGGGTGTCGGCTGTGCGCGACCAGATAATTATGGAGTGTATGCAGATGTAGCCGTATTTGATCAGTGGATCGAGTCTGTGAAGTCGGGCACTGCGCCAGTTCAAGTGGGCTACCAAGATCAGACTACGTTGGCTGACTTTGTTGTCGGTGATACAGTCCGCCATACATTTACGATTACCAATACTGGCAGTCCAACCTTCACCTTTAATCAACTCAACGTAGCAGCACTCGGTGTGACCAGCAACTTGGTCACCACGGTAGATAGCTGCTCGGCCAGTACACTGACGCAAAATCAAAACTGTAAAGTCAGTGTTGAATTCAGTGCCACCACACCAGGACTTGCGCAGACCACACTTACTTTTAAAGTAGATGGCAGTACAACAACTTATGTTGCACGTGTTTTTGCTACGGCAACCGACGGTTCAAATGTGTGTAATGGTACTTGGGATAAAGGTACTGTGTATGTCAGGCCCGACCGCGTAACCTATCGTGGTTCTGAATATGAAGCTCGTTATTGGACTCGTGGTGATATTCCAAGTGAATCAGGTCTGTATGGCCCTTGGAAGTTGATCGGCAACGATCCAACATGTGTCAAGTAATCAATTAAACATCATGACAATCAAAGCCGTGCACCTGGGTACACGGCTTTTATCTGTCAGTTAAATCTAAAACTGACAAACAAATTGCCAGCTTCCATCACTGCCCGGTACCGAGCGTGTCCACCAGTTAGCCTGATAGACAGATTGTTGATAGCGAACTCGTTGAGCGGATGCAGCGTGATCTCCATTGGGCCAGTCGGGGTGCGCAACATATTGGTTTGGATCAACTTGAATATCAGCACACTGTGTTGGCTTGTCTGGACCACCCGTGCCATCACACTGATAACTCGGCACCAAGCCCTGGGCAACTTCCCACTTTGCCGTCAATAAAGATGCGGCTCCTTGACTGTCGTGGGAGAGTTCCCAATTCATAATGCCACCAGCCTGATCGAGCGCCAACTGGGTTTTTGCACGTATGGTCGGAATGCCGTTGTAATAAGACGTACCATCACTATCACGGCAGGCATTAGCAGGATCTTGCGCGATCAAAGTGCGATAAGCCTGCCAAGTTGGACGAGAGTAAAAGGGGACGCCCAAGACGGTTTTTTCTTTACTCAGCCCTCTTCCTTGCCAATATGCAATTGAGTCGAGCGCATATTGAAAGCTGGCATGATCTGCATTGTTGGCGTCATATGCCATCAAATTGAGAAAGTCGACGTCTTGGAAGACAGACTCCAATACCCCACCGCCCGTGTACCCAAGCGCAACAACAGCCGCAGTCAAAAACTTACCTTTTGCCTTGAGTTCAATGTTTAGTTCTTTCATCAAAAGTGCAAAGTTCGTTGCTGAACTGCCCGGATCAGGATATTCCCAGTCCATGTCCACACCGTCTAGCTGATGGAGTTCAACAAACGCCATCAGGTTGCGAATAAATGTCGCGCGGCCTTGAGCTGTGCTCGCAAAGGTTTCAAATGCACTGTCATCGCCACCATTCCAACCGCCAACGGCGATACCTACTTTAACGCCCGACGCATGCGCTGCACTCACCAATTGCTGCATTTTTGCGAGGTTTTCTAATGGCTGTAACGAACCATCGGCATTGGGTAATAAAAATGAATAATTGATATGGGTGAGTTTATCAAATTGAATGTCAGCCACTTGCCCTTGCCAGCTAGGAAAGTAGCCCACGATTTTAAACCCACTTGGCGGCACAATCACATCATCAGCCACCACTGTGATGGTACGTTGACCGGAGCTTGCGCGCCCACCAACCTCATCGACAACTTCGGCTGAAACCGTGTGCTCCCCAAGCCCACTTGCAGTCCACGATACTTCAAATGGTGCAACATCATCTGTCGCTATCACCGCGCCGTCCACTCGAAAATCAACATATTTGATCGGGACATTCATTGGGTGAGAAGCTGTTGCCTTGATTGTCACAGGCGAAGCAATAACGTGACGGCTTTGATCGAGGGGAGCATCGAGTTTTACAATCGGTAAAGGCGTGCCAATTGGATCGCAGATCCCATCTTTTCGCCATACATTTTCTGGCTCAGAGTACAGGGCTGGATCTTGATTTTGTGTCCACCATTTTGCCGTATACTTTGCGGTTAAATGCTGAACTTCCATCCCTCCTGTATATACTTGATTTGGTTGCCAATCATTTAATTGCGTACAGTCCAATGCCATAGTCGGTACACTGAGCATACCCAGTGCAGCCATGACCGCTAATCTTGTTGTTTTCATACCTTTATTTCCATGTTGTTAGCCAGCGTATAACGGCGAGCTTTGGCTGGCTGTTATCCAATTGTAAACCCGCAATGCCCAGACTAACAAACTGTACAAAAATCACCCACAACATATCGCTCTATAAACTTGAAAGATTGTAATGTTTATTTGATCTCCAGGCAGGTATCTGGCTTTTGCGCAACTTGCGTATTGCCATCAGCTAGCTTAATTCGCGTATCCCCCACCACCAATTCAGTTTCTTTTTTCATTAACTCCGCCAATTGACTATTCATATCTTTTGCCAGTGCCACAAAATCTTGCGTCGCTGCTGCACTTTTATCAAATTGACGCATTTTTTCCGTCAACTCTTGTTGAAAACGCCTTTCCTCATAGGCCAGTTGTGCCAATTTAAGCTCTTTTTCAATCTCAGATTGACGTCGACGCTCAGATCGTTCTCTTTCTCTATCTAAATAGGATTCATCTTGCTCTTGACCTATAGATGCTTCCTTTATCACCATGATCAACGCCATTACCACTGGCGCAATCATGCCCACTACCGGCGTAAATGCCTCAACGTTCAAGTAGTAGCCCGATAAACAGGTGATCAGGACCAATACTACTGTTGTGGGCATCGCCCATTTCCCCACCAGCACCATAACAATATCTTGTGGCTGCCGCCCCGCTTCATCTTCCCGATCAATACCGTCCAGCTCTTCTATGGCAGTTAGCGGTTGATAGATTTGTGATTCATATTCATCATTGTTCTGTCGATCCGAAATTGGTTTTTGCTGTTCAGGCATATCCGCTCCCTCATCTATTTTCACTCAGTCAAATACGATATTTTTCAGCTAGTTTTAATCCAAAATTTGCAAGTACCATCAAACCAATCAGCCATCGGTACCACTGAGGCAGATGGGTTAGCATTGCAAATCCTTGCACGATGTGATCAGCAGCAAAAGGGATAAACAATAAAATACAAGGGATCAGCAATACGACGTGTAACCAATCTATCGTAGAGACTGACTTGGCTTTTTCTAGGTGTGCTATTTTCGCGTTCACTTTAGCATTGCGAATACGCTTGTGGTTATGCAATGACTCAAGAGCAAAGTCATACAATAGAGATAAAAATCGGCTTCGCATGGTTCGTTTCTCCTTAATTCAAGTTCCTTGCTGAAACCTCTATAATCACAGCGATAAACAACAAACCACTTTGACCATGTTCAGCATAAAGTGTCTGTTTGAGTGTATACTTTTCCAAGTTCCTATACTCGGACCAGACAAGGTGAAACCCGGGGATTTATCGTATATCACAGGGAAATCTACTGGGGGAAGCATAAGCAGCCTCTTGCCGATATAGTGCGCAACAACAAACGGCTGCTCGATATTGAATAAGAAAAACAATGATGACGACCAAAGTTAAACAAGAGCCTTTTGCGGCCGCGTTTAATCAATCTAGGGTTGTCGCTTCCTATATTGTTCTACAAGACTTTGAATTGAAGGTCGAAGAGCAACAATGGCCTGATCAATGTATCTTCGCTGAGCTAGCGTAAATTTATCTTTGCGCAATAGAAAGTGTACTTCGTTATCATGCACGGGATAAGCCCAAATATGAATGGGCTTATCACTGTATTTTTGAGTGAGGTAGTTACCGATAATCTCGTCTTCAATAATAAAATCTACACGCTCTTTGGCCAGTAGTTCTATACGCCTTTGGATCGTTGAAATACCTATAAATTGATTGCCAAAGCGTTCATTGTTGGCGAGCGACTTGATCTCTTCGCCATAGTAAGAACCGATACTCAAGCCAATGGTGGTCTCAGAGCTGAGCAAAGCTCTCAAAGAGTATACAGAGTCAGGAGGTTTTAAAGAAAACAGTCGCATCCGCTCGGTACGATACGGCAATGTATAATGTCCCCACTGTTTGCGTTTAAAGGTGTAGCTGACCATCAACACCACGTCGACAACCCCTTTAGTGAGCTGCGCAAAACTGCGTGCTGCGGAAGGAAGACGAATAAATTCAATGCAGATCCCAGCTTGCTTGAACACCATTTTGGCTATTTCAATATCTAGCCCTTCGGCGACTCCAGCCTCTGAAACGCTGGTCAATGGTGGCCACCCAGCAACCACACCGACTTTTGCCTTTGCCGAGCACAATGAAGATGTTACGGGCGCAGTAGGTTTTGAAGCAACCACCTGCCCACTGCTCACCAACATACCAAAAAGAGCAACACCAAATATATGCACAGCAACCTGCATTCCACATAAACATGTATTAAGTGTAGCCGCTAATTCACACCTTACTTATTCTCGCAACTGAGCAATAAAACAACTTAACTTTGTTTATTAAACACCAAACACTTCAACCCACCTTGTGGATCAATATCTTTAAACTCAATTGGGTTTTCAAGGCGCTCTACAAATGCCATGCTAGGTGCTTCACGATGCATTTCGTCAATTAAAAACTGGCTCTGTACAGCCGGGTCATTCACACATGCTAAAACAGTCGCGCCTGAGCTCAGCAGTTCAGGTAGGCGGCGCAAAATACGCTGATAATCTTTGGTCAGTGCAAAACTGCCTTTTTGAAACGTTGGCGGATCTATGATAACCAAATCATAAGGCCCCATTTTGCGAAGTTTTCCCCACGACTTAAATAAATCATGGCCTAAAAAGGAGATATTCTCTAAGTTATGGCCGTTTAACTGATGATTGCGTCGGCCTTGTTTTAACGCAGCTTTGGCCATATCAAGATTGACAACTTGTTTAGCACCACCTGCGATCGCAGCGACAGAAAACCCACAGGTATAGGCAAAAAGATTCAACACTTTTTTGTTGTCGCTGTGCGCCTTGACCCACGCCCGACCATTGCACATATCAAAAAACAAACCGCTATTTTGCTTTTTACCAAGCGACAGCTCAAACTTCAGTCCATTCTCTGTCACTTCCAGCTGCTCTGTCAGCGTGCCATATAGCACTTCAACTGAGTTATCGGTGCGATACCTATGTTGAATAAAAATGCATGTCACAGCCTGTTGCGCCAATGGCGTTTGCATAAACGCGTGCAGACAACCGCGCAATGCTGCCATCCATGCTTCATCGTGCTCTTTAAATACAGTACACATGATCTGACCTGACAGCCAATCAATGGTCAATTGTTCTAGTGATGGGTAACAACGTCCTCGGCCATGAAAAAGACGAGAAACTTCACTGGGCGGCACAGTTAAGTGTGAGAAAACCTGTTGTACAGGTGAAAAATCAAAATGCATAGCCAACATCGATAGATTAAAACAACAAAGTGTAATTGTACTCGACTGAGCTCGATTGCCAATGAGAAATGACCCCACACTAAAATAGAAACCACATAATTAACATCTATTTACAATATGGATAAGTTAATATAGATTACTCTTTGTGCAATGAAGCACGAAATAATAACACCTCATTTAGTTTATAAAATTAAAAATACTCACTGAGCTAAATTGAGAATCAAAAATAAAAAACAGGAATTTTAATCATGCAACTTAAACTATCGAAAAAGTCTGTTAAATCTCTTTCAGTACAACGTCCAATCGATGCAAAACAAACTCCACATATTGCAGGTGGAAATTTAGGTACTTGGACCTGTGCAGGTTCTAAACCTTGCCAAGATAAGTTCGAGTAACGACTTATCTGAACAAAAGGCGACAATATTCGCCTTTTGTTAATGTATATACTTTCCAAACCGCCACGCTCGTCTTTTCACACCAAAAGCTGAAAAACCAACTCTCCCACTTATTTTTGCTGTACACCGAGAGGTGGCACGCGTACCCTTGCGCTTTCATCATTTTTTGAAGCTGAGAGCAAGTCCATGAGTACAGCATTTTCCCGTCGCTTTGTGACCCTTGTTGAGCAATTTGCAGGCGGTAACAAGCGCCAGTTTGCCGAACTAACTGGCAAGTCGCCATCCCATATTTACCGAATTTGCCAAGGGCTTGGCCGTCCTTCGATGACGTATCTTGAGCATCTATATAGCTTATTTTCAGTAGACTTAAACTGGTTACTTACAGGCGTACAAGCCGCTGATGCACCTGCTCAACATAGTCAAGATGACTTGCTTGTAGTGCCTAAACTTGATGTTGAGGCCAGTGCAGGATTCGGTGCTGTTAACGGTCAAGAAGATATCACCGAACAATTTGCACTCAACAAGCGTTGGCTCCAGTCACAATTAGGTGTTCACAGTGAGCGCTTGGCTTTTGTGTCTGTGCGGGGTGACAGTATGCAGCCGACCTTAGAGCATGGCGACATGGTACTGGTTGATTTAAGCCAACAGCAGCCCAGCAAAGCTGGCGTCTATATTATTCAAACTCAAGACGGATTAATGGCAAAAAGATTACAGCAAAAGTCAGATCATATCGCTGTGATCAGTGACAACCAAGACTATCCCAGCTGGCAAATAAATTCACAAAATGCAGAACAACACGGTATTGCAGGCCGAATTGTATGGTGCGGACGCAGCTTATAGGCAGTACCCCTTAGGCAGCACCTTTGCTGCCTAATCTTTCAGTGAGCGCGAGATGATAGCTACGTATCGCCACATCGACATTGTGCGCCTGATGAAAACCTAAGCGACATAGTAACGTTTGAGATTTCACATTCTCTACGTACACATTGGCAACGACTTTATTGATCCCTTGTTGCGCCATCTCCATGAATAACTGCTTAAGCGCCCAAGTCATCACGCCTCTGCCTCGGAAAGACTCTGTTAGCCAGTAACTGAGCTCGGCAATATCAGCTGACCCGATGTAACTGAGTCGACCATAAGCGAGTCCACCAATCAACCCTGCGACTGTGTGGCGTATCGCATAACGGCATTGGTGCTGACTGCCGCAACCCTGCACGAAACGCCGAGCACAGCGAATATCACCTAATGCATCGATCCCTAAATTATGGCAAGTTTGTTCCGATACCTTGCGTAAAGCCGCCTCGGCATCCTCACGGTATATGGGGGTCAAAAGAAAAGGCCAGCTCTGTTGTAACTCAACGTCACAGGCTGATTCATGTAGACCAGAACCACTGTGCAATGCCAGCGGAGACATTGTTATATCCATAGATTAACTAATGCGCGAAAGCTGGGAGACAGAGCGTATAGAGTCAATAGAATCAACCACACTATCACGATCAAATCGAGTAAACGCATTGTATTTTTCCCTCTAAATTATCTCTGGTATTAGCGCCACATATCATGATTACCTAAAGACTGGCCGGTATTGAATGCACTTAATTCATGCTGACATAACTGCCTCGATAACCAATCGCAATGATAGGCCGCTGCCTTGTTGAACTTAAACCACTCAGACTGTTTAAACCCGGTGATATCACTGATCCAGCCTCGCTCGCTAACAGCCCCGCCAGCCAGTGCCAGATCCAAAAGGTGAGTTTCACGCAATGAAATTCCATGTAAGAACACACTGTGCAGCTCGTCCTCAGGAATATTCTGGGCGACTAATTTAGCCCAGCTCTGCTCTATATCAATATTACCTGAGTGCAATCTGGGCTTTTGCAAAAGCATCGCGACCTGACGAATTGCCCGCACGACATAGACAGGCAGGTGGCTGTCATGCCAATTACCAATGTGCTTAAGCGGAATACGTTTATGCCAACAATGTATTGCGTAACAACTGGCACGAAAGGCAGCAATATAGGCGAGGCTTCGATCACGCCTACCTTGCCAAGTATTTTGATATACATGTAGTCGGCAACCAAACAGCGGCAGTAAAAACCCCTTTATTTGGCTGTCGTAATGGCTTTTATAAATCACATCATTGAGCATTTTCCGAGCCAACGCACTGTCTACCGCCGAATTGAGCTTGGTTGGCACATGCCAGTTGTCATCGCTTTGCATACTTGGTGTTTCTTGGCCTTGTTGCCCTAGTGAATCTGGATGTGCAGCAACACGGGGAGCATATGAATTGGCTTTTTTGGCCAAGCGCTGACTAAAATGCCTTTTAAACTCACCACCTTGCTGCCAATCAATATCGGTCAGAGGGTTGTAATAACAACGTGTGATCAAGCCATTTTGGCACACCAATTTTGGCTTTTTCAGCACCATTAAATCCGTATTGTGATCTTGAGATTGCGAAGCTGTATCCCTTTCATCAGCATCGTCACTCGCTTCCAACAAGGCTGGCAATGATTGAAAAGCTAAGTTACAACAATGCCTTCCCATTCGACTCTCATCATCAGCTGTCAGAACAGGAGTGAATCGGTAGCCTTGATAATAAAAAGGAGCAGGTATCTCTTGCCGTGTCTGGCGTGATGCCGCATGCGTATAATATGCCAATGATTGCGCTTGCTGAGCAGGTAACCCCATAGTCAAGGCAGCTAAAAAGGTGCCGTAATAGTGAAAGGTCGGGTCCATAAAAAGGCACTCCTGTGATCAAACAACGCCCTTTCGATCAACCAATAAGCTTGACCAAAAGTGCGTATTTATATAAGCGATTACTCAGTATCTTGGTGGGTTAGTGCAGGCGTTTGATTGCCATGGCTCTGTAATGTCTCGACAAAACGGTTGAGTATCTGATCAGCAGCTTCTTGATCGATTGCTGGCTCACCAATATAAGCATCAATGTCATCCCGAATATGACCACCGATCAAGTTGTCTTTAGAGCGCTGTGTCACAATGGCATTGATGGCTTGGCAAAAAGCTGAAGCCTCTGTTTTGCAATAAATGCGGTGTTGTTGGGCAATTTGCTCACCCTGTTCATATCGAGGTGCACTGTATGCGACTGTGTGCGGTTGGACTTTTGGGTCTCCACCGACCAATGAATCACATGAAAATAGCACGAAGTCTGTTGAGCGATGTTTATCCATGACGTCATTACACATGGGTAAATCACCTTCGACACCTAGGTTGTAATCGCAAAATAGAATATCAACCCCTTTGAGTAAGCTCGATACCATGGTGTTGAAACCTTGCTGTACTGAAGGTGGGATCTCATCGCCTTCAGGTAACATACTAAATGCTCTAGAGTGCACTGTGTATGCGTCCTTCCATTTTGCTAATAACTCCGGCGTATCTTTACCGTCTTTATCTTTGTACGCAATTTTGTAGCCATTATCGAATTTTTCTTCTACATCAAGTTGATCTGATAACAGCGCAATTTTACGTCCATCACTTGCAACGCACGAACGAAATACGAGGTTGGTCATACCATTCTGCTCCATGGTTTTGGTTATGTTGTTAGGCCTATCCTACTGACCTCATCAAGCGAAGAATTGGGCTAATCAGGTAAACACTGCTGCGAATGTATGAACTCCAATAACGAGGCTTCTAACAAGGGCTGCCACACCTGCTGAGCTGCCAAGTATTCTAATTCCAACTTGTGTTGAAAAGCATTGGGCAATGAAAACAACACCACTTGGCTTGGTTGTTGCCAGTCAATATGGCCATCTTTGCAAACTGGATATGGCTCTCTCTGCCCGTGTCCCTGAGCCGATTCGTAGAGGTGGACAGCATTATTTTGAAATTGCAGTAGCCATAAAGGCGCATTTGAATTTTGCACATGGTCACGATGTATCTGGGTAATGTCCGCTAGAGATCCGCTTAGATACTGATGATGATAAACTGCCAATATGGGAAGAAGGCGCTTCGTCAATTTTGCCAGGCTGATATCACCATGTTGCAACTGCGCACAACTGGATAAGAATTGCCCTATGGTGATCTTTTGAACAGGTATTTGTTGGTAAGGTTTGCAAATCTGGGCCAACCTATTCAAGGGTATGTCTGCAACCCAGTGCGCTAGGGCTACAGGGCTCTGATACCAACTGGCAAACTCGTTTAACGTTAAACCTAGTGCTTGCAAGTGCCGAGAGAGTAACGTCGCTATGTGTGACCTTATTGTGGAACGGTTTGCTTGATGACCACCAAAGCGGGCTGGTAAATCTGCCAATTGTGGCGCTTTGACTCCTTGACGTGTATTGGCCGAATCAAATGTATTGCGTTGTGGATGATTTAAAAAATAACCTTCATCACGATATATGTCGTTGGATTGACCTAGTTCAGCAGTGGAATCTTGCGCAGCTGGCGCTTGTCGTGGTTCACATTTTTCCTCACACTGTATGTGCGAAACTTGTGTCTCTTGAGCGTGTATAGGCTCTTCAAGCAACTCTGGTGCCGATTCAACAGGGGTCATTATCGCCACCTCGTCGGGTAAGCCTTGCAGCATCACAGGCACTTGCTGTAAGTAAAAAATATAGGGGTTTTGCCCTGGCTCAAATAGCGCCAAAGGCGCTTCATCTAATATGTCGCTATTGTGTTCATCAACTTGCATAGAAGGTGGCTCGTGAGAGTCGCCAATCACTTTATCTAGATCTGCACCTAACTGCGCTATAGGTTCCGCTGTAGTAACCTCTCCTTCCACAACCTCATTCGACCGTTGTTTTTGCACCACTTGGGGGTCTGTATGTGGTGCTTTTACCGTTAAGGGGTAGTAATAATTGTAGGGCTTGAATACTCGGACACGGCGCCAACGTACGCGTTTTTTACCTTTACTCATCACCGATCTCCATTATAAATAGTATGAGCTTAAAGGTATTGGCCAGTTGCTAATCGGTCTCTTCTCGTATTCTTTCAGGCATAACAACCATATTGTTCAAGGGTGCATCCTTGCACTCAAATTTAAGAAAAAGTTTATACAGCCTTGGTGATGGTACCTACAAGTGTATTTACAAAGCCGTTAACCGCTTTTTGAATAGCAGCTTTGCCAGCTATTTCAATACTGACTAATTCAGCCTCAATCACTAAGCTTTCCCTTTTAATTTCTTCGGCAAACTCCGTTTCACTGATCTCCCCTTGCAATAACGCATTGCTTAGCTGTGTCAGGCTCTCCTGCTTTTGCGCAACAATTTTTGCAAGCCCATCAGCAATCGCGCCGCCTGACTCTCCTAACTCGCCAGTTGCCTGACTAACTGCGTTCTGTAACGTTGATGCTATATTGAGTCCCATTTAAATTCTCCTATGGTGCTTTACTTTTTTCGCCGCGTATCATTGCCAGCAATACCCGCTGGTATTCAGAGCGACGACGCTTGATAATAAAATCTGAAATACTGTTTTGTTCTTGATGCGCTTTGCGCGCTTGCTGCCACAATTGCAGCAGGATTTCCACTTGCTTTATGGTAAGTTCATTAAGCGAACGTACCTTTTGACGCTGAAGCAATGCATTCACATCTACTTCAATATTGAGATAGCTACTTGCATAGTGTGAATACTGCCTCTTTGGCACGTCAACATGTTGCATATGTAAGTAAAACCCATCTATTTTTTGCATGAGTTTCATCATTTGCTGTTGAGAAGCGCGATCGTAATCGGATACCAAGTTCAACGAGCAGCCCGAAGCTAGGCTGAGGGCCAGTATCATTGCAATCCCGCAAATTATCTTGATGGTGGCTTTAAGCATCTCACCTCTCCTCATGCGCATTCATAATTTCATTTAGGTAATCAGCCAACATTTGCTGCACCTTGCTATTGGGCATATTTGGCTCCAATGCCAGTCGGCTTTGAATAGCTACTATGCCTTGGCTCCACAACGCCAACTGCTCCAATTCTTGCTTTCTAAATTGATTTTCTAAATTTTGTTTAAGTACCTGAGGATCATCTGGCACGGTGGGAGAAATAAAAGACTGTACGGTTTCAACAATACGATCGAGAATTTTATAGACTAAGTTTGCAGAAAACCCACCAACCAAGGCCATAGTTATCCTAAGCGCCGCATGACTAACAGGCGCACCGCCTGTCTCACTCGATGCCGCACTTGCTACCGCATCCAAATTGACAGGGATCAACTGAGTTAAAATAATCCCAGCGATCAACCCGACCACAAACCTGACCCAATACGAGCTTTCATATTTGGGATCATAAACCCCAGCCGTTACATAGCTATTCGCTTTAAATAAGGCAGCAAATGACGCTCCTATCGCGGCTGACGCCAACAAGATGGCTTGCACATACAATAATCGAGTGCCCTCCATATCAAACATGCTCGCGACCATATTTTCATTGTTGATATAACTAGACAGACTCAACGCAATTAAAGCGACCAAAGATATTATCGCTACCAGCATCATTTTTCTGATCAGCGGCACACGGCCCAAAAACAACAACCAGCTTCCTTTTTTTGTTTCTTCAGACATTAACCAAATGGTTTCCGGTTTAGCGGGGGCAACCAAGTCAGTAAGGCGATTATGTACCTGAGTTAACACTTTGGCTTCTATCTTACTTTCATCCTGGGCATGCATCTGCTCCAACTTAACCATAATGGACTCAGGTACCTTAATACCTTTGTGAAAAGAAAACTCTGCCATTGCCTGACACTGTGACAGCACAGTACTAAACCCATGCTTGCTCGCCTGTACTTGCGGATGTTCTTGAAACTCCGATTCCATTTTTTTCTCCTGTATCTAAGTCCACCAAACAGTACACAAAGAACCTCAGCGATAATCGGGTTAAGTCATGACAAACAGTGACGAAAGCACGAAGTTTTCTTACACTCTTCCATGTTCGAGAAGTTAGCCATTGCCACTGCCCTGAGTTGATTTACCTTTTGAGCCGTCATTGGCAGCCATTGCACCGCGTAACTTGTCGATAATTTGATCCATGATTGCAAATAGCACGTCAACGTTGTAGCCCATCAAAAATGCCATTGCCATTGGCGATAAAGAGGCCAATCCAGAGAGTTCTTGAGGGTTTAAGAACCAGCCAATAATCATGCCGCCTAGCGCTCCCAAGGTAAGACGTAAGCGGTAACGGATCTCACTATCGGAAGTAAATGTGATCGCACGGATCTCCCGCAGCAAATCTCGTAGGACAAAAATAAAAGCACCTAATAACCCGTATAACAAAGGTAAAACATACCCTTGTAATACTTCTAAAACGGATTGTGCAAACAGCATATTTTCAAATAACTGCAGTCGTGCTGTTAGACGTGTTTGTGCCAGATTTAAATTGTCTAGTGCGTTCGCATCGGCCTGTGCTCGCTCCAATCTGCGCAGCTCTACATTAAGTTTTTCCTGACTATACGGCGGAATGTCACTATCAAAACTAAATCCCATCAACCAGATACGGTTCCATACTTTCAATAAGTTGTAATTTGCATCTAGTCGCTGCCCGATTTCTTCGTATTTATTTTGTATTTGCTTAAACTCTTTACTATCTGGCTCTTCGCTATCTAACCTGAGCTGCCATTCATTTCGAGATTCGTACAAGTCTTTTAAGTCATGTGCCAAGGCATGGCCGAATAGGTAATAAACTTGGACTAACAGTAAGCAAATTAATGCCACCAATGTATAGCGACGATACCAAGCAACCGCTTTTTCGGCCTGACTCGGTTTGTCATTGTCACTGCGGGAGATAGCTCGAATGCTTTCCATTGATACGGGAGCGACTGCTTTGGCCAACTGATCATAACTGTGCAAAAAGTTAGCTTCATCTTGCGCATTCCACTGCTTTTTTTGCAGTTTGTATTTTGCATCGATCATTACTTGCGCTAATTCAGGATCTAGGCTGACCTCGCCATCTTTGGCCATATATGCAACCAGCTGCTGGCCATCTTGAATCACTTGGGCAATGTCCGAAGAAACTTCAATCGTGTTCGTTTGTTTTTTATTTAGCATGATTATTTGGGGGGCCATGCCCCCTTTATTTCACCAGTGGTATTCACTGACGCACTGCTGACGATAGTCATTTATCGCAGCGTGGCCACCTCGGTTAGACCATAATGCTTTAGCACTTTCAAAGTTATGACCGCCCGTGCTTGGATGATATTGATTTGTATATATGCGAATAATACCTGCGGGTTTGAGTAGGGCACCGTCGTGAAAAGCAAATAGCTGCCCCTTGTCTCCGACCAACTGCCACCCAGTTAAATCGATAGTTGCACTGCCGTTATTTGCAACCTCTACAAACTCATCTCCTTCTTTTTTTGCCTCTAGGCCATCAAAATTGACTTGGCTTATTTGCACATCTTCATGCGCAGCATCGCCATATAGCCAGGTAGAAATCACCGCGCCATCTTTGTCTTTTAATTCCGCTTTGTCCCCTTGGTTATTCCAAATAGGTGCCTTGCTTTCAAAACTGAGCGCACTGCCTGGATGAGTTTCAATGCGAAGTATCTCTTTTGGATATATCAAGGTGTCTTTAGCGAAAGTGAAATCTTGACCTTTGTCCCCCGCATTTAAGCTCCACCCACTTAAATCAATGATTGCGGGGCCAATATTTTTAATTTCTATATATTCATCGCGGTAGTTCAGTGCACTTATTTGTATTTGATGTGGTGCCAGCAGCTCGTAGCATGTATGCCACCAAATATGCATAACAGATAATTCGTTAGGCGCCTTACCACTTTGCTTCCAACTCTTTGCTGTGTCACTAACCATCTTTTCAATACGTGGCCAACATACTTCCTCACCTTTAAGAGCACTAAAGTGGCTACTGAGTTCTATAAGTGACATTTTACTAATTGCGTCCATTTTCTTTTCCTTAAGCAATATTTAAAAACTGTTTCGCGCGATTTAAAAAAGCAGCTCTGTCGTCAAGGCCATGGGTCCCACCGTTGATGCGCTTAGTAATGATCAGTAAGTCATCTTGATCAGCGTATTGGTTGAGTTTTCGACTATCCCAGTAATAACAAGCTGTTTTCACTGTCAGCGATGGATCTGCAACCACGAGCTCAGGATCATTGACCAAATCAATTGCAAGTGCATCACCACAGCGATGATAATTGTCCTTTCCTGTAAGCTGGATCAGTCCTCGACCACGATACTTCCAGCCGTCCCCTGATGCTTCATTGCCATTGCCCATGCGGTTGGCATAAACACGATTAGCTATTTTTTCCGGTTTACGCGCATAGGCTTGCGCTTCTTCTTCGGTGGGAAAATACTTTCCAAATATTGCTTGTAACGCCTTATCGCTATAGTTAAGGTTTTCGCTTTCATAACGAAAGCTACCGCTTTCATGGGCTATTTGGGCAATAAAGTGGGCTGCACGTAAAGGAGTATTAACTTCAAATTGCGGCAGTACTTCATTTAATGCCTCAATATATTTTTCAATATCCTCAGCCTTAGCGTTAGGTACGATACCGACAAGTTGATCATGGGTAATTGAGAATGCCATGTGTTTTGCTCTTTGTTATATGAAGTAGCAATATCATGACAAATCTCTTATCCACCAACTGTGTGAAAGTTATGGTTAACACAGGCAATATCGTTATATTTGTGCCTGTAGGATAAGAAGGCGATAAGGTGCAAAAGGTTACCGACTGCGAACAAAGTGAGTGCGGTTCTTTTGCGCAAGGTGAATAACGTGCAAAAGGCTACCGACTGCGAACGCAGTGAGTACGGTTCTTTTGCGCAAGGTGAAGTGAGCTGTTTTAACTATTGCTGAGACTGTCATCTCCAAAACCTACCCAACATCAAAAACATGGATCCTGAAACGAGTTCAGGATGACATCGTGCAAAATGCAACGACAGCGAACGAAGTGAGTACGTTCAATTTGCGCAAGGTGAAGTGAGCTAGTTTAACAGTTGCTAAGGCCGCCACCCTTTTCGTCACCCTGAACTTGATTCAGGGCCTAGGGTGCAAAGGATTAGCGGTATTGAATAATTTTGACTGAAGTAGAAAGGAAGGAGTACACCTTGCCGGTGGTGAAGATTGCTCCCTTCACCTTGCGCTTATCGTGCAAAAGGTTAGCGACAGCGAACGAAGTGAGAGCGCTCTTTTTGCGCAAGGTGAAATGAGCCGTTTTAACCACTGCTGAGGGACTTAAACGAAAAAAGCCCGACTCTTTCGAATCGGGCTTTCTTTTATTTGGCACTTGGCGATGTCCTACTTTCACATGGGAAAGCCACCGCTGGCCGCCCCACACACTATCATCGGTCGGGGCCGACCCTTCGGCTATTTCGTTTCACTACTGAGTTCCGCATGGGCGGGGTGGCCCTCCACGGGGCTGGCCATCCAGTCAGGTGGTTCCAAAATGTTGTGTCATAAACGCAAAAAACCCGCTGCATTTCTGCAACGGGTTTCTTTAATTGGGCCCTGGCGATGTCCTACTTTCACATGGGAAACCCCACACTATCATCGGCGCTATTTCGTTTCACTACTGAGTTCGGCATGGGTTCAGGTGGTTCCAAAATGCTATGTTCACCAGGAAATTCTGTGTGCAAGATGTTTAAAACACCTCACTAAAATCTGGAAGCGTAATTAAATTCTTTTCGTCTACTTTCTATTCTTAACTTCTAACAAGTCAAACCACTTTGGCGTTGTATGGTTAAGCCTCACGGGTAATTAGTACGAGTTAGCTCAATGCCTCACAGCACTTCCACATCTCGCCTATCAACGTTGTAGTCTTCAACGGCCCTTCAGTTAA
>NZ_JASJUT010000015.1:0-109500 GCF_030135505.1 Pseudoalteromonas obscura
GCAGCCCCGTGGAAGGCCACCCCGCCTATGCGGAACTCAGTAGTGAAACGACATAGCCGAAGGGTCGGCCCCGACCGATGATAGTGTGTGGGGCGGCCAGCGGTGGCTTTCCCATGTGAAAATAGGACATCGCCAAGCGCCAAATAAAAGAAAGCCCGATTCGAAAGAGCCGGGCTTTTTTCGTTTAAGTCCCTCAGCAGTGGTTAAAACGGCTCATTTCACCTTGCGCAAAAGAAGCGTACTCACTTCGCTCGTTGTCGCTAACCTTTTACACTTTACTTGCGCAAATTGAACGTACTCGCTTCGCTCACTGTCGTTACATTTTGCACGATGTCATCCTGAACTCGTTTCAGGATCTATGTTTTTGATGCTAGGTAGGTTTATCTTATTTGGTTACAGAAAAGAGACAGTCTTTATTTGCCAGACTCACTAAAAACGGTAAAAATGGTAAGGCTGTTAATTGGGCAGCAATAATAAGTTAAAGGATATAATTATGAAAATAAAATTGAATAAGAAACGCGTAAAAAATTTATCTAAGACATCAAATGAGCTAGCAGCCAAGCAAACGGCAGAAGTAGGTGGCGGAAATTTCGAGACTTACGGTATGTGTAGCTATGGGTGTGACACAGCTGTCTATTTAGGCTGTGTCACGGGGCGAGACTGTTATTCGTTTAACGGGCTTTGCCATAACCCGAATTAAACTTTTAAGGCGACGATTGTGTCGCCTTATCGATTTGGTGGCATGGATGTGAGCATACTGCCGCTGGCTGTTATTGGGGCTATCAGTATCCATTGATAAATTAGCTAGGCAAAAAATTTCCATGAAAACCCAGTGGGATTGCATTGTTCAGCCAAGCTCTACAAATTGGTCCATCAGCGACATGCTGTGCTCGAAAAATGTTTAAGCAAGTCCGCTTGCTTGGAATATGCAACGCAGTGCCAATTAGATAGCCACCCTTTGCGTTTTGGTTTTGATCTACCAATACGTGTTCTTCAACTAAAAAGTCCTTCCCATAGGTGTATAGATCTTGGCTGTCAGTATCTAGGTTAATGCGTCTTACACTGTCACTCCACACATCACTTTCAACTGATGAGAGTGTGAACAAGTCGCGATTTCTATACCCTGTCAAATGGCTATATACCCGTGGAAATTCACTTATTCCATCAATTTTATGCGATTTGGTTTTTCCGTTAGACATTAGAGAAAATAACACGGTTTGTGCCGGTGAAACGGGAATATTAACCTCTCCTCTCATCATAGATGCCATGTGATGTAAAACTGTACTATTTGGGTATAGACTCATATCAAAATGAATATTTTCTTGCTGGTCTTCCCAAGCATTGCCAAAGTGGAAAACAAAACCAGGATCTAACTCATAGCGTTTTGTGATCTTTAACGTATTTTTACTGATCACTAATACTTCCATCGGCTGTTGCGGGTGAAACTGAATAGATGAAAATAACCCCTCTGTGCTTAAGTCTCGTTTCAGCGAAGGGAGAACCAGCAGTATGTGGTTTTTGGTGATAAGGAAATCATGTACCATCCCACCTTTAAAGCCACTGTTTATCAACGCGACGTTTTTAAGAGCTCCTGCGGAGCTTAAATGATACAGCACAATATGCCCACTTTGCGCGTAGCCAAAATTCCAAATAGTCCCATCTTTTTCCAGCTTTGGATGTGCAGAAAAAGGAAGCCCTTTTAGGCTTTGTTCATACTGTGTATTTTTACCAATGTTGACCCGCCCTAGCGTATCTAAAGATTGGCTGTTTAGAGCTGTCGCAGAGCCAGCTTCCCAGAGTGCCCAAAGCTCACCGTTCACCGGTATGACGTTTGTATTGGCAGTGTTTATCGAATCTGGGTTCGCAATTGATTGGCTGTTTTGCAACTTACTGTCTGGACCTGAGTATAAAAATTTTCCAGCTTTTTCTTCTTGTTTAAACTTATCGGTTCGAATGAACTTTCCTTGGTGGTGAACCGTACCATTGCCGATATGGAATTGATGCACCATGCCGTCACCTTCGAACAGGTGTGTATAGCGCTGCCCGGCTCTTTGGTGAAGGCCTGGACCATTACGGTAAAATGATCCGGTTAAATCAGCAGGTAATTTGCCCTCCAATAATAATTTTTGTGGTCTGTAATTGGAATCGACACCGACCACACCGATAAGCTCTGGGCGTTTTTCCAATGCGGCCGTAAAGCGTTTTTGGTTT
Organism: Pseudoalteromonas obscura; assembly: GCF_030135505.1. Taxonomy (NCBI): domain Bacteria; kingdom Pseudomonadati; phylum Pseudomonadota; class Gammaproteobacteria; order Alteromonadales; family Pseudoalteromonadaceae; genus Pseudoalteromonas; species Pseudoalteromonas obscura. The sequence continues at coordinate 2,212 of NZ_JASJUT010000015.1, forward strand.
ATTGTCATTATGTCTTCCGTGGCAAGAAAGTTACTCGCTAAACACGGATTAGAAATTGCGGCATGTGCCAATGGCGCTGCTAGCATACCTTTTAACAATTGTCGGCGTTCCATCGTCGGCTCCTTAATAGTGGATAGTGGTGTTTTCTATATTGCGACCTGAGTTTATGGCGATAACCATATCTCGGTAGCTAGGAGGGCCGAATTGGACGGTTGCATTATTTGAAAACCCTACGCCTTCTGTAGGAATACCAAATAAATTACTATCCAACTTTGCATTATTGTTGATGTCGTGAAAAAAACGAACAACATACTCACCGGCTTCTAAATTGCTGAAGTGGGCTGTGGTCTGCCCTTTTTGAGCTTTAATAATACTTGCGGTGTAACTTTGACCCTCTTTATAGTTTTGCTCACCTTTAAACAGCTCAATGTAAATCTTTCCTTCACTGCTATTGATATCAGCAATTCGTAGTTCTAATTCATTTGCCATTATTGGAGTGCTTAATAGACTAAGTGTCACTAGTAAGGCTTTCATTTTTTACCCTCTGCTGTTGTTATTTTCTGATGCGTAATTGCGCTTGTCGTTAAACAAGATAAAATGCGGATACCCTGTGAGCAATCTGGATTTCGCGGGGGGTGACAATTACTTCGTGAAACGGTCTGATTTATAAGGTGTCAAATTGGCGAATCGTGAAAATGATAAAAATATTCAATCAAATCAAAGTTTAACAAAATATTGGACGCTCCGAGATTTTTTCTCTGATTGCGTAGTTGTATTTGTGTTTGCCACTTTTTTAGCTTATTTAAAGCCATTTGGTATGGATAGTGTGAGCTTTGTTTATGCCCTTGGCTTTTGGCTGACAATGTGTTTTTTCGGTTATGCTTTGTATGCGCCAGCAATAAGGGTAGGAGACCGGATATTTGATGCCTATTTACCGATCTGGGCACGCCACAAACTGATAACGCTGGCTCTTTCAACCTTTTTAGCAAGCCTAGTAATGGGGTTGATCGCACCGTTTATTGTCTCGGCTTTCTTTTCTATGTCATCAGGCTATTGGGGATCTGTTGTTTCATCAATTATTGCCAGTGTGTTTATAGGTGGGATTATTACGGCGGCAAGCGCAGTCAAAACATATGTTAAATTGCAGCGCCAAGTGATCATTGAGCAGCAAGCAAAAATTGACACAGAACAAGCACAAGTAGGTGAACTGAAGGAGCGTAATTCAATTGAATTCATAAATAAACTCCCTATTGAAAAGCGCGGTTCGCTGTTGTGTTTACAAATGGACGACCATTACTTGAAAGTCATCACTGATAAGGGGGAGCACTTATTGTTGATGCGTTTCAAAGACGCCTTGTTGCAACTCCACGAGTTTCCGGGTTTTCAAACTCACCGCTCTTGGTGGGTTGCCAAAGAAGCCGTTGATTCCACTAAAAAAGATGGGAGGAAACTAGTTTTAATACTATCCAATGGGCTGGAAGTGCCTGTTTCTCAGACTTATATGCGTACTGCCAAAGCGCAACTTAACCTCCTGTAAGCCAATTCCCTCTATTTTATAGCGTCCTTACTTGATAGGGTGCGACTTGTGTCGCACTTTCTCGTGTGTTAAAGTGCGACATATGTCACAGGAGGAAGTATGTTAAAGCCAAACAACACAGAGTTAGTGATTCTAAAATTACTTTGGAAGCGTGAGCCAAGAACGGCCAGGGAAATTCATGATGAAATTGAGACAGAGTTTTCTTGGAGCTACTCGTCAACTAGGAAAACGCTTGAACGCATGGCAGATAAAGGGCTGCTCAATGTAGGAGAGCAAGGAAACAAAAAAATATTTACCGCGGCAGTTGAGAAGGTACCTACACTTGCTGTTTGTGCACAAGAGTTTGCTCAATCTGTTTTTGAGTTGGATGGGCCACTACCTGTTGCGATGTTTGCGGATAGTCGTCTTATTGAAGCTGAAGAGTTAGATGAGCTTGAATCTCTGCTTGATGAGCTAAATGGGAAGAGCAAAGAATAAGGCACAATGGCATGGATTGGACATTAGTAAGCCCCATCATGATGTTAGCTTTATGGCTATTAACGAGTTATCTACTGTTGAATGTGGGTAATTTGATAGTTCGTAGGTATCCATCTTCTCCGACAGTCTGGTGGGCAATATTAGTATTGTCGGCGATACCTATTTTACCATTTGGGTCTAGTTCTGAATTAGTACATATACCAAAAGTACTCTTAGAGCTCGGAGGCTATATTGAACAGCAACAGAGTCAATTACCACGTAATTTAGAACAAAGTACACTTTTATTTGCTGATACTTTATTTTATGGTGTGATTGCGCTTTATTTGGTTGTGGCCATTCGCAAGCTGTATACATTGTTTATCAGCTGGCGGAGCATAAATAAACTATTAGGTACATCTGAGCCTTTCAAGCAGTCCGTTACTTCGGTGCCATGCATTCAGCTTCCTATTAATTGTTCTCCTTTTGTTTTCGGTATTACTAACTGCAAAATTGTATTGCCCAATTACTTTTCTAAATTGGATAGCGAACAGCAATATAGTTTACTGTGTCACGAAGTGACTCATATACGTAATAAAGATCATTTGGCTTTAGTGGCATGGAGCATCCTCGGTTGCATTCTTTGGTTTAACCCTTTTGTAAAGCGAATGGAAAAGAGCTTTGTCCATGCTTTAGAGCTAAGGTGTGATCAGTTTACGGTGACACATTTTGAATTAAATAAAAAACACTATGCTGCAACCTTGGTGACTGCACTTAAACACTCTGTGAACACCCATTCTTTTGCAAGTGCAGCTAATTTTTCATCCGGTGCCTTGAGCTTGGCCGATTACAAACTCAGGTTACAGGAAATTATTCAGCCTCAATCCAATAAACCTGTTTATCTAATTATTTTGCTCTTGCTGCTCACGACTTTACTCGGCTTGGTGAATATAAAAGCCGCGCCCGCGCTACACGTAAATACCAGTCATTGGCACAACCCATTAGATAACTTTTGGGTGAGTTCGCACTATGGGCATATCTCTGAGTTTCGAAACTCAAAGGCGCATGGTGGCATTGATTTGGTTGCACCTGTTGGTGCGCCAGTAATGGCTGTGTCCAGCGGTACGGTTGTTATTGCTGATGCGAAAACCTTACCGTCACGGTATGGGAATGTGGTGCTCGTGCAGCATGAAAATGGTTATCAAAGCCTATACGCCCACTTAGATACAATTGAGGTAGAGAGGGGGACTAGGATACAAGGAGGCGGTAAAGTTGGGACGTTAGGCGCGACAGGCCGTGTTACAGGAGCACACCTTCATTTTGAGTTGCTATATCAAGAGCAGCGGATCAACCCTTTGGCAATTTTAGCACTAGAATAATCATGATAAAAAACGGTTTATTAATGGCTGCAGCTTTAGTTGTAGGGGTTGCTTGCACCTGTGAAAAAGTAGTGACCGCAACATCAGAGCCTGAAGAGTCTAAACTTCGCTCAACAGTTGGTGGGGCGCTGGCTGACGTTAATATTGGTACTAATGAGGCTAAGAAGCTTAAAAATATCACGAAAAGCTCAATTATAACCTTGAGGTTAGCTGCTGGAGAGAACTTGATAGGTGTATTGCGCCGCTATGACGTAAATACGCAGCAAGTGATGACTCTGATACGTGAAGTACAGCCGTGGTTGGATCTGAATAAGCTGACGACGGGAAAAGCAATCCAACTAACGCTCAACCAGCGAGGCTCATTAATCGCGTTTTCGATAGGTGTACGTTTTGCGACAATCTTAACGGCGACTTTAGAAGATGGAGATTGGCAAGTAAGAGAGTCAACTCTGGAGTCTGAGTTGGTAGACGAGCATATTCGAATTAATGTTGGTCGCAGTCTTTACAACAGTGCGTTAGACACAGGCGTTGCAGTGGATGTCATTCAAAGGGCTATTGCTGTTCTTTCTCATCGAGTGGACTTTCAAAGATCGCTCCAAGATACGGATGTATTTGAAGTGTTCTATCAGTCTACTCAGCTAATCGATACACACCCACTATCCAAAAAAAGTGAAGTGGACAAAGTAAACTTTATCAAGTTGACAGTATCAGGTGTACCTCATCCTTTATACCGCTATAGAGCAACAGGCGAATCGCAACATCGGTTTTACTATGCCGATGGACGACCAGTGCAGAGTTTTTTGCTTAAAACACCACTTAATGGGGCTAGGTTATCGTCTACGTTTGGGCGCAGAAAACACCCAATATTAGGTTACTCAAGACTCCACAAGGGGCTGGACTTTGGTGCTGCAATCGGCACGCCCATTTTTTCTGCCGGAGACGGCAAGGTGCTTAAAGCCAATTGGGGCGGCAGTTTTGGTAATCGCATTGTGATTAGGCATGCAAATGGATACCAGTCGTTGTATGCCCACTTGCAAGGGTTTGCTACGGGAATAAAAGCTGGGAATGAGGTGAGACAGGGGGAGGTAATCGGTTATCTGGGCAGTACAGGCCTGTCTCAAGCGCCACATCTACACTTTGAAGTTCACAAAGATGGGCGTGCTATCAATCCTTTGACGCTTAAGACCCATCGATATACTGCACGCAAACTTGCTGGTGCTAAATTGGAGGACTTTTCTAAAACCGTTGCGCGTATTGATGCGCAATTAGAACACAGTTATGCAAAAAGAAATGAGCCGTCACAACTCGTTTTTAATCAGACCCTCAAGGAGCATCAACACTAATGTATAAGCCGCTTTTTTTTACACTGAATGCAATCTTATTGACGTTTTTTACGCAAGTAAGTGCCAGCGAGCAGTTTGTTATTCAAAATACACAGACGTTGCAAATTACATCTGAATTTAACAAACAAAGTTATGAGCTGTATGTGCGGCTACCCAAGGGGTATAAAAAGTCAACACGCAATTATCCGCTTGTCTTGATCAATGATACAAGTTATTCCATTGCCACAGCCAGTGGGATATTACACTTAATGGAAGGTAGAGACATTGAAGAAGTCATTCTCGTCGGTATCTCTTACTCTAAAGGAACCAACCCGCTATTTAGCCGGACTCGGGACTACACGCCTACGTTTGCACCGAAAGAGACACAAGGGCATTCAAAAGCGGCTCAACAAGTATCCGGACAAGCAAACAATTATGTGAAATTTATAGACAACCAAGTGCTGCCACTAATAGCTAGTCAATTCCGTGTTGATAAAACACGAAAAACCTTTGTGGGCCACTCTTATGGTGGATTGCTTGGCACATACATTATTTTACATCAGCCAAGCTTGTTCGAGTCATATATATTAGGCAGTCCATCTCTATGGTATGACAATAAAGTTATATTCGAGATGGAGCAGCGCTATGCAAAGTATAACAGCGCTTTACCGGCCACTGTCCGTTACTATATTGGTGGCAAAGAAGGGAAAATGGTGACGGATCTGAAAACTTTTGTTGGTATTTTAGATAAACGCCAGTACAAAAACTTTGATTACCAATACAAAGTGATCCCCAATACCTCGCATTTTAGTGTGTTTGCTTTGTTGCTCACTGAGGGGCTAGTAGAGTTATACGGAAAATAATGACCTACCCTGTGCAGTACATGCTGAACAGCTTGACACTTTTTTATTATAGTAAACCTCTAATTATTCCTTTTTTCGCATATGAATGACGTACAATTCTGGTCGCATAGGACGTCATAGGGTTTAGATTGTGAAAAAGTGTCAATACAAATTTGTCCTCTCGTTTCATAATTTTGATGCGTATCACTCATTAAAAAATATCTTAAGTGAATGTTTATTAAGTACTAATTTATATCGTTGAGGTAGTAAAATACGGGTGATTATGAATATAACTATATATTTATAAAGAGATTTTCAACTTGTGGTGAAACTGTTTTGGTTGAATTGTCAAGGATTTCCTTGGTACACTTGATGTGTCGATATTTTTATGAATATTTACATATTTAGCATTATTGGCGTTGGTTTTAGTCCATCTTGTGCGTAAAACTTTAGTTGGGAATAGTTTGTTGCAAAAGGATAGTAATAGAGCTTCACTTGGGGAGTTTGTCGTGGATTTGGAGCAAGGCTTGCTCTTTCTAAACGGCGAAGAAATCTCGGTAGAACCTAAAGTCATGGAGTTGCTGCTGTACCTCTATCATTGCCGTGGTCGCTATGTCACGGTCGAGGAGTTGCATGAGCATGTCTGGGCAGATCGCGTGGTAACGGATACCGCCGTGCGTGGTACAGTGAAAAAGCTACGGGTAGCCCTTAAAGATGACGATTTACATAATCCTAAATATATAAAGTCGGTCGCAAAACGTGGCTATAAGTTAATTTGTGAGTCTTCTATACTGGATGAGTCGCGCGACGAGACGTTAACTCCCACAATTGAAGAGCCTGAAGCGGCACCGTCAATATCAGAGCGTACAACCCAACCAAAAAGCAACAAGCAACGCTATACGATTTGGTTAACCTGCGCTGTCATCATAGTAGTGACATGTATATATATTGTTATTCAACAATCCTCTAGTCGCCTCGATTTTATTGGCGAGAAATTGCTGACAGAGTACAAAGGGGAGAAAAAATCTGTAGCCGTGTCGTCGGATGGTCGTTTCGTGGCATTTACAGGTCGAAACCTAGAAAATGAATTAAGCCAAGTATACTTGTTGGATAAGCAAGATGACTCAGTCCGACAGTTGACTACTAAGGCAATCAATGCGCGATTTGTGAGTTTTGCACAGAATGATAAAGTTTTGCTCTTTAGCGACACCATAACAGGCGCATCTTCTCTCAAGTTATTACCGTTAACGGTATCAGATCCCGAAAGTGCCATGATCACCCTGTTTGATGAGCAATACCTTATTAGTGGTATTCAACCGGGGAGAGTTCCATCGGAAGTTATTGTACAGCTTGCGAATAAAGCTGAATCAAGATTGATGATATATGCAGTCGACCTTGAAACTTTGCAAAAAACTCGGCTTGTAGCCCCAAGTCATTCGGATCAATATATCTGGGGAGGCACGGTCTCACCAGATAAAAAAAAGTTGATGACAATAGTGATGAAACCGGATAGCTATCAGCTTGTGATATTAAACTTTGAATCACAACAAGAGCGAGTTCTCAGTGAAACAAGTGCACAGGTTCATGGTGCTGTTTGGTTGAATGATGAACAAATCCTTATGCTAGATAGGGACGCTCTAAATATTGTTGATGTTCACACCGGAGCTATGCAAGTTGTTTTGCAAAATCAAGGCGACTTAATCACGGATATAGCTGTTGATAATAATGGTGGTGTGGTTGCGATTAAAAAGTCGCAAGTTCGGGCTGATAGGTTGTACATTGAACGCTCTTTTGCTGATGCGGGTGCAGTAAGCCGGGTCATTGATACTGCACCGGAAGTTACATCCATGATGTTTGACCCTGAAAATGAAAATATGAGATGGGTACGAATTAAAAAAAATAACATCAATTATATCGCCCACCTCAATATCAACACCGAGCAGCAGACTATACACTACGAAACGAAGAAGCGGCTTGAACTTCTAGATTCAGCACCGAACAACAAGTATTTACTCGTCAAAGAAGGTCATAGGCTCGCAATATTTTCTGTTGAAAATAACCACATTCATTATTTAACCGCAGATTCAGGTTTAAGCAGTGATGGCGTATTCATTCGCAATGGCGAAGAGGTTTTGTTTGGTGTTCAAGTGGCAGGTGAGTGGGAGATACAAAGGTTCAATATTTCCACTTCTACGATAGATGTATTTCTACGAGGGTATATGTCTATCCGATCTTCAAAAAATGGGTTTGTAGCTGCGGACGGCAGTGGTGACCTTTACCATTTAGACTCAGACCTAAAAGTTTTAGAGGCAATGGAACATCGCATCGGTCTTCAGTTAATTACTCGTTGGCATGTTAAACAAAATTCTGTCATCTGGTCAGATTATGATTATTTAAAAAGTTATGTGCACCATGTGGATTTAGTAACGAAAAAGCATTCTGTCATTGAGGATTTGTTTTTGAGTATGTACCCAAGAACTTCTACAGATCATTTGGGCGAACACATTGTGTATCTATCCGTTCAGATAAACAACTCCGCAATACAGCAGTTGTATTTTGAGTAACCTTACAATGCTTTTTCTAGAAAGTAACTTTTAACTAAAGAAGAGAACTATTATGAACATCAATAAACTGTTGAGCTTTGCCTTTATTGCAGCGCTTACCTTAGGCCCATTGTATGTATTGAACTCGACTTCACCTGAGTTTTGTCATATAGGCAAAGAGTGCAGTGATCCTTATGGAAAAGGTGAGTAATTACCTTTTTATATATTTTTAAGCTTATGGAGTGTCAGCTTCCCCCTCTTTCTGAACTGGTTTACCAAGTCATATTCTCACTTACACGATTGAAATAATCACAATAATAAGTTTCTTAACTTTATGATAAATAAGCTTATTATTTAAGTTATAAAAAAACAATCGTTTAGTTGTTGGTGTTTGATACGTATTTCAATAACTTGGGTACCGCAGCAAGGAGTGGGCACTTGGTAGTGTGATTCGCCTCCAATGCTTTGTAAGGATGCAAAACTTTATTGGAGGCTGAATCGCTAAACTCTCTTAAGTCAGCAAGGAAGCTGTAGTCAGCCAGTGAAGAGTTAAAGCCATAGTCAGCCAGGATGCTGAAGTGAATCAGCCAGGACGCTGAAGTGAATCAGCCAGGACGCTGAAGTGAATCAGCCAGGACGCTGAAGTGAGTCAGCCAGGACGCTGAAGTGAGTCAGCCAGGACGCTGAAGTGAGTCAGCCAGGACGCTGAAGTGAGTCAGCCAGGACGCTGAAGTGAGTCAGCCAGGACGCTGAAGTGAGTCAGCCAGGATGCTGAAGTGAGTCAGCCAGGATGCTGAAGTGAGTCAGCCAGGATGCTGAAGTGAGTCAGCCAGGATGCTGAAGTGAGTCAGCCAGGATGCTGAAGTGAGTCAGCCAGGACGCTGAAATGAGTCAGCCAGGACGCTGAAATGAGTCAGCCAGGATGCTGAAATGAGTCAGCCAGGATGCTGAAATGAGTCAGCCAGGATGCTGAAATGAGTCAGCCAGGATGCTGAAAAGAGTCAGCCAGGATGCTGAAGTGAGTCAGCCAGGATGCTGAAGTGAGTCAGCCAGGATGCTGAAAAGAGTCAGCCAGGATGCTGAAAAGAGTCAGCTAGGATGCTGAAAGGTCGTAAATATACCTTAGGGCCTGATATGTTGTAGTTTAGCTAAAAAGGCAAAAGCCTCGAAAGCGAGTAGAAATAAAAGAAAAAGCCAGCTTAAAACGAGAAAAGTTTATTTCCCTTCTCACAAGCACGAGAGAAGACAGTTATTCCTAACAGGGTGTTACTGAGAGTTGAATCTGGGGATGTTTGCTAATTCAAGGAAGGCTGCCGAATTTGTGTTATTCCTTTTTTAAAGGGGTTGTCAAATAACTGCAAGGAGTGCAGTACTGGCTTTTATTCTTTTTACTAGCCGATTTCATAAATACCCCCTCTGTTACCATCTTTTATAAGTATGTGGATAATAAACAAAGTAATAGCTCTATACTGTGTAATTTTTTGCATATATGAAAAACATCTTTATTCACAATAAAAGCCCAAAAAAACAGCCTACAGCTGTGATAGCTATCAAAAGTAATGCACAACGAGATGTGATGTGGATATCCATAAATATTTTTGGCAGGCCTGAGAGAGTCAATCTGCCCTGAGTGAATTGAAATTATGGCGCGAAAGAGATCGTACGTCGTAGCGCCAAAAGTACCAAGGGCATCTGTTTTGCTGGTGGTTAAAACGTGGTAAGTGGCGCTGCTATAAGGAAATGACGGTTGCGAGCTCTGCATCATGCGAAAGGGGGCTTACTGTGAAGTACCAATGTAACTTGCACCTCACAGTAAACAGTGAGTGTGATTAGCTAGGCTTGCTATGGTCACTGCTTTTGGGCTTGCCGTGAGCTGAATGTCGCTTCCTATTTGGCCTCGATGCAGGCTTGCCGTTACGATTTTCATGCCTCTTTGTAGCATGCTGTTTTCTTTGTGGTTTCTTTCCCTTTTTAGGTTCTTTATCGGTTGTAGTTTCTTGCGCCAAGTCAGTTTGTGGTTGCTGCTTTTTTTTCGGCTTTTTAGGTTTTTTGGGTTTAATTGGGCGCGTATCTAGCGCCTTTTCTGGCACCGGATTTTGTGGTGCAAAGCCTGGCTCTTCAGCTCGCGGGATCAGTGCCCCAATAAAGCGCTCAATACCATATAAATCATCAGCATCAGCTGAAGTCACAAAAGAAACTGCAACCCCTTCGCTGCCGGCACGACCCGTTCGACCAATACGGTGCACATAGTCCTCGTAGGTATTCGGTAAGTCATAATTGACAACATACGGGAGTTCACTGATATCTAATCCTCGGGCAACAATATCGGTGGCGACCAAGACATTGACGTCACCACTTTTGAAACCGTTTAGCGCTTTAACCCTTGCTCCTTGTGATTTATTTCCATGTATCGCGGCCGCGCTGATATGGTTTTTCTCTAGATATGTGACCAATCGGTTTGCACCGTGCTTTGTTCGGCAAAAAACCAACACTTGCCGCCATTGCTTATTTAATATGAAATGGCTAAGCAGTTTATTCTTTTGAGACTTATCTAACGCATAGGCGCTTTGATTGACACTCTTTGCGGCAGTATTTTCAGCAGCGACAGAAATTTCAACTGGGGCGGAAAAAAGCCCTTTCGCGAGTGCTCGAATTGGTTCTGAGAAAGTCGCAGAGAACAGTAAATTTTGGCGCTTTTTAGGTAACAGGCTGATGATTTTTTTTAAATCGTGAATAAAACCCATATCTAGCATGCGATCGGCTTCATCTAGTACCAAAGCGCTTAGCTCAGTAAATTTGATTGCATTTTGCTGGTACAGATCAAGAAGTCTTCCAGGGGTGGCAATTAAAATATCAACCCCTTTTCTAAGGCGCATCATCTGTGGGTTTATTTTCACACCACCGTAGACAACGGTGCTGCGAATTCGTGTTCCAGTGCTGTATGTTTCTACGTTTTCTGCAATTTGAATCGCGAGCTCTCGAGTGGGTGCCAATACCAATATGCGTGCTTGGTTTGCGTGGGGTTGTTGCGCCTCAAGTAGCTGTTCGATAAGCGGTAAGGTGAATGCAGCGGTTTTACCAGTACCCGTCTGTGCCGCAGCCATCACATCCTTCCCCGCAAGAATTGCTGGAATTGCTTGCTGCTGAATAGGGGTTGGTGATTGGTAACCTTTTGATTGGAGTGTATTTAGCAATACTTGAGATAGCCCAAGTTGGGAAAAATTCATGCAAGTTCTCTTCTTTTTGGTCGGGATACTGCTCGACCTTAGCTTTGACTAGTTTGAGGCGATAGTGACACCATGAGAGAGCGATCATAGCAGAGTTGTGGTTTTCTGCCGAATGAATTATTGGCTGTGCCAAGTAAGTCATTACATTCTTTTCTTATTAGAACGCAGCGGTTTTGTGACTTTTATCTATACTTTCATGTGACAAGGATGAGAGGGGGTAAGTATGGATTTAGCACATCGTCACTCCGCTAAACTACTTCAAGGGTTAGTTGTTTTTTTTGGCTTTGGATTTACTGGGGTATTGGGCTTTATGCTCTATGCTGAACAACAAAGGTTAATTGCCCAAGAGTTTAACAAAGAATATTTATTGCGTGTTGATTCATTCAAACAAAGTGTACTGAGCAGATTAGCGACCTTGCATAGTCTGGCTATCTTATTTGAAACCCAAACACAGGTAAATAAATCGTTATTCAGACAAGTATCTGCTGGTCTACTTATTAATCATCCGGGTATCCAAGCTTTAGAGTGGGCACCACGCGTGCTGCACCAAGATCGCGCCGCATTTGAACAGCAAGGCTTAAGTCATTACTCTCACTTTTCAGTAACCGAGCGCGAGCAATCAGGAGTGATGCAACGCGCACAGCAGCGGGTCGAGTACTATCCAGTGCAGTTTGTTGAACCGTTGTATGGCAATGAAATTGCGCTTGGCTTTGACTTGCTATCTGATAGCCGTCGACAAGCGATACTTGAAGCGTCAAGAGATTTAGCTCTGCCTTTGGCAACATCGGGGATTAAGCTAGTGCAAGATCCTAAAGGCCATAGTGCTTTTTTGGCCATGCGGCCTGTATATCTAAACCAGCCAGTCACTGTCTTGGAAAAACGCGAGCATATTTTGGGGTTTGTGGTCGGTGTATTTAAAATACAAACACTGGTTTCGAACTCGAAACTGGGCAAAAGCGAAGGTGATATAGAGTTTGTGCTGGAGGATGTGACAATTGCCACAGAGCCACAGGAGCTGCATCGCCATGGTCAAATGCAAACACAACTTGTCCCAAACACTATATGGTTACAAGTGTGGGGCCGAGACTGGGCTATCAGCGCAGTGCCTTCGGCTCAATTTATCCAAAACAGAACCTCTGCGTTGCCATACATTGTTATCGTAATTGGTTTTTTCTTGACTGCACTGACTTTCCTATATGTACGTTTGTTATATCGAAGACAACTCGCCATTCAGCGTGCTGTGAGGGTCAAAACGTATGAACTAGACAAAGCCAATGCACAATTGCAGGTGTTGACTCAAATTGATGGCCTGACACAGGTGTCCAATCGCCGCTATTTTGACTTACAGCTACAGAAAGAGTGGCGCCGTGCTGCGCGTATTGCCAGCCCAATTAGTTTGTTGGTGATCGATATTGATTATTTCAAAGAATACAACGATCACTATGGTCATGTGATGGGGGATGAATGTTTACGGAGTGTAGCGCAAGCACTAAACGAGCTAGCACAGCGACCGTGTGACGTATTCGCCCGTGTAGGAGGCGAGGAGTTTGTGTTTATTTTACCTGATACGGAAAGAGTTGATGGGTTTTGCGACAAGTGCTTAGCTGTGGTTCAGGCGCTCAAGTTACGTCATCAAGGGTCGTCGGTGTATAAATATGTCTCTGTGAGCGTTGGTGCATGTGTTATGCGCCCTAGTAATGGTGAAAGTGAAGAGGTGTTGCTAACTCATGCTGATAGGGCAATGTATACGGCCAAAGAAACTGGCCGCAATTGCGCTAAAGTAATTAACCTTGTTAAGCCTAGTCCACCGCCTGTGTCAATGAGTGCGGTTGAATAGAAGGTTTGTTTGACTGAGATAACACTAAAAAACTCAATATCAATAGGTTACAAAGGAACCAAATATCTTTTATGACGAACTGCCCAGTACCTGTGAGTATCGTGGTCGCGCTTAGTGCGCCGGGTGTTGTAAACAAGAAGGTTTGCGTCATTAAGAACACTGTACCACAGCCAAGTACCGCAACTTTTAATAGCAAGGTGTGGCGTAGAATGATGGCCGCCATGAGTAATACCACAAAAAGTATGTCATAAATGCCGATTAAGTTAGAGGCCATTTGTACCGAAAAAAGTTGATACATCCACGACATAAATGGCGAGTTACTGACTAGCGGCTCAATGCCTTTGGCTTCTAACTCCATAAACTTCATACCGCCTATCCAAAGTAAAACGAGTGCAACAGGAAAGAAGTTAAGCCAGATGTGTTGAGTTGCACTGAATCTCTCACGGCAGAATAAGTAGGCTACGATAGGTAACAAAGCAAAGTATTTAATGATCCCTTGCCCTGAGCCGATTACTGGAAATCCACCATGAGCTTGGATCCATCTCGCTTCACCAAAAAGAGTGACTAAAAAGGCAATTGCGATAGTCACAATGCTGATCAGCGCTGCTTTTTTTAGTACCGGTTGTTGAAGAATGACCAAGGCGCTGGTGATAACAATAATTCCGCCTAGCAGTTGCGCTGAAAGCATATCGGAAATCGCAATATCCAAAGTATAAAATTGCAGTAAAGCGTGCACATAGCGGTCATTCCCACCGAGCATCATAGACAGTCCAAAAACAAACAGACTGAATGCGGTTAATCCAGTCACTATATTAAGAATCATTTTATGTTGCATACGAACTCCAGGAAAATTGATTAGCCTTAAAGACCGCATGCCATACATATATATTTCAATATTTTTTGAAAAAATAGATTTTAAGAGTCCTTCAGGTGCTTTAACCATCGTTTTTGAAAGGTGAAAAATTTCGCTAAATCAAATAACTTCTCTAAAAACCCTCCTTTAGTCTGGTTTTTGTGCGCTCTTCACACCACTTTATGTTGATTAACGTGATAACCTCCCACTCTTCAGAATATTTAATTCTAGGTATTTTGGTGATTAGGTATTGCATATCTCGACTGTGCTAATCAATTCCTGTGATTGAAGCGCATAAATAAAGAAAGGGTAATTGATAATGTTAAAACACTGTATTGGGCAGTTCACTCAATATGCGGTTGTTATATTGTTAGGCATATTTTCGCAAACGATTGCAGCTGACGAGTATCGTGTATTAGAGCGCGACGTTGCATCATCCGTTGTTTTCGATGGACAAGATGACTATGCAGAGCTGGTAAGTGACAAAAATGTCGACTTTGGCGGCAGTTTTACAATTGAAGCTTGGGTAAAGGTTGACAAAGTAACGCATTTTGCGCGATTGCTGGACTTTTTTAATCAAACTGGTAGCGACAATATAATTTTTGCGACGTCTATTGCTAAAACGGGCAAGCCTCGTTTTAGTATTTATCGCGATGGCCATGAAACAGTTGTTGATTCACCCAGGGCAATATCAATTGGTCATTGGACGCATCTGGCTGCAACCTTTGAGCGTGATACAAAAACAGCCAATTTATACATTAATGGGGCGCTGGTCGCCACCAATAACAATATGAATATACCGAGCTCACAAATGCGTCGACATCGTTATATAGGGCGCAGTGCTTGGAATGGAGATGCGTTATTTAAAGGTGCGATACATGACTTTAGGATGTGGAATGTAGCACGTAGTCAAAAACAAATTATCGCAAATAACCGCGCTGTATTTGAGGCTGGTACTCAGGGGTTGATTGCTAATTATCCGTTAAATATTAGCGATATAATGGGCGGTAGTGTGCGAGATCATGCAACGGGTGGAGATTACCTGCACCTGCACGGTGCGCAAGCTGGCACTGCTCGCTCTACGTCAGCAGATTATCCATTTACCGTACCACAGCTAAGCGTGCCACAAGACTATCGCGCAGTCACTGTATCTGGATTGCCAAAAGGGGTGAGCATTAAAGGTAATGCTTTGCTACCTAAGAAAAATAAAAATGGTACCTATATGCAGGTAGTCGATTTAAATGCATTGAAAAATGGGGCATTGTTACTCAACATTCCACAAGGTTTTTTCGGTAAATTCTCACTACAGGTGGAAGTCCACGCAGGCAGCATAAGTCCCTACGCAGTGAAACCTGTTCAGCAGTATGATTTTGTTTACATTGTACCGCCAAAAGACGATGACTTACTGTTTGCCAAAAGTGGCAGTATCGACTTTGGTGAGCCAATTGAACAAGTAACGCATCATAGTGATATCTACTGGGGAATTAACAAACGCGGCGTCGTTTATAGTCGTGCCAAAAATACCGAATGGAAAGTAGATACAGACGTTGATCAAGGGATGCGGTTTGTCAGTATCGGCAGTGACAAAGACGGGGGTATTTGGGCGGGCACGGATGATGGCAGAGTATACTTTCGAGACCGTTTCGATTCACCATGGCAACAAGTTGATGGCTTTTTCCCACAGTTGGCAGTACAGCCGAATGGCTATGTATGGGCTGCGGCAACCAATCAAAATGGAGAAGTCTATGTAAGAAATGGCCTTAAAGGTGAAATTAAGTTACATGGCAAAAAATCGTCCGGGGACTGGTTGACGCAAGATGGCTTTATGAGAAAGTTGGCCGTTGGCGCAGATGGCCAGGTTTGGGGAATTGATGCCGCTGGATACGTAAAAAATCGTTTTGGTATCTCGGCTCCATGGTACTTTACGCCTTCGGATGCGATTGATCCCAAAAAAGTAAAATCATTCGATGACAACGTACCTTTTGATCCTACAACCGATGTATTTGGCGACACGAGTAAAGCCGTACCAGTAAATGATCCGAACTTTATTCCCAGTTATGGTGGCGAATATGAGTTAAGTGCTAAAGCGAAAGAGATAGCCGTTGATAACGATGGTCGGGTATGGGTTGTTACTGAAAAAAATGACCGCTATGTGAGAGGTAGCGCAGAGCAGCCTTGGTACCTAGTGCAAGGAAAATACCGTGATATCAAGAGCAGCTTTGGTGTTGGTAAGGCCGTTCCGCTGAATGTAATCATCAATCCAAAAGTACGCAAAGATGCGACGGTGACCATTTCTGGACTACCTCACGATGTGGTTTTGCTGGATAAAAATAATCAGTATTTAATTCAGGGCGGCAGTATAGATTTGAGTGCGGATGATGCAACAGGTCTAAAGTTAGATGTGACGAACGCCCATCACGATTTTTATGTCAATGTTGAGCTAAATACACGCTATGACGGCAACCCAATATCGACACAGCAAAAGGTTTTTATAGATGATGCAGAGTTAGAGCGCAGTGTCAGTGGCGGGACTGTTTTCCAAGTAGCGGACAGCAGAAATAACTATACAGTTGAGAGAGTGGGTAACTCACTGGTGCTGACGTACCGTTACGACCCTACTCGTGTGACACGCTTATTGATGACCGATGTCGACTACATTCGTTTTACCGACAACGTGGTGGCCATCGCAGACTATTATAAAACTTACCAGCTACCTGCATCTGTTAACACTAGCCCTGGCAATATTGTGATGATAGCGGGTGTGCCTGCTGGAGCTGTAGTGAATAACTCAGTTGCTATGGGTAACGGAGTCTTTGCATTAATGGGTGATGAAATCCAATCCGGCGCTTTTTCAATTGATTTTCCAACAGTTGAGGTGGACAAAGCGGTTGAGCTGAAAGTGGGGGTGACTGCTGAAACCTCTGTTAGTAAGGAGTTGATTGGTGGTGCGCGTATTAATGGCTATGCAAATGCAAAAGCATATGCTGAAGCGGATGCAGAACTGTCATTTTCAGTGGGGCCCGATGGTGTAAATGCAGAAGCAAGGAGCTATATTGGTGCTGGCGCGGTTGCGACAGCTGGTGGTTCTGTTGAAGTTGACGGAGTGGGTTCAGCGTCGCAAGAATACAGCGCAGAAGTCACGGTTGATGCAGAAATTGAAGCGCAATTAACGATTGATAAAACCCAGATCTCTCAACATGTTAAATTGGGCACACAGGCAACAGTATCAGCCACAAGTACACTAGAAGTCGAGGTGGATTTTGTGCCGGGAACAAGTGCGACGACTGAAGGGACTGCAGCATTGACGGCCTATGCAAATGTTGAAGGCGATAGCCAACTTTGTTACGGCGATGGGTGTTATGGAATTTCTGGTTCTGCTGGCGCGGAAGCTGGGATAATGGCCACTGCTTCTGGCTATGCAAGCGGCTCTTTAGCTGGGGTTGGCGGTAACGCTGAAGGGGGTGTAGAAGCCGGCCTTGGTGTTGGGATCAACGCAGGAGCAACCGCAGGATATGAAGACGGTGAGTTAACCGTAGGGGTGTCAGGCGAACTAGCGGTATTGATAGGCCTTGATGTGGATGTCAACGTGGTCATTGATACCAACTCGGTGGCAGATACGGCTGATTTAGTTGGCAATGGTGTCATTGGGGGCCTAGAAGCTGTGAACTCCAATATGCTTACTGTGGACCAAGCTGTTACGCAATATTACGTGCCAGCTATTCGTTTTGTACAGACCAATATGTTGCCACTTGATCAAGCGATGGGGCAGTATGGTGTCTCTGCGCAGCAAGCTGTATTTAGCGGCATTATCAGTGTTGATGACGCCGTCAATAACTATGGCGCGAAGGCAGGAGACTTTGCTGGAACGGCATTTGATACCGCCAAAGATAAGGCTGAAGATACTGCCAAAGATGCCTACAATGGTGCCAAACACTTCATTTGCCATATCTTTTGTTAAATAAAGGCGATATAAACCGATAAAACGCGGCCCTTGCCGCGTTTTTTGATCATATCCAAGCGAAAACGGAAGTGCTGCTTGGGGGTTAAGTTATGTAGATTTAAATACTTAACCGGTTCGCTTACTTCGTTTTTGTGCCATTCAATATCGTTTGATATTCGCCGCTGTGTATTATTTTTTGCATGCCATCGTTAAAGATCTTCAGGAGCTTTTCAGAGGTCGGCTTAGTTCTAGGAAACAGCAAATGTAGCGTTCCAGTCATTAGCGGGGTGGAATGATAACTGAGCACGTGTTTATCATTGGGATACTCTTGTTCCAGCAAATAATTAGCTGGGAGCAGGCCCATTGGAAACAGGTCAATTCTGCCTTTTATCAGCATTGACAGATTTTGCTCATCGCGTGTCATGATGCTTATATTGAGTAGTCCAGTACTGGCAAGCTGCCAAAACTCTTGAGTATAGCTGTACCCTCGAGTAGCACCTATGCGGTATTTGTCTAACTCTTCTAGGCTTTGCCATGGCGGTATTGGATTATTTTTGTTGTAAAAAAACACCGCTGTTTCTTCATACAGAGCAGTACTGCACAAGTAGTCGCGTTGCCTTTCAGTGGTGCAGTACCAATACGCAGAAGCGTCATAGCGCACCTTTTCTGACTCTTTGAAGCTGCGCGCCCAAGGCATAAATACAAACTTCACTTTGATCCCCTGCTGCGCAAACGCTTTACGAATGATTTGCGGAACCAGACCTTGTTCGACAAGTTGAACTCCTGAATAAGGCGGGTACTCACCTATGGTGATCGTCAATGTTTGCGCATAGCTCATATGGCCGCTTGCAAAATAGACTAAAATAACGAGGATCAAAGGGCGTGTTAGTCGCTTGATTTGCATCATAAGTTAAATACGCTATGTGTTTGGGTTGGTTGCAGTGAGTGCTGCCATTAGGTCTTGTTGCGTAAACGGTTTGGTTAAATACCCATCAGCGCCTAATTCAAGGCATTTTTGCTGAGTGGCTTCGTACGCATCAGCGGACAGCATGATGATCCGAGTTGAATTGGTGAGCGACATGGTATTTAGCAAGGCGAGCACTTCATAACCATTCATTTTTGGCATATTAATATCTAGTAAAATTAAGTCGAATTGTTCAGATGTATTAATTACTTGAAGCGCTTCATAGCCATCGGAAGCTTGCTCAATTGTGGTGCAGAACGCGGCAAGCATCTTGTTGGTAATGACCAAGTTTAGCGCATTGTCATCGACCACAAGTACCCGTTCAATCGTGGGCATATTCAACTCTGACTGTGTGGGTTCAGGCCCGTGCTGTGGCGGCAATTTATCAGCTGGCATGGTTATATTTACTTGCGTGCCCACGCCCAGCTGAGACTCAAATTTGAGTTGATAGTTTAGTAGCTCACACAATTGCGCGACGACTTCAAGCCCTAATCCGCTGCCACTGACCATTCCTTCATAAGAGCTCACTTCTTGCTTGTATGCTTGAAAAATAGTGTCGACATCTTTGATACCGATTCCGGTATCAATGACGGAAATTGTGCAAGTATGTGCTTTGAGTGTGGCACTTAGCGTCACTGACCCAGATTTGGTGTACTTGATAGCGTTGCTGACCAAATTGCTCAAAACCTGTGTCAGGCGCACTTTGTCCGTTTTTACAAAGACATGTTGGGCATTATTGGTATCGATTTCCAGTGTTAGGCTTTTCTCTTTGGCCGCTGCATCGTATAACTCACGGATATGACTAAATACGTTATCTAAAGCGACTTTTTCTATACTTGTTGAGAGCTTTTCAGCATCTAGTTTTGCCAGTGTTAAAATGTCATTGAGCAAGGATTGTAATTGCTCACCACAGCTTAATATGGTGCTAATATCTTGCGCTATTTTTTCATTGTTAACTGCACTTTTGAGGGTGCCTGCGATACCTAAAATGCCAAACAGCGGAGTGCGGATCTCGTGAGACATACGAGCAAAGAACTGTTCTCTGGCTTCAAGTGCTTCAATTGCACGGCGCTCACTTTCTTTAATTTCCGTGATATCAATATGCGCCCCAATCATTCTAATCGGGTGGTTGTTGTCATCTCGAATGATCAGGCCACGGCAACGGATCCAAATTGTTTTTCCTGTTGCATGTGTATAACGAACGACTTGATCGTAGGGGTAGCTTGGATCGGCTTTGTGTTTTTCGAAGTTTTCAAGTGCTAACTTTAGGTCGTCTTGGTTGATGATATTTTGCCATTCAGATACTTCATGTTTTTTGGTCTTCGGGTCATACCCCAAGGTTTGCCAAAGCTTTGGGCTCATCCATTCTTCTTCCGGGTTTTCAAGGTCCCAATACCAAAAGCCATCCAGAGCTGATCCCGCCACAAAATTGAAAATTTCTGGATGCTTTTGTAGCTTTGCGTACAGTTCCTTTTCTAGTCTGTGCACAAGGCCCCTCCAAAGTTAGACTAGTTGCTACTACTAGTATAGTCACAACATAATTTGGCTGCGTGACTATTGCATGTTTAATATACAGGGAGACCGGGTTTTACATCAATATATTGCATGTTGGCTGTTTACAAGGAAATTTGCGTAAAACTGCCATATAAATATCATTTTTCTCTTGTACAGTGAGCTATATTAAAGTATGCTGACCAACTTGCTTATGAAACTCACAAACATAAGCAGTAATATGTCTTACCTTGATCCAGTCAGTCATAGTTTTAAAGTTAGCGCCTTACTGCGTCTGTTTTGAAATTATCAAATGTGCAACCATGCAATACCATGGTTATAAATGCCGCCACGAAGTGGGGCAACGATTCAGCAGACCTTAATAAGGCATCATGTAAATAAATATCCGTGCAGTAATACTCTGCAATGAGATATTAAAGTTAAAAATGAGCGTTTTATTATGTCTTACTTATACCAAGGACAGCAGGTAGCGATCACGTTACCAGTCCATTCAATTTCTATGAATAAATGCCGCATGGCGGTTAAACATCAAGATGGCTTGAGCTATATTGATTTTGCCAATTCTGCCGATGCAAAAGGCTTTCTAAACTGGCTGGGTAGCGCGAACTAACCCAGCATATCCTTGCTTTGTTGGCATTGCGTTTTTTCCAATAAGCCGTTTATGGTTTCTCGCAAAGCGGTTTCAGGCATAAAGCCAATATGATAAGTCTCGAGCGTTCCTTCGCTATCTAAAATAAATAGTTGGGGTGTACTTTTTACCGCCAGAGACTGAGAAAGTCTATTTGGAAAAGTGGTTATGGCAAATGGGCTCTGGTAACGCTTCATTTCTCTTTTCAGTACATGTTTGTCACCGCCAGTTGCCATCATCATAGCTATGAGCTTCTGACAGTGTTTTGGTTGTTGCTTAATCATGCGAGCGAGTAGCTTGTGCTGTTTTTTACACCAGCTGCACTGAGGTTGAACAAGTAAAAGTGCTAAAACTTGACCGCGATATGCCGCGAGGGTTGAAGGCGCGTCCGGTGTTATCGGTGTGAGCTTAAGCTGATAGAAAGGGCTTGATGCCATGGCACCCATCGGCGCCAATAGCAATATCATCAACACACAAACGTGTTTAAAAGTCATAGTCAAACCCTAAATACGCAAGCCGACCTCGCAGCGGTGCGTAGATAAAAGTGACGTCATAACCTCCTTCACTATCAAACAAAAGCGGAGACTCTTCGTCGGCTGCTTGACTGCAGTCAAGCGCATTGTTCATACCAACATAAAGCTTAATGTCATCTGAGAGTGCATAGCTGACTTTAAAGTCCAATATGCCGTAGCTTGATACGTCAGTCTTTTTAGCTTGTTGTGCTTGTGTATCGTTAAACCCTTCATACCCATAATCACTCAAATCGCGACTCGGTACAAAAAGGTAGTTTGCGTTCACAGTCCAATTTGCCTGTGCAAATTCAAGGTTCACGCTGGCGCGTTTTTCTGTCGGCGCAATGCCAAAAGAAGACTTAAAGACGCCATTGTAACGGTAGTTTTCAATACTGGCGCCCAGTTGCAGTTGCTCCAGTAATTGATAATTTACAGCGAGATCCCAAGCCCACACATCCGCTTGTTCCGTCAGCTGTCCAAGCACAGGTGTGCCCGCTTCATTGTGGGAGAGTGATGCCAAGTTATCTACTTGGGTATATGCTATAGACAGAGTCGCGTTGATCTTATTTGCGCTGTGGTTGAGTGAATAGTTGTAGCCAATTGAGCGTTCAACATCGTGTACATCCACTAGGTATCCTTTTTCGGCATCTAAAATTCCATGATCACTTTCAAAGAACGACAAAGGAGCGCGATAGCCTTGACCTACAGACAAGCGCGAGGTCCAGTTTTCGTGATGAAACCAGCGCATATCGATACGCGGTGAAACCAGCGTTTCATCTATTTCGTCATCGTTGGCTCGGTTGGCGATAAAA
The DNA here is from genome assembly GCF_030135505.1 of Pseudoalteromonas obscura. Taxonomy (NCBI): domain Bacteria; kingdom Pseudomonadati; phylum Pseudomonadota; class Gammaproteobacteria; order Alteromonadales; family Pseudoalteromonadaceae; genus Pseudoalteromonas; species Pseudoalteromonas obscura. Next base: position 24,573 of record NZ_JASJUT010000015.1, read on the forward strand.
TCTGCTGTGATGCGATCAAACCTAACTGCTAGCGCCAGCTCAAAATCAATGGAGGGAGTGTATGTCTCTTGGATGTACAAACCAGACACGGTGTAATCGAAACTATCAGACATATAAAGTGGATTATCTGCGAGCGCGGCACTGTGGCTACGCATCTGCTCATCTCGATGATCCATACCTATGGTGATAAGGTGCTGATCGTTTAGGGCGTAGTATAATTTTGCCGTGACAAACTGCATATCATCTTTGGCCCAATAATCGATGCTTTCATAGAAAGAATCTTGGATGTGTTCAACGTTGGCATAGCTGATATCCAGTGTCAGCTCATCATTGATGCTGTGTAAAATGGAAAACAGCCACTCTTCTCTTTGCGTATCGACCCACTCAGCAGTTTCCCAAGGGTGGCCAGTATATCGGCCATCCACGGTATTGTCAGAGAATAGGCTTGCTGCTTCACCGCGATTTACGCTGGCCAATGTTTCTGCAATTGAGCTGGTGGTATCGCCAAGCACAGGGCCGCCAAAAACTTCGGAGATACTGCGCCCATAGCGGATTTTGACAGAAGTGTCTAAAGACAGATCATGGCTTAGGGTAATGGCGATAGATTGATTGTCGAGCATTGGTGATTCGCTGACGCCATTATTGTCTCCATCAAATTGATCGCGAGTGTCCTGCTGAGCAATGGCACTGATGGTACTACGTTCATCTTCACTGACGCCCATTGCGACCATGGAAACTTTTCTATATCCCTGATTACCTGTTGCCATTTCCAGTTCAGCTGCATTTTTATTGGGCTTTTGCGAGACTAAATTGACTGTGCCACCTATCGCTTCAGGTGCGGTGAGCGATGCACCTGCGCCTCGCGCGATTTCAATGGTACCAATCCCAGCCGTAGCAACACTGTCCATACCGTAAAAACCAGATAGCATGGTATGCATGGGGACGCCATCGATAAGAACATTGGTGTGTTCGCCTTTCATTCCGTTGATCATAACGCGCTTTGCGCCACACATTGAACATTCGTTCGAAACCCTGATCCCAAGCGCCTTATCTATTGCTTCCGTTAAATTTGAAGCTTGCATATTTTTTAATTGCTTAGCATCAATCAATTCTGTTTTCGCGATACTGTCTTTCAACACGCCACGTGATTGAAGGCGAGCTTGAACGCCCTGCACTTCGATGTGTTCAAGTGTGTTTTGAGCTGTTGATTTTGCTAGAGCTATCGGACTGCTTAGCAGTAGCGTGGCTAAGAGAGAAGGATTCAGGTAATTCACGTGTTGTTATTTTATGTATGATAATGATTATCATTTATATTAAGCTTTTATCACTTTAGACTGCAAGCAATAATTTATTTTTATTGTTGTGATTAGAATGTTCTTTTGTAGGTCTAGATAAGCATAAAAACAGAAAAAACCGTATTTTTTACTGGACTTAAATTGGCGCTGGCACAATTTAAGCCCTAAATTTACTAAGCGGATGTGACGAAAAGGTGAATGAATGAACTTTTTAGCGGGGCTGACGATACGACAGCGACTTTCAGTTGGGTATGGCGCGATTTTATGTTTGATGATAATACTGACTGGGATAGGTATTAAGGATGTCAATTTTATTGATGATACCTTGGCACAAATGACCGATGTCAATTCGGTGAAGCAACGTTATGCAATTAATTTTAGAGGCAGTGTGCACGATACGGCAATTGCCATTCGCGATGTGGCTATTACTAACTCCGATGCTGAATTAAGCCAGTTTGAACGAGAAATCGCAGAACTCGAGCGCTTTTATGTTGAAGCGGAAAACAACATGGCACAGATGAAATCTAAAGGTGTGCCATTTAACGATAATGAACGGCGCATATTAAAAAGTATCGCAGATATAAAGGTTACGACACGCCCTTTGGTTGCGCAAATTATTGCTGACAAACGTGCGGGTGACAATGTTGATGAGGTGGTTTTACAGCAAGCGCGCCCCGCTTTTATAACCTGGCTTGCACGTATCAATGAGTTTATTGATTATCAAGAAGAGGCCAATCAAATTGCAACTCCAGAAGCGCGTGCAGTCGCCGGGGGCTTTGGTCAGTTTATGATAGGGGCTACTTTATTGGCGATCGCCGTGAGTGTGTTTATTGGCTTAATGATTGCTAAAAGTATTCGAGAGGCGCTTGGGGGAGAGGTGCGTCAGGCTGAAAAGGCACTCTCTGCGATTTCGCAAGGTGATCTTACTCAGAGCATGTCGACGGATTACCCAAACAGTATGCTGTCTAAATTGTTTGATATGAAATTACAATTGACGGAAATCGTATCAAAAATTGTAGGAGGGTCGACCGACTTAGCAGAGCAAGCCAAAGTAGTTTCTGCGGGGTCTGACAATATTTATGCTGCGGCGCAGCAGCAAGCGTCATTGACACAACAAACGGTTGTGCGGCTAGATAATTTGCGTAGCAGCATCGATCATGTCAGCGAATTAACGACAAAAACAGAAGAAAACTCGGAGTCGACCGTTGAATTTGCAGACAAAGGTCGTGATGCGATAGCCGCGAGTGCTGCGGAGATTGTGAAGATTGCTGAAACGGTCAATGGCACTGTTGCGCAAATTAAAAAACTAGAGGCCAATACAGAACAAATTGGCGGTATCGCCAATGTGATCAGTGGTATTTCAGAACAAACCAACTTATTGGCACTCAATGCGGCCATTGAAGCTGCGCGTGCCGGAGAATCAGGACGTGGTTTTGCTGTGGTGGCTGATGAAGTCAGACAGTTGGCCAAACGTACCGGGGAAGCAACGGCACAAATAGAGGCAATGATAGGTGAAATCCAAAAAGAAACATCAGCTTCTGTTGAAGCCATGGAGCAGACCCAGCCTCAAGTCGAAAATGGTAAAGCCTTGATCCAGCAAGCTACTGAGCTGTTGCAAAGCATTGATGCCCAAGCCAGCGATTCATTACAACGAGTGCGAGAAGTCGTGCAAGCAAGCACCGAGCAAGTGGGCGCAATCTCGGAAGTCTCGGAGGCGATGAATTCCATCGCGGCGATGTCTGACAATGCGATTGAAGTGACTGAGACCAATCGAGATGCGACACAAAAGCTGGATGCGCTATCGGCAGGTATGCGCAGCGCTATCGGCTTTTTTAAAGTGCGTTAGTCATTTTTGAGTCTGTGAGTGCAAAAAGATGGCTGCGCTTGCGAGTCTTATTCGGTTTGGAGAGACAGCTAACATGTTTCAACTTGTCTACATCAGTAAGGCGAAAAAGCGATTTACGGAACAGGAGCTGTTGCAGATGATGACTCAGTTTCGTCAACGCAATGCAAGCAATGGTATTACTGGGTTACTGCTGTATGACGGCAAAGGTACGTTTGTCCAATTATTGGAGGGGGAGGCCGAGTCTGTGAGCGCATTATACGCTCGTATTTGCCGAGATCCACGCCATGAAAGAGTAAACAAGTTACATGAGCAGTATGTTGAGCAGCGTCTGTTTGCGCAGTGGCAAATGGGTTTCAGGTGTGTTGAAAGCTGTGACATTGATAAACACGAAGGCATGTCAGAGTTTTTGGTTCAACAAGACAGTTACGGTTATTTACAGCATAACCCCGAGTTTTCTATTCAGTTACTCCACTATTTTAAACAGTGTTGATGAGGCTGATATTGCTTAACAAACTAAAAGGTGTTGATTATGAATCAACTAAAAATTGCACATAGAATATATTTAATGAGTGCTATTCAGCTTGCGATGTTGTTGCTGGTGAGTGTAATCGCTTTAGTGCAAATGGCTAAAATTGGCTATGAGCTAATTGATATAGCGGAGGAAGACATCCCCTTAAATAACTTCCTTACGCAGATAACGGAACATCAATTAGAGCAGGCCATTTTATTAGAGCGCATGTTGTTATATAAATCTTTGGCTGATGCCAATCACCCAGGGTATGACACAAAAGTTCAGCAATTGTCATTAAAATTGTCTGATTCCGTGGAAAAAGTCGGTCAAGAAATTAAAGATACACGGGCCTTTGCCACCAAAGCAATTACTTTGGCGCACTCACAAGAAGCGGCCAAGAAGTTTCAGCAGGTACAGCAGGAGCTGGATGTTATAAGCGCACATTATGCGCAAGCGAGCAGAGATATAACTGCGTTAATGCAACAGCTAACACAGCAGCCTTTGATTGAAATTATGCCTTTGGTGAAACAAATCGAGGCAGAAGAAGATCAGTTAAAAGATGAATTGATAGCCGTGTTGGCAGATGTTCAGGAGTTCACTCAAAAAGCGACGCTGCAAGCGGAGCACGACGAAATCTTGGCGATTAAATTAATTTCTGTAGCGGCTGTATTTGCCATTGTTGTGGCTATTGCCTCCGCACAGCTAATAGGTCGCTCTATCACGCAGCCGCTAGCAGCATTGATTGTAAGATTAAAGTCAATTGCCAGCGGTGACGGCGATCTGACCGTGATGTTGGATGACTCTGCAAAAGATGAGACTGGCGTTATGGCCAAAGAGTTTAACAAATTTGTCTCAGGTCTAAGGGAAACCATTCAAAGTACCAATGAAGTGGTGAAAAGCTTGGGTAGCTCATCGGAGCTGGCAATGAATGTGATGCGTCAAACTGAGCAAAGTGTCACTGAGCAAAAGCAGCAAACAGAGATGGTTGCCGCAGCTGTATACGAAATGACCACGACCACCCAAGATATGTCAAAAAGCACGGCGCATGCCGCTGAAGCAACAGCAAAAGTGCGTGAAAAAGTGAATGCCGGTAAGGGCATTGCCACTCAGACCAATCAAATTATTGAGAATCTCGTGACTGAGCTCAATTTAGCTTCCGATGACATTGGTGAGTTAGTCGAAGAGACCAACAACATAAGCTCGGTGTTAGAAGCGATACAAAGTATTTCAGAGCAAACCAACTTATTGGCACTTAACGCAGCGATTGAAGCTGCAAGGGCGGGTGAAACGGGGCGTGGATTCGCGGTCGTTGCGGATGAAGTACGGACCTTGGCAACACGCACTCAGTCATCAACAGCCGACATTCAAGATTTACTTGAACGACTCAAAACAGAAGCCAATAAAGTGGTGAGCAGTATGGAAAAAGGAAAAACGAGTGCTCATAACTGCTATCAAAAAAGTGAGCAGACCCAGCAAATGTTAGACTCAGCTTCAGATGCAATAGAGCAAATCAACGATTTAAATACTCAAATTGCCACTGCAACTGAGCAGCAATCTATGGTGGCGGTTGATATTGATAAAAATATAAACAATATCAATGAATTGGCAAAGGAAACCGCGCAGGGAGCAAGTGAAACCGCCGATGCGAATCACAATATTGCCAAGCGGAATATTGACTTGCACACCAATTTTAATCGCTTTGTAACCGACTAAGCAGGAAAATTTATCGATTTGTCATTTTATGTTCACCAAGTGCTTTTTATAGTGAAAAAAACAATGTAGGAATTTGAACAATGAATGACAGCAAAGCGGGCCATATTGCATTGGTATGCATCGTTTGTTTACTACTAGATCAAGGTTCAAAGTGGTGGGCCAGCGACAACCTTGTGGCTTGGCAAATGACCAGTTACTTGGGCGATATGGTGCGCATTGGTTACACCGAAAATCTTGGTGTCTTTTTGTCGGTAGGCGCTGGTTTATCTCCTGGGCAGAGAATGGTGCTATTTATTGGTGTAGTCGGTCTATTTTTACTGGCATTACTGAGTTATATGGTCAAAAGTCGAGATCTGTCCAAGTTGCAATTAACCTCTTTATCTTTAATTTTTGCTGGTGGTATTGGTAACTTGCTTGACCGTATTTTTAATCACGGTGCCGTGATTGACTTTATAAATCTGGGAGTTGGATCTATTCGCACGGGAATTTTTAACATCGCTGATGTTGTTATTTTGGTTGGTGCGATGATGATTATATTGTGCACCCCCTTCCAATCTGCGCAGCTAAAATGATACTTGAGCGCATCGAAGTCATCTCTTTTTCACTGTCGTAAATGTCCAATTTTTGCATTGTTGTTTCATCGTAAGCTCTCTTTGTCGAAAAATAAGGAGCAAACGATGATTTCACGTACACAGCTATATTCTAACTATCCATTTATTCACACCGCGCTAGCCCAGCTTGGGGAGCCTGCTGAACAGTCTCTTCCTGAAGCTACCGTTCACCTAATTCGACTCTATGTATCGAACATCAATGGGTGTCAATTTTGCCAAGCAATGCATGACGAGGCACTCAAAACAAGTGCATCTTCGAAATTGTATGAGCGATACAAGGCGGCGTTAGCAAATGAAGATTTATCGTCTCTAGAGCCTTTTGACCAAGCAGCATTATTTTTGGCACATAGAGTGACTTCGGCCTCCTCCTGTGAGCTTGATAAATACTTGCAACATTGTGTGAGCGAATCACAGCAGTTGGCGATTATTGGTTTAGCATTGCAAATTAATAATTGGAATCGTGTTGCGATAGGTCTCAACCTTTAACTTGCAATGACAGCTGGGCTAGATCAGAAATGTTGTTGTTATAAACCTGCTTAACTTTGAGTGGGTTTAAATGGCACCATGCGCGGCTGCTGAGATCTTTGTAACTAAAACTAGCTTGGCCAGCTCGCCAGTTGTCGTTCAGTAGCATGTCCAGTTTGATATAATGGCATGATACGCCGTGGCGTGGTGTACACATTTGAGGTTGCTGGCCAAGTAAGGTGATAGCGATACAGGGTGAACCTGACGACTGCTGATAGTGAAATTCACCATTGAGGTGAAACATGAGGTTGGTATAACCACTTTGTTTAAGGTGTACTTTAGCGCGCCCAGAAATGGTTTTATCTCCTACGTAAACAAGCAGCGAGATTTGGCAAATCGGCTTAGCCGAATCATAGCCAAGTATATAATTGGCAAGAAAAAGTCCGTTAATACCGCAAGATGTTGACAGCATGCCTGCCCCTTGACCGAGTTTATTATCTAGACTGCTGCACATATTGCTGCAGTCTATTCAATTATTGTTACTCTAGATTGAGCGGTGAGTTTATGCCATTACAGATAATTACAGTACTAATTATGTAAGTGTGTATTTACAAACTTAAAGCGAGTAAACATAGATAAATGCAGCGGGCGCGGCAAACCCTGCAATCACCAACCATCCCCGAGGTCCTAGCACTCCTCGTTTACCTTTGATCATAAATAAAGACGACAGAGCTAAATAAATGAGCAAGATTGCATAAAAATCCGAAAACCACATCCAAGCGGCACGAGCCTCATTGAGGTGTAATGCATTGAGTTGGCGAAGTAAAAAACGTGGCTCGACTTGCTCAACGATCACCTTATTTTGGCTCGGGTAAAGGTATAAAGTAGACGTTTGTAAAAACAACTTATATGTTGTCTGATCTGGCCAGAAACGGGCTTTGATGGTGTCGTCCAGTGCCAATTTTTGCAGCAATTGGTTTTCAAAATACGGTGTCTCTAAATCTAAGTTCTCTAGCTGCACAGAGTGAGTTATGCGCGAAACTTGGTAGTTAGAATTAAATTGATGAATATGATTAAGTGCTATTCCTGAGATAGCAAATACGAGCGTCATGCCAATACAGAAATAGCCAATATCTCTATGCAAGCTGCGATTGAGTTGAAACCATGACATTGTGCTGATTAGTCCTCAATGGTCACGGCAGTAGGAATGAAAAGGTGTAATACCTCTGGGGTATCAACTGGGCTTAGGTTTTGTGCCGTGCGCTTTTGGTTGGTTTGTTCCAGTGTCAGTGGTTTTATTTTCAATGTACCCGTAGCATAGGCTGTTTTTCCTTGTGCTGTCATTGGGAAAACCATGTCTCCATCGCGCACTTTTACTCTTAAAGATTGAAACTTTTTATCGCTTGCAAGTTGCATCCAGCAGCCACGTTTTTTACAGACTCTCGTAATAGTGCCTTGGATTGTAGACGTTTGAGTTGTATATCTTTGTGCTTCACTCAGTAACTGAGAAATGGACACCAATTTACTTTTGTCTGCACCGCCGTTATAAGTTTTGCCGATTGCCAATTGGCTAAACATTGAAGCGCAGGCCATTGTGGCCAGAATTACACCCGTTTTCATATCTTTTCCTTAATTCAAATGTTTTATACGGAACAATAAGTTACGACAAAGCGCATCACATTGGAACAGTAAGCGCACTCACTTACTAGGTAAGTGGTACTGGCTTTTATCACTTTTAGTTATTTGGCTATGACATAGAACCCTACCAAGTGTATAACTTGACTGCAAAATACCAAGTCACAGGTCATTTCTCTGATCTGCTTGTCCGTGCAGTTATCGACAATGTGACAGATGAGCGTTTTGTAAGAGCACTGTAGGGGAAGCGAACGGCCTAGAGAATTAGGGCGAAACTACAAATTGACCTTGAACTACACCTTCTAAATTGAAGTTTGCCGATACCTTTTGAGGCGGATTCAACACGGAGTATTTAATTGCTGGTAATAGGTGGCTGTGAGGGACGTGTGAGAATGTAGGTCAAAGCCAGTATTTCAATGACGGCCACTATTATCAACACATACCAAGGAGCGGCACTAAAACACAGTGCAATATAGCCTATCAGCATACCGATACCAGCTCCCCATTTCCCCTTAGGAGGGACTACTTGATATTCTCGCCATGCGACAAGGGAGGGACCAAATTTGGGATGCGTTAGCAACCAGTTTTCGAATTTTGGTGATGAGCGTGAAAAGCAAGCAAGTGCTAGGATAAAAAAGATGGTGGTAGGCATCACGGGCAAGGCCATACCTATAAACCCCAACCCTACAAAGATGATGCCTGCTGCATGCAACCAGAAACAGCGGTTAAAAAGCTTCTTCATAAATAGCTGTTTCTCCTTGGTTGTATACGCCGATATTAAAACAATATTCGGCCTGATTGACTAAATACCGAAGTGGTTATGCAGTATTTTAACAGCAGACGTCTCTCCATTATAGACGAAAAACGTAGTTAATTATCCTAATTAAAAGAGAATTCCTTTTTGGCAGGCCATAAAAATAGCGTTTGTTTTCATGGCCTTTGAAGGTACTTTAGAAGTAGTAACCAATGTTGATGTTAAAGCGTCTTTCAACATCGTCACTTTGCCCTGAAAGTGTACCGCCCACAAAAGGTTGGTTTTTAGCGTGAACCAAGTCAACGTAAGAAAATATAGGGCCTGCGGTGACCGCGACGCCAGTCACATTCATCCATGAATTATTTGATGCATCTGACTTATTGTAGATGGTGCCAAAGTCGTTATATAGCTGAAGGTGTGTGATAGGGCCATAGTTAACTGATAAGTTGTAGGCGATATTTACACTGCTCGATGTTGCTTCGGTTGGCATGGTGTCATAGGTCGCGTTGGCTGCTATCGCAATACGTTGCGTTGCATCAATCTGATAGTCGTATTGACCATGTTGCAATTGCAGATTCCAATTGCCAAGGTTGCTGTTAAGGTGTACTGCCCACGCTTGATAATCACCTGCACTATAATTACCGTCGTGTAAGCCTCCCGATAAAGCAGAGACCCCAATTGCCGTTGAGCCTGTTGGGTGTTCTAGATGATATGCGTAGCGCGCAACAAAGGTATTTTGCTCAGCTAGTTTCGAGGCCGGAGCGTCATAGGTACCTTCATCGTCGGCACGAATACCGACAATGTCGATAGAGTATCTGTCTTTGCGGTCTTCCACATAACCGTCAATGCCTCCAAGCTCATCATTTTTGAAAAAGCCTAAGTCAAGCTGCCAGTTATCGGTTACTTTTCTTCGCATGACGAGACCCATGTCATAGTCATCTTCAAGGCCCAAATAATAATTTGGACTCATAAAAAAACTGTGAGAGTTGTAGGGATCATTGCCAAATGGCACTTGTGTTAAACCGAGTTGTGTTTGCCATTGAGGAGTGATGTCGTAATCAAGGTAGGCATATTTAACGACGCTCATATAGTCAAAGAAGCGAATTTCCGCATTGACGCCAATGTCGGCAATCTCACCAGACACGTTAAAGCGAAATACATCAAAGTCTAAATCTCCACCGCGGTTTTTAGTATCCTCATCATATGAGTTTGTTGAGTAGTTGACGCGGATAGCGCCGCCAACTTTGATACCTGACTCTGAACTGTCTTTAGCTTCCTTTTCAGCTGCTTGATTGTTTTCCAGTTGTTGTATTTTTTGCTCTAATTGAGCGAGCTGTTGTTTCAACGCTGACAGTTCACTATTGGCCGAAATTGCATGAGGCGCGGTCAACAATAGCGCGCCACCTAAGGCGATTACTTGTCCAGTACTTCTTGACATTGATTAGACTATCCAGAGGGTGAGAATTAACAAAGGCGCAAGACTAACCCACAATATTTATGTGTGCAAATTGGTGGAAATTGCAAACTTTTATGGTTTGTAATCGGATTGTATCGCAGTGGTAAAAAGGATTGAGGATTGTCAGGTTATTGCTTAAATTTTGTTATGTTTAGGGTCCATTTAGAACGTTTTAGATTAAGTTAATTCACAACTTTTAGTTTGTTTATCAATGTATTGGTGTTTTTTTGTAAATAAGTGGTCAATATTGCACTAGGTGTGTTTTCCACATTTAAAAAAATCAATTTTTATGATTTTTTTGGCCAAATAGAGTTATTTGGCCACGCCATAAATGACTATCTAGAAGTAGTATCCAAAATTGAGGTTAAAGCGACGCTCCGTATCGTCACTGTCCCCGGCAATAGAACCGCCGACAAAGGGTTGATTTTTGGCATTAACAAAATCTAGATAAGAAAAAAATGCCCCAGCGGACATGGACACTCCAGTTACATTCATCCAAGTATCACTACTATTGTCTGATTTATCGTAGATGATGCCGAAATCATTGTAAAACTGCAGCGCATTTATCGGGCCTAGCTTTACTTTCATGTTATATGCGACATTAAAGTTAGACATGGTTGCCTCAGCTGCAATGGAGTCGTAAAACGCATAAGCACCCACGGCAATGCGGTCGATACCTGCGATATCATACTCGTATTCTCCATGCTGCATTTGCAGATTCCATTTACCAATGCTGGCATTCAGGTGCAGCGCCCATGCTTGATATTCTCCCGCTTTTTCAATTCCGTTGTGTAAATCGCCCATCAGGCCTGAGACACCTAGCTCTGTTGTGCCGCCTTTATGCTTAAAATGATAGCCATACCTACCTGAAAACGTATTGTACTCGCCCAGAGGCTGAGTTGGATCATCGTAGATCCCGTCACTGGTGTCTCTGGCACCCACGATATCATAGGAGTAGCGATCGCTTCGTGACTCAACATAGCCATCAACGCCACCGAGTTCATCATTTTTGAAAAAGCCTACATCCAGTTGCCAATTGTCGGCCAGCTTACGTTTGAAGAGTATGCCCATGTCATGATCGTCTTCTAAGCCGACATAATACGTTGTACCAAAAAACCAGCTGTGTGAATTATATGGCCAATTCCCAAATGGCACTTTAGTCATGCCCACTTGAGCCTGCCAATCTTTTGCAAAGTCATAATATAAATAGGCATACTTCACTGCGGTCATGTAATCAAAATATCGCCACTCCGCATTGAGTCCGAACCCGCCTATATTGCCAGAAAAATTCAGGCGAAATACATCAAGTTCGAAATCGCCTCCGCGATTCTTATTGTCATCGTCATAGGAGGTGTGGCTGAGCGTGGTCCTCACTGCACCGCCAACCTTGATAGTGGACGCTGGCTTTGTCTCTTTTGTTTTGCGCTTTTGTTGTGCTTCCAATTTCTCTATTTTCTTTTGCAGCTTTAGTAGCTGTTGCTTGAGCTCGGCCAGTTCTGTGTCGGACGCTGTGGCCAGTGCTGGCGTCAGCAGAACAAGACAGGTAGCAGCAAGGCGTTTACAGTTTGTGAGCGGCATTGGGATATATCCTTAAAAGCAGGCGTATCTGACATAAAGCGTAGTTGAGTATTTGATGCTGTCCATTGCCTTGGTATGTAACGTGGCAGGAATTTTTTAATCTTTTTGTATAGTTGAAGATCAACAACTATATTTTTTGAATGCCCACAGGAAGTTTCATTATGACTATCTCTCAAAAGTTACGCCTTGCATTCATCACCGCGATTGTGGTGCCACTGCTGATTATTGCCGTCATCGTTATTTCTCAAACAAGACAGCTTGCAGTGGATAAATTTGTAGAAATGAGCAGCCGAGAAGCTCAGCAGATTGATAATGGGATCAGCATGTTTTTTGAGGAAGTGGCCAAAAATGTAGCCTACTTGGCCAGTCACCCTGATGTACTGCAAGGTCGTGAGCAAGTGTCGATTTATATAGAAAATAGCAGTGCTGAGCAGATGTCTCCGGATACAGGAACTCCGGTGGAGCGTCGCTTATATGAGCTCTACAGGCAATTTGGCTCTTCACATCCGGGCATTTCCTATATTTATTTTGGCAATCCTCAAGGTGGGTATATTCAGTGGCCAAAAGGCCAAGTGAGTGCAAGATATGACCCTCGAGTGCGGCCTTGGTACACCACAGGTAAAGCCAACGGTGGTCAGACCGCACTGACGAAAGCTTATTATTGGGAACCAGATGACACGGCAATCATTTCAACCGTTAAGGCTGTGCAAGCGGGCGGGGAGTTAATTGGTGTACAAGGAATGGATGTTTCACTCAAAGGCTTAACAGACATAATCAAGAGTATTCGGTTAGGTGAAACAGGCTATCTTATGTTGGAAGAGGATAGCGGTACTATTTTGGTCAATGCTAAACATCCGGAATATACTTTCAAGCATATTGATGAGGTTGAAAATGGTCTCTACACCGAACTAAACCGCGCCCCTGATGGATTATTTGAGATCACCATCGACGGAGTTGATTTCTTTTCCAATATCTATACCTCGAAAACACTTGGGTGGAAGTTTATCGCATTTGTTGAACAGCAAGAGGTGATGAGCACAGCCAATAAAATGAAGGTAACCATTTTGGTGATCAGCGGGATCTTGGTGGCAATTTTTATTGCCCTAGCAACCTATATTGCCAACTTACTGTCAGGGCCAATTGTCAATGTGAGTGACGGTCTGACTGCGATCTCCCAAGGTGGGGGGGATCTGACTAAGCGCTTGGAAGTGACCACGCAAGATGAGACCGGAAAATTAGCAGAGAGCTTTAACCAGTTTTTAAACTTAATTGCGCAACTGGTACAGCAAATCAATCACTGTGCGCAGCAAGTGAATCAAACTGCGTTGGCAACCGCGGGACAGGCGGATGAATTGACAGGATCAACCAGTGCCCAGCAGCAGTCATTGGAAATGGCAGCAACCGCCATCAATGAGATGGCGGCAACGGCCAATGAAGTCGCATCAAGTTGCGCCAATGCTGCCGAGTTGGCTACACAAACTCAGCACGCTTCCGAGCTCGGTCAAACCGTGATTACGGAAACGGTGGACAGTGTCGCTGAGTTATCCGGTGTAATAAACCGCGCGACCTCAGATATCACAAAACTCGATAGTGAAAGTGAAAATATTATGTCGATTTTGAGTGTGATACGTGGGATAGCAGAGCAGACAAACTTGTTGGCATTAAATGCGGCGATTGAGGCGGCAAGGGCAGGAGAGCATGGGCGTGGTTTCGCCGTGGTTGCAGATGAGGTAAGGGCATTGTCGCAGCGCACTTCTGAATCAACGGAGGAAATCGCATCTCAGTTGGATAAACTGCGTAAAATGACAGAAGGCGTGTCGACAGACATGACAAATAGCCTAGAAAGAACTGAAAAAACAGTTGAGCTGACTCACTCTGCACAAAATCAATTCATTGAAATTACGCAATCTATCCAAAATATCAGTGATCTCAATACCCAGATTGCGACTGCTGCGGAAGAGCAACAGCATGTAGCGGAAGATATCAACCGCAATGTGGTCGAAATTAAAAACGCAGCTGACAGCGTCTCTGTGATAGCCAGCGATACCTGTGACAATGGTGATAAAATGACAGGCCTTTCAAAGCAGCTCACGGAGTTGGTTGGCAAGTTTAAAGTTTAGTTGATAAATTATGCTAACGTGCTGTTATTTTGTACAAAATTGTTGAAGATCATTCATAGTGAGCAAATCATGTTTACTCTGTGGAGACGGCTCGGTAATGTAAGGACAGTTAAATAAAATTTAAAGGTGGATCATGGAATTTTCCGACTCAGTAAAATTAGCAAGAACTGATACAGGGCTAGAATATTTTGAGGTTAACAGCCCCCTGTGTCAGGCGAAAATTTTTTTACAAGGTGCGCAAATTACAGAGTTTATCCCTAATGGTAAAAGCGACTTACTGTGGGTGTCGGCAGATGAAGATTATCAAGAAGGAAAGTCGGTACGCGGCGGTATCCCAATTTGTTGGCCTTGGTTTGGTGTGCATGAAAACCCAGAATGGCCCGCTCATGGGTTTGCGCGAAAGATTGTGTGGCGTGCGGAGAAAGTGACTGAAACATCGGAAGCTGTACGTATTTCACTGTCGTTACCCATGATGCAAGTTGATAAGCAATATTGGCCGCATGAATCTAAATTGGAAGTCGAGTTTATTTTGAGTGAACAATTAGAGGTGAGGCTTACTAACACGAACCTAGGTCAATCACCTTTTTCACTGACACAAGCGCTACATACCTATTTTCCAACTTCTAATATTAAAGACACCACAGTTGATGGTTTGCAAGGGGCAAAATATATCGAGTTTGGTCAAGGTCCTTTTGACCAATCAGAGCTGGTTGGTTTTGCACGTGAAACTGATATGGTTTATACGCAAGCTGCGCCAGTTCAGAATATCCATACGCCAGATGGCACCATTGAGGTTGGCCGTGAAAACTCGACATCTTGCGTGCTGTGGAATCCTTGGATTGATAAATCAAAACGCCTGAGCAATTTTCAAGACGAAGAGTACTTGAGTATGCTGTGTTTAGAAGCAGCCAATGTACTGGAGGACGTTGCAACTGTCGAACCAGGTCAAAGTCATACGTTAACTACAACAATACGCTGGCGTTAAACTTTTCCAATGAGATTGATTGACGTATCCTAACGTGAAGTAAACGTTAGGGTACATTTATGTCAGTGCCAACCATTTTGATCATCGATGATAATATTGAGGTGCGACTAAGCGCAGCTTACTTTCTTGAAGATCAGGGCTTCAAAGTATTGGAAGCCGCTTCCCCAGACGAAGCTAAACAGCTGCTCAGTGTAAAAGCAATTGCCATTATCTTGCTTGATATGAACTTTTCTAAGGATACAACCTCAGGGCAGGAGGGGTTGGACTTTTTGGCTTGGTTGAAAGAGCGAAATAATACACCTGCGGTGCTGTGTATTACTGGTTGGGGAAACATCAACCTTGCGGTTAGGGCATTGCAGCTCGGGGCCTGTGACTTTATAGAGAAGCCGTGGCAAAACACAGCACTTCTAACCTCAATTCAGCAGCAGCTCAAGCTACAAACTCGACAGCAAAACCAGCTATCTTATATTGCTAGCCAACAAACCCAAACGTCGCAGCCTGCAACCGAATTTGTTTGGCAATCTGCGAGTATGCGCGCATTGCAAAAAAAGCTTGAAAAGGTGGTGGTATCTGATGCCAGTATACTACTTTGTGGCGAAAGTGGCGTGGGTAAAAGCCACTTTGTTTCCTGGCTTCATCAACATTCCCAGCGAGCACAAGGGCCACTCGTCAGTGTGAATATGGGCGCATTGGCCGAGTCATTGTTCGAAAGTGAGCTGTTTGGCCATGTGAAAGGAGCGTTTACTGACGCGAAGCAGAATCGCACAGGTCGTTTTACCAAGGCGTCAGGTGGTACGCTCTTTATGGATGAAGTGGCGACTTTGTCTTTGCCTTTACAAGCAAAATTACTGCGGGTGTTAGAAACGGGTGAGTACGAGGCGTTGGGAAGCAGCCAAACGATCCGCAGTGACATCCGTTTAATTTGTGCAACCAATGCTCATTTACCCACCTGTATAGAACAAGGCACCTTTCGCAGAGACTTGTTCTACCGCATTAATACCTTGATGTTTGAGTTGCCTCCTTTGCGTGATCGAGAATCGGATATTGTTCCATTGGCTAAACATTTGCTTGCACAGCATGCAAAGCGTTATGGGATCACGGATAAAGGGTTATCAATGGAGGTCGAAAATGCACTGAAAGCCTACCCTTGGCCAGGCAATATTCGCGAGCTTAGCCATGTAATGGAACGCGCGTTACTGATGAGTGAAGGACCACAGATCTGCTTAGAGGACTGTCAATTACGATTGGCAAAGCAGCCTGCCGTGGCAACGCGTGTTCAGACTCGGTTAGAAGATAGCTCGTGCACTTTGGCTGATATGGAAAAAAGTCTGATCATGCAAGTGTTAGAAGAAGAGTGTGGCGTGATCAGTCAAGCGGCACAGCGATTAGGCTTAACTAAGTCTTCGCTATATCGCCGCTTGGACAAATATGGTCTAAAAGATGTCAGCTAATTTTGAGCGAGTGCTAGCTCTGTATTTGCTGTTGCTCAATGGGCTAGTGAGTGGGCTTAGTAGCTTTGTGGTCAAAGAATGGCTCTTTGCGTCGTGGGCCACCATCCTAGTTGCATTAATTATATTTGTCTGCCTTCAGGCTTTGTCCAATTTATATTTGGGGCGTCTTAGCGGCGTCTTTAAGCGGGCAAGTATTCAATTAGAAGCACTGCAACAGGCTGATTTTACCTATCAAATTAAGCCGCATTATCGCAGTGGTGAAGTGGCGAAATTTGAACGTGAATTAGTGGCATTGAGCGATGAATTGCACAGCCAAAAAGCGCGCTACAATAGCCATATTTATGTTATTTATCAGTTGATAGATAAGCTGCCTTGTCCTATTTTGGTGTTTGACGAAGACAATAAACTTAGTTATGCAAATCCCGCCTTTGAGGCGATATATCACAGACCTTGGCAGTTAGATAAAGGGCGTGACGCTGAGGTACTAGAGCTAGCTCGAGATAACGAACGCTGGCAGTTTTTAAATCGAAAATTACACACAAGTTGGACCTTAAGCAGCAGTGAATTTTATGAGCAGGGAAAGCGTTATAGCTTGCTTATTGCCACGGATATTAGAAAAGTACTGCGCCACCAAGAGCTGACAGCATGGCAGAACTTGATTAGGGTTATCAGCCACGAAATTAATAACACCTTGACGCCAGTTAGCTCGTTAGCACAGAGCTTACAGAGCAAAGTGGTCTTACCAAGGGATCAGCATGCGCTATCGGTTATTGAACAACGCTGTCATCACTTACAGCAATTTGTTGGTCGCTTTAGTGAACTCTCCAAGCCACTTGAAGTTCACCCAAAACAGGTGGTGCTCAAAGATTTATTGATGTCTGTCAATGCACTTATCGCACAGATATATCAAGATCAAACCCTACTATTGGATTGCACTGTGCGTGTTTGTCAGTGCGATCCTCAGTTATTAGAACAAGTGTTAATTAATTTACTGAGTAATGCCGCCGAGGCAAACGCAAAACAAAGCCCACAAGGTAAAACTGTCAGCATTAAGGCTGGCTATCAGGCATCCCATGTTGTGATTACCATTACAGATCAGGGAGGTGGGTTTGCCAACATAGAAAATGCCATGACGCCGTTTTACACCACCAAGAGCACAGGGCAAGGGATTGGCTTAACACTAAGCCGACGTGTTATCGAGCAGCATGAAGGGAGCCTGACAGTAAGCAATGGTTTACACGGAGCAGAAGTGAAAATTTCCCTGCCTAGTTGATAATAATTATCATTACCATATAATTAACACTCAACGAGAGTCAGTGACATTCTAACCGGGAAGTTTCTGAATTTGACTTAAGTATTCAGCGAGGAGTGTATTGTGTT
Source organism: Pseudoalteromonas obscura (assembly GCF_030135505.1). NCBI lineage: Bacteria > Pseudomonadati > Pseudomonadota > Gammaproteobacteria > Alteromonadales > Pseudoalteromonadaceae > Pseudoalteromonas > Pseudoalteromonas obscura. The sequence continues at coordinate 42,373 of NZ_JASJUT010000015.1, forward strand.
GGTGTTATATCCGTTTATCGCTTTTCTTGTGATGAGTTTTGCCCTAAAGCATATTCAATTGCCTAGTCATACCAAGCGTTGGTTGAGTCGGTTGAGCGTATGGGCTGTCGCTGCGGCGATGGCAAGTGCTAAATTTGCTCTGGGGCTGAGCGCACCATTTTCAATGATTGCATTTGTTGTTGTGGGTGCAATTTTGACCTTATTCACTTCATTAGGGGCGATGGCGCGTCATGATTAGCCCTTCCTTGACGCCAAAAATTGGCATAAGGTTTACTATCAATATGGTAGTACCAAGGATATTTAATGCGCGCCAGAATACAGCTTATTTTAATGACGTTTGTGTGGCTCTTTGCGACGCCATCTCAGGCGGAAAAAAGTGATTGGAAGACCATTCAAAGCCCTCATTTTCGAGTTCACTATCAGCGCCCTTACAAAGTTTGGGCTGAAGCGTCAGTAAAGGAACTGGAACGAGTTCGCAGTCAGGTTTTAAGTCAGCAAGGTCGAGCGCTCGAGGCCATTATTGACGCCATAGTGATCGACCCCTTCAATTTGCCAAATGGGTTTGCCTTGCCAAGTTCTGATAGTCCATTTATGGCCTTGTATGTCACACCTCCACAATCAGATACGGCAATAGCGCATAACCCTAGCTGGTTAAAGCTGTTAGTACTGCATGAATATATTCACTTAGTACACTTGTCTCAGCCAAGCAGGTATCGCGCCCGACAGTGGTTGCGAGATATGAGCGATAGTTTTGATTTGGCAAATGCTGTACTGCCGCGCTGGGTTGCAGAGGGTTACGCGACATTACAGGAATCTAAGCTGACTGGTCAGGGCCGACTTTATGACAATTACTCCGAAGCGTTATTGCAAACTTTTGCTCGCCAAGGTGCTTTGTTGCCTTATCACGCCTTAAGTCATGGAGATGGTAGCCTTCGTGCCAGTGCGATGGCGTATTTATTAGGGGCAAGGTTTTTGGCTTGGCTTGAGCAGGAATATGACGAGGCTACTTTAGATGCTGTATGGACAAGAGTAAACGCGGTGGAGAGTCGAAACTTTGAGGTGGCATTTCACGGCGCTTTTGGCAAATCGGCAATACAGCTATATCGACGCTTTATTGCCGAGTATACCCATCAAGCTATTCAATCAGCTTCTCAGCGCACAGAGCTTGAGCAATATGAATTTATGCAATTTGCTTTTGCTGCCCGAGATATACAGCTGTCATCAGACAAAAAGCAGTTTTTGGCTGTGGAGACTACTCAGTCTGGTCAAGTATCACTGGTTGTTTATGCCAGTGAAAAAAACCACAAAGCGGTTGAGCAATTTGAGCAGCGCCAAGCGGCTATTTTGGCCCGAGACCCCGACGATATACCAGACACACACCCGGCGTCATTCCGACATAAAAAGTTAGCAACTTTGGAAGCTATGGATTTCAACGGGATTTACCATCCGCAATGGTTAGATGAGGAAACCGTTTATTTTGTCGCGCGGCAAAGGGTCGAGCATGGTTGGGCAAATGCGCTCTTCAAATGGCATATTCCCACCGACAAGGTCACGCGTTTATCTAACAGCATTGGGATCCGGCGTTTTAGTATTATCAATGAGTTTCTAGTGATAGCAGAGCGTACCGAGCATGGCTTTTCTCAATTGGTTCAGATTAGTCTATCCGATCAGCAAGTTATACCTTTGTTTTCGAGAGACTTAAACTCCGTTTACGATCATCCTGTGATCAGCCCAAGTGGTAAGCAATTGGCTTATTTAAAAGCAGCTCAAGGTCGTGGTTGGCGTTTATATGTTACTGATTTGGCTGACTCGACCTTGGTGGGCAAGGAAGTCCCATTACTTGATGACAGCCAATACGTCGCTTCGCCACGCTGGGACAAAACTGGAGTAGGCATCTATTTTGTGATGGGGCGCAAAGGAGCCTTGGGTATCTATCACTATCATCTGCAAAGGGATGAATTAAAACAAATAAGTGATGCGGAGCATGTATTTGAAGAGATATTAGGCGAGGTTAACAACCAGTTACTCTTTTTAGAGAGTACGCCATATGGCTCGAAGCTCATGGCGATCTCTAACTGGCACACACACGCGCAGCAAGTTGCGGTATTTGATACCCAAGGGATAGTTCAAAATGACAACAAGCAAAAGACACAGGCCCTACCCATTGGCTTTGCACAAACTGTGGCGGATTACGACCCAACCTTGCAAGATTGGTCTTTGGCAGTGTCGGTGCAGGGCGCTTTAGCAAGCACAGAAGTGCTCAGTGTGGGCATCACTGGTGCAGATATACTCAAGCATTGGAGTTGGCAGGCGGGGATGAGCCAATCACTTTTCGATGACGTGTTGCAAGGCGGGTATCTGGATATGGCATATCGATGGGGGGAGTTTGACGTTCGCAACGAACTAAAGGTGAGTGAATTAGATACTTCTGTACAGCGAGATGAGTTGGGTGGTTTTCAAGCAGTGCAAAAAGCTTGGTCCAATACGTTGGAGGTTTCATTTGCACAGCACAGCCAAAAGTGGCGCTGGCGTCCCTATGTTGGTTGGCATATGGTCGAACAACGGTATCAAGGTCTTGAGCACAGCTATTGGGCGGGCAATCAGGTGTCTTATCACCATGATCAGCAGCAATATTCTGTGGATGTTACTATGGATGGCGCGAAAATATGGGGGTACAACGCCGGCCATGAGGTGATGTTCAAGGGGGCAGTGACGTTGTGGCAATGGCCTATGTACATCAATGTGAGTAACCGTTACCGTACCGAGCAGGCGCTTAGCGTTGGTGGGTTTGCGACCAACAGTATATACAGTGGTGTTGGTGGGGATCAGCAGCATGTCGCTGAGTTACCCTTTATGTTTAAATCGGGTGCCCATTACTTAGGTTATGAGTTTGCAACGAGCTGGCGTGCAGGGCAACCGCGTTTATTTTATGCACGTCACCAAATGGACAGTCAAAACTTTGCAAAGAGTTGGGGCATAAAATGGCAAATGAACTTAAGTCAAAAAGTGCTTGGCAGTGCGGCTAAATACGCACCGGCAGGGATCTCCAATATGCATCTGGATGTGGGGTTTTCCCGTCTTTCTCGTGACACTCAGGAAGATGAATGGCGCACTTGGTTTGGGCTTTGGCACCCTTGGTAAATTTGTGCTTTTGAGGAAAAAGGCGAGTGGTCACTCGCCTTGTGCAATTGGTTGGTTTGATAAAAATTGGATCTTATTCAGTATAGGTCGCAACCAGAGTCACGTTAGAGTATGCGCTATAACCGCGTAACATGACCCAGTACTTGCCTGCGCCACCAGTGATGTTACACGACTCACTATTTCCCCATCTGTAAGGACGGCAGTCATAAGTCGAAGTTGTTGGCTTGCTGCCTTTTCTCACATATAGATCCGCATCACCTGAACCGCCAGAAATACTTACTTGGACATTCGAGGCACCTGCTGGTAAGTCTAAATAGTAAAATGTAGTCTCTAATCTATCGCCCTGCAGTCCTTCTTTCGCCACACCGTTGATGAGCGTGGCTGGATCTTCGTTTGGATCGGTCAACAGAACTTGTTTTGTTGTCGTTGCTGATGCGCCGCTGGCATCTGTGACTGTCAGTGATACGTTGTATGAACCATAAGCTGCATAGCTATGGGTTACGTTGGCACCAAAACCATTGCTAGAAGCATCTCCATAGCTCCATTCGTATTGGCTGATAGACCCGTTAGGTGAGCTCGAAGCGCTTCCATCAAAGCTACAGCTTAACGCTGTGCATGAAGCTGTGAATTGCGCGACTGGCAGTGGATCGCTGTTGTTATCGCCATCTGGGATTTGATTGTTGAAATGGCTTGCTACTTTTGGCCAAATTAAGCTGACTTTTGCCCCTTTGTTGTGACAGCCACCCAAGTGATGTAGTGCGATGACCTTATTGCTAGATGCCGCTAGTACAGGAGAGCCAGATGAACCACCTATGGTGTCACAGTAGTAGCCCAGATCTGTACCTGTGCCTCTACCATTGGCGTTCGCGTTGTTGACTGAGCACAATCCATCCGTGTCGCGATCCGACTCAATGGACAACTCTTTTGGATTGCCTGAGCCGTGCTGTGGGATATAGATACGCTCACCTTGAGTTGCATCTCGGACATCTAACCCAAAGTAGCCAAATGGTTGGGCTTTAGCGAAATCGTTAATCGTGAATAGCGTGTAATCAAGGGTATAATCTGTTGAAAGGAAGTCTTTACCAGTAACTTTTACTACGGTCTCTAAGGTAGAGCCATTACACGAAGTGTGTTGGTAGTTAAACCATACTTCTGTGTTGGATAATTCAGACGCAGTTTCTACGCAGTGGTTATTAGTAAACATGCGGTTATCAGGACCAACACGCCAGCCAGTACATAGTCCACTACCATTCATAAGTAGGCGTGCAACTGGACGGCTGCGTTCAAACTCAGTGGGGTTGCTGTTTGCCCAGCACTGTACGTCTTTTCGTTCCATCGCGCCACAAGTAGAGCTGATCCCAACATCCGTAGCTGGTGCCATTTGTAATTCATTTTCAGTGCCGTGATCATAATAGTCTATGATGGCATTTTGGCTTGCACTAACTTGGCTGCCAGGTGTGTATTCTACTACTGCTGTTTCAGCAGAAATAGACATGGCAGAGAAGCTTGTTACGCCATCATCACTTTGGCTAAGTGTTGCCGCACGCATGTTGTGTTCAGTGTACTCATAGCGTTCGCTGCCATCTTCTGAACGTACCACAAGTTTGCCACCACCGGCTAAGTTAATGTTTTTAAAATGCAGTTTTATATAGCTGGCATTGGGGTGTGTCACAGTTTGTGTGATGATATTGCTGGCATTGTCGGCTGAGAATGCTGCCATTGCTTGAGGTTGAATCACAAGGTTCAGCTCAGCGCGTTTACCAATTGTGGCCATACTTGTTTTGCTAGTATATTGCATCATTTGTGCTTCTGTGAGCGCAGTGGTCTGCGCAAAACAGCTTGCTGAGACAAGTCCTAGTGCTGGTAATATATAACGAGTTTTCATTTATGTTCCTTGTTAGTTTTGTGTTGAGTAAAATTTAAACAACAAGAAACAAGGTAATCGCATATAACGTAATTGTAAAGAAATTGATAATTAAATATTTTACAATGTTTAATTTTTGTCCGCTTGAGTGACTTTTTGGTTATTCAAAACAATTTAACACTGCATTGGATAAATGCTGTTTAGTACCAAGCTTGTTTCTTGCTGTTGTTAACTATTTTGCACCTGAAACAGTTTTAGATGCTTGGGTTTTTGTCGTAAATAATATATCAAGACCATGATTTTAAATAGTTTATATTTTTAACTGGCTTATCTAAATAGTGAACATTCCGAAGTAGCTACACATCAATGGTTAGTGATATTTAATTGTTAATGGCTGAATGCAATGACGCCATCCATGGCAACACTGTGTCATTATGAAAAATACCCAAATTATCATTATTAAACGCAATAGCCTTGTATTCCGATTCCGGAATTGACACAAAATTTATCCGATACTGGTTAATTCCATTCATCATAAATTTTCAAGCTTATGATTATTAAGCTTTTATCTGATTGGCATGTTTTTCGCTCACTGGGGGGAGGCCCGTGTCATTTTTGATACGAAAAAGTAATAAGTAACGAGAAGAGTAGATGGATATTCAAGTACCAAAGCCAGTCAGACAACCTTTCTTTAAACGCCATAGGGGATTAGGAGTTATCGTCTGTTTATTGGTGATCTGGTTGTTAGTGCAGTTGGATATAGGGCTGGCAACACAGTTACCAAAGAGTGACATAATGATTGCAACAGTAAAGCAAGGTGTATTGAACATTGAAGTGGATGCATTTGGCGAGTTGCAAAGTGAACAGCAACACATCATTACTACGACTAGTGCCGGTATCGTCACTGAGGTAGTTAACAAAGCTGGCAGTATAGTCGAAGCGGGTACGTTGATTGCAAAGTTGGAAAATCCGGATCTCACACTGGAGTTGAAACGTTCGCAGCAGCGACTAATTGAAGCCAAAGCAGACGAATTGCAACTGAATTTGCGGCAGCAGCGCGAGCGCTTGTTAGAGCAGTCTGTGCTGGGTCAGTTGGAAGGTGAGTTGGCGACCTTAACTTTTCGATTTCAGGCGCAAAAAAATTTGGTGGATCGCGGTATTATTTCAGAGTTATCTTTTCTTGAAACTCAGGCGCAGCTGGGTAGCTTGGAAACGCGAGTCTCGCATGCAAAAGCACGTATTGAGCAATTGCAGGGACTACATTTGAGTGCCACTGCACTTGCGCTAGAAAAGATTGAGCTCGCAAAACAGGAGCAGGCGTTATTGGCTGAAAAGGTTGCGCAACTTGACATTGTTGCAGCCGAGCAGGGAGTAATAGAAGTAATGCCGCTTGAGTTGGGTGCACGAGTTGAACGAGGTGCGCACGTCGTAACAATTGGCAGCCAGCATGCTTTGAAGGCTGAACTAAAAGTGAATCAATCTCAGGCCGCAAATGTACAAGTTGGTCAGTTGGTTAAGGTGTTTTCAGCTGCGCAAGTGATACGCGGCAAAGTAACACGTATCGATCCCGTCATTACTGCACATCATGTGATAGTAGAGGTCAGCTTACCATTACTGAGTGATATCGAGCTGAGGCCAAAGCAAAGTATTAGAGCGTCCATTGTCGTCGATACCATAGACGATGCCTTCTACGTGCAAAACCCCGTTGGAGAGGCTGCTAAAATGGCAACTTTGTACCGCGTTTTAGATGGAGGAAAAACCGAATTAGTTGATGTTCAATTCGGTCAAAAAAGTGGCCGCTACATTGAAGTAAAAGGTGGGTTAAAGGTCGGAGACTCTATTGTCATATCTGATCTCAGTAGTTACGCGCAACAAGCGCAAGCAGTGGTTATTCAATAGGAGTGAATATGCAAAACATGATTGAAATGCAGGGAATTGGAAAGGTGTTTGAAACACAGGATTTCCAAACCCATGCTTTGAGAAATATCAATATTTCAATAGAGCAAGGTGAGTTTGTATCCATATCAGGTCCTTCTGGGTGTGGGAAGTCTACCTTATTGTCGATTATGGGCTTGCTAGAGCCTGCGTCGACAGGGCGCTACTGGTTGGCAGGCCAGTCGGTAGACAACTTAACATTTGACCAAGCTGCTGCGTTAAGGAATTTACATATTGGGTTTATATTTCAATCTTTTAACCTCGTAGATGCGATGTCGGTATTTGATAATGTGGCGCTACCGTTGCGTTACCGTGTGCCCAAGCTCAGCGCGCAGGAATCCCAACAAAGAGTCATGTTATGTTTAGAAAAGGTGGGCCTTTCTCATCGCGTGCAGCATCTCCCCGGCCAATTGTCTGGTGGTCAACAACAAAGAGTGGCCATTGCGCGTGCACTTGTGACACAACCTAGTATTTTATTGGTTGATGAGGCAACTGGAAATTTGGACTCAAAGAGTGGTGATGCTGTGATGGGGTTAATTGGCGAGCTACATCAACAGGGCACCACCATTTGCATGGTCACCCACGATCCACGTTACGCTGATATGGCGTCACGTCAAGTGAAGCTGTTTGATGGTGAACTACTAGGTTGTGGTTATACAGCGCCAAAGGCTGAGATAAACATGTATAGGCCTTTGTAACGGGAACGACGTTGATGCGAAAAGAAAACTTCAGCTCGATTTCAGAGCTGTTTAAAAAGACAAAATTTACAGTGTTGTTTGTGGTGTTGTTGGCAAGTGCGTTGGCAGGCGGCACCATTGTTAGCTTGATTACTTGGCATGCTTATGCCCCGTTACCCTACCCACAAGATGAATCATTGGTGTGGTTGCGTGGCAGCATGACGAATCAAAAAGATGAGCAAGTGATGAGCAATGCGCTGTCTAACATTGCGGCACAGTATATAGCTAGCCAGGACTCCTCTCTTTCTATGGCCGCTCCAGTTTACTATGGGGAAGCGCTATATATGGATCATGTGCAGCAACCTCAACTTAATATGACTTACACCTCTCACGAGTTTTTTTCCTTATTTGGGCAAACACTGATACAGGGAAGATATTTTAGCGAGCAGCAGCAAGATGGTGTAACAGCGCCTGAAGTGGTAGTTAGTCAATGTTTTGCCGAGCGTTATATGCCAGCGCTATTAGCTCAGAGCGCACTGGCGTCAAGTCCGTCATATAGCATGGAGCTTGATCAGCGAGTCTTTCGCGTTGTTGGGGTTGTGGCATGTGAGCGTACAGAGCCGCAATTGTATATGCCAAATCGCCAGACAGATGTATTTGTGTCATTTGCACATGTGATTGATAACACAAATGTATTACGAGAACATATAACGGTGCGCTACAACACTTTTTTGGTTGGTCGAACTAGAAGCGAATCCCTTGCTGCTGGGGTGCCAGCGGATATTTCAGCGTATTTGAATGAGCAATTTAGCGCTGGTATTACAGATTTTGGTAGTTCGATCCGCAATCAATTACACTTTGAGTACATACCATTACAACAATACCTCAAAGGAGATTTGCAACAGACTAGTCGATGGTTGTTGCTAAGTGGTGCGGCCTTTTTGTTGATCACTCTGGTCAACTTACTGACCTTTTACTTGCTAGATATAAAGAAGCAGCAGGCGCAATGGGTGTTGAAAACGGTGTTGGGAGCGCCATTGGATACCTTACGCACTGCGCACCGCTGGCAAGTGAGTGTGCTCTTTCTCTTGGCGGCAATGTTCGCACTGGTTTTAGCTGAGTTGGGAGTGACAGCTATTCACCACTTTGGCAAACAGGAAGTGGCACACCTTGATTGGTTAGAGCTGCAAGTTGTGCATTATTTAATGGTTGCAGGAATTGCGCTGCTATTTGCCAGAGGGTTTGCAGTGTTTGGATTTAAACAGCTATCATTTTCCAGCCTCTATCAAAATTTACAAAACTCAGGTAAAGGTCAAGCGAAACAACTTCCACAGTGGTTCAGCACCTCGGTTTTGATCGCCCAGCTTAGTGTCGGGCTGGTTGTCTTATGTATTGGCCTGTGGACTGCGATATATTTTGGCAACAAACTGAGCGTACCGTCAGGTATAAATGCTGAAGAAGTGGTCTTTGTTACTCGCCATCAAACCTCTTGGCAGCATGATGAACAGGCTGTTTTAGCTCGCAAACAGCTTTTCTTATCTAATAAGCAAGCACTCTTAGCACACCCAAAAATTGCATCAGTGTCTTTAAGTAGTATCAGCCCATTGGATACAAGCTATTTGGCTGTGATAGGTACTCAACCGGGCGCTGAGGTGCAACACACGATGCAATCTCAGCTGGTAGGAGAAGATTACTTTTCACTTTTGGGTTTGCATTTGTTGGCGGGGAGCGCATTTGTATCTGCCGATAGCGACGCCCGTCAATCGGTCATCATTAATCGACAGGCGGCAACTAAGTTAGGGATCGGTCTAGATGATATAGGCATGACTCTGTACGGGCGAGACGCTCAGGCAGTTAAGTTGGTGGGTATCGTGGAAAACATCTACAGCCATGCTCTGGGCGCCCCCGCAACCATTTATTACCCCCACGATTTTTACGAGTGCAATATGGTGATCAAGTTTAAGCCTGCGCAAACAGTGGATAAGCAGGAGTTGAACGAACTATTACAACAGCAAGCGAGTACACAAAGAATTCAAGATATGACGTATTTGGATGTGGATTTGGCACAATTGAATAAAGCGGCAGTCTTAAGCTTTTATTGCGGCCTTGGACTAAGCTTTTTAATGACGATGCAAGTGCTGGTGGGGCTGTACGGGCTTCTGGGTAACATCGCGTTAATGCAAAAGCCACTATTACTGATTAAGCAGCAAGTAGGTGCCACACGAAAGCAACTGATAAAGGAGCAAGTTCGATTCAGGCTAGCTCATTTTACTGGTGCGCTTTTAATCGCAACATGTGTAATCCTAGGTTTGGTAAGTTTATTACCCAGTGTGACCTACACCTTGTTGTTCTGTTACTTATTTTCTGTATTTGTCTTATTTATGGTGTTGTTTACTATAGATATTTATCACCTTTCTGGACAGTTGAAAAATTATTGAGAAGTTGTAACAGATTCTTACAAATGTCACACCCTAGGGAAGAGAAATCTTGATAATATAGCGCTAGGAAATTATCAATAGGTACAGTCATGCAAGCAAGAATACTGAAGTGGATAATACCCTTCGTCGCGTTGGGTATAGGGATCATTGGGTTTAAGGGCATTAATGCCGTGGCCAAAAACGACGATGCTTCTGATGCAGTGGATACTCGTCCCATTGTAGAAGTCGAAGCGCTGCAAGCGCAAGACCATCAGGTTTTAATCAATAGTTATGGTGAAGTCACACCGCTAGAGCAAACCATGCTTTCCGTACAAGTCTCTGGTGAAATTGAATATTGGCACTCTAACTTTGTCACAGGTGGTGTGGTAAACAAAGGTGATGTTCTACTGCGCATTGAAAAGGACAATTATCAGGCTGCGGTACTGCAAGCGGAAGCATCATTGTCGAGTGCACAGGCTCAATTGATTGAGGAGCAAGCGCTGGCTGATGTTGCCGCGGATGAGGCAAAGCGCTTCCCTAATAAAAAGCATACTGATTTATTCTTGCGAAAGCCTCAGCTAATGAGTGCTAAAGCCGCGGTGAAATCAGCGAAAGCGGCACTTAAAAGGGCGCAACGTGACCTTGATAACTGTGAAGTTGTCGCACCATTCAATGCATTGATTGTGTCGAGAGAAGTGGGTCTTGGTCAGTTTGTCAGTACGGGTAGTCCTGTTGCACAATTAAATAATATTGAGCAAGCAGAAATTGTTATTCCTATCGCAGGGTTTGACTCTATTTTTCTACCTGAACAAGTTTCTGGGCTAAAGGCGACTTTAACGCAAAGAGGTGTTAATGGATTTACTCGCGACGCCGTCATTCATCGTGACTTAGGTATCGTTGATCAGCAAACGCGCATGAGTAGCTTAGTGGTTAGAATTGAAGACCCATATGGGCTGATAAGCAATGCACCAGCGATTAAATTTGGTACTTATGTACAAGTGCAGTTTGAGGGCAAAACCCTTCGTCAAATCTATCGTCTTCCTCAAGAGCTCGTGAACAACCAAACGGTATGGCTATTAAATGAAGAAGCGGAGCTCGAGCCTCGCCCGGTACAAGTGATCCGTGAAGAAGGCAGGTATTACTTGGTCGGAGAAGGGTTATCTAACAACGATAAAGTTGTTGTAACCTTACCGGAATACCCGCAGCGCGGCATGGCTGTCAAGGTTGCCGGCTCTGAAGATGCAGATGGAGATTCTGATAACGTGGGAAAGCTGTAACAGCAGGGAATGAACTATGAGTGAGCAAATAAGAACTTCCCAAAAAGGGTTAATCGCATATTTTGCGCATAACTCTGTCGCAGCAAACCTTATGATGGTCTTTATTCTGATCATGGGTATAGTGAGCTATTTCACTATTCAGCGACAAATGTTTCCTAGCATTGAGCTGAATTTTGTTAGCATCAATGCGAGTTACCCAGGGGCGTCTCCACAAGAAATTGAAGAGAGCATCTTGATCAAAATTGAAGAGGCACTCAAAGATGTCACTGAGGTTGATAAAGGTGTATATCGTGCACGTCGCGGAAGCGGCAGCGTTCAGTTGGAAATTGATACGGATGCCGATTTAAGCGATGTGGTGGAAAAAGTGCGGACGCGTGTTGATGGGATCGCGACCTTTCCCGCTGCGATGGAACCTATCAGGGTACAGCAAGTTGAATTTCGCCAAGATGTGATCCAAATGGCACTGGCTGCTGACATTCCGCTCAAAGAGCTTAAGCCGCTGGCGAAAGAGGTGGAAGATGAGCTTCTGCAGCTTTCTAATGTGTCCTTGGTTGAACGGAGTACTCCAGCCTATGAAATTGCCATTGAAATTGATCCTGACACATTACGCCGTTATGGCTTAACCATTAGCGATGTAAGTAATTCAATTCGTCGCTATTCAACTAATATTTCTGCAGGTGAAATCCGTACAGAAGCCGGGATTATCTCTGTGCGTGTCGAAAATCAGAAGTACCGAGGTGACGAGTTTAAACGTATCCCTGTTAAAGTGGGGAGCAATGGCGCCAAAATTTATCTACAAGATGTCGCGGTGATCAAAGATGAATTTGTAGAAGGTGAGTTCTACTTCAAACAAAACGGCATCAATGCGGCGTTTCTATCAGTAAAAGCGACCAAAGAGCAAAATATGATCCCGGTTGCTAAGACTGTGCACGCATACATCGAGGCAAAAAACACCACATTACCTGAAGGGGTAACGTTAACGCCTATCGTTGATATGACGTACTATCTTGATGCGCGTCTTGAAATGATGAAGAAAAACATGCTGCAAGGGGCAATTTTGGTTGCCATAATGCTGTCGATCTTCTTACGCTTTAAGTTGGCACTGTGGGTAATGATAGGTTTACCTGTGTGTTTCCTTGGTGCGATTATGTTGATGCCAGCGTTTGGGATCAGCATTAATATTGTGTCCTTGTTCGCTTTCATCATGGTGCTGGGGATTGTTGTCGATGATGCCATAGTGATTGGGGAGGCTGCCTATACCGAAGTTGAACGCAGTGGCCCCAGTGTTGACAGTGTAGTAAGAGGTGCAAAGCGAGTAGCGACACCTGCGACCTTTGGTGTTTTGACAACCATGGCTGTATTTGCACCTATGGTGATGTCGAGTGGACCGCAAGGCGCCTTTTTCAAATCGATATCCATTGTGGTGATCTTATGCTTAGTATTCAGTTTGATTGAATCAAAGTGGATCTTACCAGCCCATATTGGTCATACCAAATTTAAGCCACTACGTGAAAACAGCAGACGTGCACGTTTTAACAAACATTTCTTTGCTTTTGTAAATGGCCCTTATCGAAACTTTATTGAAAAAGCGGTTGCATGGCGCTGGTCGGTATTTTGTGGCTTTATCGCAGTATTTTTAGTGAGTATGTCTTTGATAACATCGAATCAAGTGCGCTTTGTACCGCTGCCAAAAGTACCTCACGACTTCCCAATGGTGAAGATAATGCTCAATGATAATGTGTCAGATGAGCAGACTATGTCGGCGTTACAGCAAATAGAAAGCATGATGCTTGAGGTTGATAAAGACATTGAACGCGAGCATGGCCAGAAAATGATCCGAGACATTTTAGTGTGGAATGAAGGCCGCACGGAAGGCAGTGTATTAGCTGTATTGGTAGATGAAGATTTGCGTCCATTTGATGCGTTTGAATTATCTCGTCGCTGGCGTGAGGCCATGCCTTCTGTTGCTGGTGTGAAGTCGCTCTTGGTGATTGACGATGTAAACGATGAAGGCAGTGGTGATGGTGAATTTGGTTATCTGCTATATGGTCCAGATGTTGATACTTTGAATGCTGCGGGCAGACAGTTCATCGCAATGCTGCAACAAGAAAAAGGCTTGTTTGATATCAGCTCTACGATCGATCCACCAAGCAAAGAAGTGCAACTTTCGCTTAAACCTGTTGCTTATGACCTAGGCTTGAATTTGGCTGATGTTGCGAACCAAATAGGAGATAGCTTTTATGGTGGTGAAGCACAGCGATTGATCCGAGATGGTGAAGAAATCCGTGTGATGGTTCGTTACCCAGAGCTGGATCGAGAGGCGGTTGCCTCGCTCAAGTATGCACTGATCAAAACACCGGACGGCCGTGAGGTCGTGCTTGGCGATGTGGTTGAATTTACCGAGAAACCTGGCGTTAGTTACATTCGTCGTGAAGGCGGCTATCGTACTGTGTACGTGTACGGTAGTATCGATGAGCAAACCATTGAGCCATCGCAAGTTGTCGAAAATATCCGAGAGGACTTATTACCTAGACTGACGGAGCAATTTCCAGAGGTGAAAACAGAGTTGGGTGGCTCGGTTGAGGAAACACAGGCTCAAGCAGATGAACAGGTTATGTTCTTTGCTGCAGGTATGATGATAGTTTACATTTTACTGGCTGTGCCTTTGAAGAGTTATTCTCAGCCTCTGATCATTATGTCGGTTATTCCATTTAGCTTGATCGGTGCCGTTTGGGGGCATTGGCTAAATGGCTTGGATATGAGCATGATGTCGACCTTTGGTTTAATTGCGGCTGCAGGGGTTGTGATCAATGACTCGCTCGTCATGACCGATTATGTCAACCAAGTGCGAAAAGAAGGCGTGGCTTTGAAGGATGCGGTTATTGAGGCTGGGTGTGCGCGCTTTAGAGCGATCACTTTGACGTCTATCACTACATTTGCGGGTGTAACCCCTATTATCTTTGAAACCAGCTTGCAGGCTAAGTTTGTGATCCCAATGGCGATTTCACTTGGTTTTGCAGTGCTGTTTGCAACGTTGATCACCTTAGTATTGGTACCATGTTTGTACATTATTCTGGTCGATATTAAGAGTGTGTTTTCAAAGTTGAAGAGCAAGCGTAAGGGCTTTAAGAAAGGCTCTGCTCAGAAAATTGCATAAATAATTAAAATGTATCAAAAAAAGCCCAGCCTAGTGCTGGGTTTTTTGTTTTTATTTTGTAAAGCTAGGTGCGGTGGTGTTGTCAACTTTAAAGTTATAAAGTAACACTTTCGTAATTCGTCTTGCTCAGTAATCAGGCTTTTAATAAATCCAGATAATCAACGTATGTGTGTAGACTATTGAGGCATTATTAAGATACTAATGTAGGTTATGGTACAAAGCTGTACCTCACACATGGCTATGTTAAACTGGATGAATAATAACAAATCAGGAACAACTATATGACCAAAGCGCTTACCCCGCCAGTGGCTAAAAAAGTACCACATGAAATGGAAATTCATGGGCATAAAAGGACAGATAATTATTACTGGATGCGTGATGATAAGCGTCAAAATGACGAGATATTAGCCCACTTAAAAGCTGAAAATGATTACTGTGAAGCGGTGATGACACCGCAAAAAAGTCTTCAAGACCAGCTGTTTGAAGAAATGAAAGGGCGTATCGTCAAAGATGATTCATCCGTGCCAGTAAAAGATGGTCGCTATTGGTATACCAATGAGGTAAGCGGTGAGGAAGAGTATGGCCGTCACTATCGTGCGTTGAATGAAGCGATGGATGACAAAAGCTTATTGCTCGATGTGAATGAGTTAGCCAATGAATTTGAATACTACGAATTGGCAGACTTGACAGTAAGTCCAAATGATAACTTACTGGCGTATAGCGAAGACACCGATGGCCGCCGCATTTATACCGTGAAGTTTAAAGATTTAACCACAGGTCAAATGTTGGAAGATTGCCTCCTTGAAACGGAAGGTGAAGTGATCTGGGCCAATGACAATCGCACTGTATTTTACGTGAAAAAAGACCTTCAAACGCTACTTGGGTTTCAAGTCTATCGTCATGTTCTAGGTACGCCGCAAAGTGAAGATGTACTCGTTTACGAAGAGCAAGACAGTCAATATTACATGGGCCTAGGCAAAAGCCGCGACGACAGCCAAATCTTTATATATTTATCTGCGACAGAAACCAGTGATGTCCTTTATCTTGATGCTGAGCAGCCGATGGGCGATTTCCAGCGACTGCTAGCACGTCAAGAGGGCCATGAGTATGGTTTAGATAAGTTTGGCGAGTATTACTATCTACTGACTAATAGTGATGCGAAAAATTTTCGCATGGTACGTGTTGCATTGGATGCGGTAAATGACCCAAGCCAGTGGCAGGAGCTAATCGCACACCGTAAAAATGTGTTATTGGAAGGTCTAGAGCTGTTTGATTCGCACTTTGTGATCACGGAACGGGAAATGGGTCAGATCCGTTTTGTGATCCACGATTATTCAGGTGCGAGTTATCAGCTAGGCTTTGCCGATGAATGTTACTTTGCTGGCTTAGGGTATAATCCGGAGCCGAGTTCAACGTCGGTGCGTATTACTTACTCAAGCCTAACTACGCCAAGCAGCGTTTATGAGTGTGATTTGGCAACGGGACAAAAAACGCTGAAGAAGCAAGTCAAAGTGCTAGGAGACTTTAAGCCACAGGACTATGCATCTGAGCGTATACATATCACAGCCCGCGATGGCGAAAAAGTACCTGTTTCTATTGTGTATCGTAAATCTCTTTTCAATAAAGATGGCACCAACCCGTTGTTGCAATATGGTTATGGCGCCTACGGTTATACAATCGATCCGGTGTTTTCCAGCTCGACGTTGAGTTTATTAGATAGAGGATTTGTTTACGTAATTGCACATATTCGCGGCTCGGAAATGCTTGGTCGCCAGTGGTATGAAAATGGCAAAAAGGCCAATAAAGAAAATAGCTTTAATGACTTTGTGGATGTGACGCGCGCTTTAATCACGCAACAGTACGGCGCGACAGATAAGATCTTCGCATCTGGTGGCAGTGCAGGTGGATTATTAATGGGCGCAGTGATGAATCAGGCGCCAGAGCTGTATTTAGGTGTTGGATGTCATGTGCCATTTTTGGATGTATTGACCACCATGCTTGATGAATCTATTCCTTTAACGACCAATGAATATGACGAGTGGGGCAATCCTAATCAGTTAGCCGATTACGAGACAATTTTATCCTATTCTCCCTATGACAATTTAGCGGCGAAGGACTATCCTAATACTTTAGTCACTACTGGTCTGCATGACTCGCAAGTCCAATACTGGGAGCCAATGAAATGGGTTGCCAAGCTCAGAGAACTGAAAACTGACGACAACGTATTGGTATTTAAAACAGATATGGATGCGGGGCACGGTGGTGCTTCAGGCAGATTTAAGAGCTTACATGAAAAAGCGTTAGAAATGGCGTTTTTCATCTCTTTGCTGCCACAACCAACTGACTAATTAACCATTGCGTTGCGTAGGCATCGCGACCTTGGTTTAGGAGGGAGGATGTTTTCAGCACACGGTCAATGGCAAATTGATATTGCGCCGCCTACGGTATTTGTCAATTTAGTTGGCGCATTTAACTGTGAAGGGGTGATAGCGTTAGAGCAGGACGCACTTAAGCGTTGGCAAGCATTTAAACCGGGTCAATTACAATGCGCAGTGGTCAATTTAAGTGATTTTGAAATGACGACGCTCGATAGTATGTCGGCCCTCAAAACATATTGTAAAGATATGGAAATGCGTGGCTATCGCAGGATTGACTACATAGGTATCGATGCATTGTCACGTAAAGTCATCCGTGAGCTGTGGACTGACAGCAACATTAAGATACAGCTATACCTTGATGTTGCAGCATATCTGAGTCAGCACCCGGCATACCGAGGTGCTGCGCCTTGGTTGGACTAACCTAGGTAGGCTTTGAGCATCCACACCAGTTTTTCTTGTTCGGTAATGTAATCACTCATCAAAGAGGCTGTGCCCTCGTCTTCTGCATCTGCGGCTTGAGCCAGAATTTGACGCTGTGACTTAATCAATTGTGTAAAACCAGCAAGGAGTGTTGCAACCGCTTCTGGGCCATTTTGGATATCTTTTGCTTCAACAATTTCACTGGCGCTTAAGTAGTCGCTAAAAGCATGTAATGGCGTACCTTCAATGGTGAGAATACGCTCCGCTAACTCATCCACTTTCAACAGCAATTGATTATAAATTTCTTCAAACTTCACATGTAGTTCAAAAAATTCACGGCCTTTGATATTCCAATGAAAGCTGCGGGCATTCATATATTGGATCTGGTAGCTGCTCAATAATATGTTTAATGCTGCAACCAGTTGTTCACTTTTTTGTTCATCTAAACCGATACTGTTCGTCATAATTTGCTACCTTGTATTATTAATCCGTGAACTTCACGGCGCTTTAAAAAGTGTGTCACTGTGTGACCTTGTATGCTTTACAGTGTGGCTGAATGACAGGTAAAAGACTAACGATTAAAACCGATTATCGCCATCGAAAAAGCGGGTTGAGCCTGCTTAAACCTTGCCAATGTGTTTAATCATTCATCAATTTTTTGATCCACAACAAACTCAATTTAGTGTCTATTTAGAGTGATTTTACTGCTTGATGTAGGTCAAAAATCATACTTTTATTCAAGCCATAATGATTGTGCAAAGCGCCCATTTTGTTTTATTTGAGCCATTTTCAGGGCGTTATTTTTAAGGAGAGCACTATGAAAGGTAAAACAGAATCACAACATAAAGGTGAGCTTACCGTGGTTGTCATTGCGCTGGTGACTTTTGTGGTCGGGTTGGTAGGTCATTTGGCTGGTGCAAGTTATGCCAACTCTGACAGCTTTGGATACTTGGCGGCACCTGTACCACTGATCACAGGTATCATTGCCCTAGTTGCATATAAAGTGGCACAAAAAGCCGATAAATAGTTTAAGTATCGCGACTGATGACCTCAATAATATAGTCCATCACGCTGCGAGAGTAGATTAACGTGGTATGGCTGCGGTGGAAGATTTTGTGCTCGGCCATACCTTTTAATTTGGTTTCATCCAATAAAACAGTGCCATCTGAGCGACTGCCTTTTTGTAACAATGGCATTAAGCCGAGCGGCAGATCGCCTGCAATGCTATAAAGGCGTGCAGAAAATGGCCAGGTATTGGTCTCACTCAACAAATATTCGACACTATTTTTTAGCAAGCCATCAAGGCCTTTGTCATGCATATGTTTTGCAATGGCGCTGCCCTTATGTGGCGTGCCAAGCGTGATGACTTTTTCGACGTGCTGACTTTGCTGGGACGCGTTGGTCAAGTAATCTCTGGCTACCAAGCCCCCCATTGAATGGCAGACAAAAGCAGTGGGTTTATCACCGATAAACTGATCTATTTGATTGAAGATTGCCTGTCTGTTTGGGTCGAGCGTGTTGTAACTTAAGTTTAGAATCTCACACCCGGTTTTTTCTAACCGAGTACAAAGCGGCTGCATCACAAAACCTGACATATAGAGCCCGTGAAGGACGACGATCCGCTTTATTTTCATATTGAACCTTACTTAAGTTGTTGTGGCACTATTTGCACACTATGAGATGAGTCGCTGAGCCATATTTCGCCATCTTGAATGGTGGCTGTCAAATCCATGGAGCGGGCGAACAGCTCAGTCATTTGTGAAGTCGCAGAATAAGGCAAGCTGTATACGGTCAAATTACTATATTGATTTGCAGCTGATTGATTTTTCTTCCACCAAATCTCTTGGGTATTCTCGCCATAGGTGTATAGCACCACTTGCTGTGAACGCACAGCCGCTTTTTTAAGACGCTTCTCATCAGGTAAGCCAACATCAATCCACAGCTCAATATCATCGGTCAGGTTTTTCTGCCATGCTGCAGGCTCATCATCTACACACAGCCCCTTGGTAAAGCTCAACTCTTCGGTGTACTGCAAAATATAGGCAAGTAAACGCACCATCAATCGCTGTTCATTTTCAGAGGGGTGCTGTGCCAAAGTAAGTGACTTATCGGTATAGACATGCCTATCCATATCACTGATATTTAGGTGTGCTTTTAGAATTGTAGATTTTAGGGCCATGTTAATATGCTGAGAGTTTTTAAAGGCCCAGTATATCAAGATTTATCTATCTGGTGCGTTTTACGTTAAAATAGTCACAGATTTTAGTTTTGGAGAGATTTTTATGGCCATCCAATGGTTTCCTGGACATATGAATAAGGCGCGCAATGAGATCAAAGAGATCATGCCGCAAATGGATGTCATTATTGAAGTACTTGATGCGCGTATTCCGTATAGCAGTGAAAACCCCATGGTTGCGCAATTACGCGGTGACAAGCCGGTCATCAAAATCTTAAACAAAGCGGACTTAGCTGATCCGGAAATGACCAAAGCTTGGATGGCATATTTTGAGCAAGAAGATGGGGTGAAAACCTTATCATTTGGCCATGATAAAGCGGCTGAAGTACATCGTATTAATGCGCTATGTAAAAAGCTGGCGCCACATAAAGTGGGCCAAGATAAACAGTTGAAAGCGATGATTATGGGGATCCCGAATGTTGGTAAATCTACACTTATCAACATTTTAGCTGGACGTATAGTAGCCAAAACAGGCAACGAGCCGGCGGTGACCAAAGCGCAGCAACGCATTCGCTTAGAAGACGGTATCATGCTGTATGACACGCCGGGCATGTTGTGGCCAAAAGTAGAAAACGAAAACTCGGGCTATCGTCTAGCCGCAACGGGTGCCATTCGTGATACCGCCATTAACTATGAAGAAGTGGCGAGTTATACCGCTGAGTATCTACTTAAGGCATACCCTGAATTATTAAAGAGCCGCTATAAAATAGATGAGCTGCCAGACTGTGATTGGACGTTTATTGAAATGGCCGGACGCAAACGCGGCTGTATTCGCGGTGGTAATCAGGTGGATACCCATAAAATGTCAGAGATCCTCATCAACGAACTGCGCGATGCTGTACTGGGCCATGTGACAATGGAAACACCGCAAATGCGTGAAGAAGAAGAACAGATGGTCGCTGAGATCCGCGCCGCAGCTGAAGCTAAAAAAGCTGCGCGTGAAGAAGAGAAGCGACAACGCCGCGCACGAGCGAGAAAAAACCGCCGCTAATTAAGCGGCCTCAGCCAGCACTGAGCGATTTCGTCCAGTGCTTTTTGCGTGATACAAAGCGGCATCAGCGCGTTTGAGTAGACCATCTTCTGATTCGTCAATATGATATTGTGCAATGCCGATACTGGCGGTGACCTTGACTTCACAGCTGCTCACTTTGAGCTCCTGATGGATAGCATCGCCGATTTCTCGCCCTTGAGCCAAATCTGTTTTTGGTAACAAGACAACAAATTCCTCACCACCCCAACGACATACTGTACCTCTTTCACCTATAACTGTTTTACAGATATGTGCAACGTGCTCAAGTACTTTGTCTCCGACAAGGTGGCCATGGCGGTCATTGACCTGTTTAAAGTGATCAATATCCAGCATCATCATCACTAAGGGTGAAAACTGGTTACGTGCTTTTTGCAATTCAAGTTGCAGCTTTGGCTCAAAAGCTTGACGGTTGTACGTACTCGTCAGCTTGTCATAGGTCGCCATTTTTTCAAGACGTTTTTGGTAATGATTAAAAGTGAGTTGAGCACTAAATAAAATGACGCTGGTTATGACTATGCCCATCAGTAAGTTGATATATAGGCTGTCTGAGACTGAGTTATCCTGATCCAGTGATTGTTCGACAATAAGATACCAACCGAAGTGCTCTAAATAGCGAGAGTTAATAAATAATGTCGTATTTTCTTGTTCTAGGCGCAACTTATAGGTTTTATTGTCCAACAACTTAGCGCCGTGGTGACCAAACTTATCAGCGAGGGAGTAGTGGGTAAAGGTTGTGTCGTTATAAAACAACAGGCGACCTTTGTGATCGATAAAATAAATTTTTCTATCGTAGGTATGCTGATACTTATCAATTAAACGCTTCAAATGATCTAGCTTAATGCCAACACCTGTGATCCCTTTCACTGTATTGTCGACCATAATTTTGTGGTTCACGAATATTGTCGCCTGATGGTCGTCTCTTGGGTCTAAGTCAACATTGAGGGTGTAAGGTGCTGCGTTGTCCATGGTTTCTTGGTACCACTCATCTTGTGCATCAAGTGTGGTGTATTTACCATCATAGCGGTAGTAGGTTTTGTCATCACTGGTAACCAAAAAGCTGGTCACCGCGTCAAAGTCACTGCGTGTTTGGCGTAAATATTGAAATAAAACGTCCGGTTTTTTATCAGGGTTGGCTAACCAAGTGTGCAAAAAAGTATTGTTGGCCATTTGAGAGGAGATAATGATCGGTGCTTGCAACTGCTTTTGCAAGTCGGTATGGATAAGGTGGCTGGTCAATGGCAGCGCATCATTTTCAATACCGCGAAACAAAGACTGTTTTGCAATGAGCAAACTAAACCAGCTGGTAAATATAAACCCAGCTAATAAAAGCACCGTCAATATGCAGTTATATCGGTATCGTGTGTTAGTCATTGCACTAGATATTGGAACAAAGAGGCCGAGACTGTAGCAGTCAGGATGAAACCAATCCATTACACCAGATTACAGCTGTTTTTTACGAGCAATAAAAAAGGCCCTGTAAGGGCCTTTTAGGTTCATATCTACCGTCACCGATATGAGCAATGTAGCAAGTAAAATAGTAAGTGGGTTGGGTGTGCTCTACTTAAGGGGCGTTAAGATAAAGCACATGCAACCTATGCATTTTACGTGTGCACCACGTGTTTCAGGGTCTTGAAACAATTTAGCGTACTTAACAAAATGAGCCGTCTACTCACTTTGTTGAGATTGATTATCAATTGTATTTTGATCTATGTCAATATGTTTTTGAAAATAATTCTCATTTGTATTGTTTGGTTGAAGATCTTGATTAGTGTATTCAGCGCGAGTAGGTGAAGTTGTGCATTGTGCACTAAAGTTGGGCAAAGCGGCGTGCGTTGATCACATTCTGAAAATAGAAAAGCCCGCGGGTCAAGCGGGCTTTTTGTGTTCATATCTACCGTCACTGATATGAGCAATGTAGCAAGTAAAATAGTCGGTCTTTACAGGTTGCTTTAGGGGCGTAAAGCAACGCGTTATTACCTAGCGTGTTACGTTCGCTCAACGTGTTTCAGGGTCGAGAAACAAAATTAGAGTACTTCAACAAAATAAACCGTCACTTACTTTGTTGAGATTGATTATCAATAACATTTGTCGTGGTGTCAACACTTATTTGCAAATAATTCTCATTTATTTTTGGGGCCGTGGCTGTTCCGAATATCGCTTGTGTTTGAATTTATGTTAAAATTATTTTGCTAGTTTGTTTTGTGAATGGATAAATACAAGAGCTAACATTAAAAGGAGATTATATGCGTAATTTAGCCTCTTTATTTGCTGCGCTGAGTTTGTTGTGTTGTAGCATGACTAGTGTGGCGTTTGAACGTGTTTACGAACCGTTTATGTACTTTATGTCTCAAGGTAAAGAAGTCAAAGTGGACTTTATAACTCAGCATCGGGGATCAGAAGCGAAATATATGCAACTGTTCGTTGAGTGTTCTTATGAGTGCTCTCAAACTTGGTTTACTCAACGTTTGATGGAAGATTTTGTGCGTGCTTCGCAAAATAATACATTTTACGGCCGTTATTATATCGAAGAAGAACCTTGCTTTAACCCGTGGGATGATTGCACACCAATGAGCCCTCCAATTGATGCCCTAAATGAAGAAACGCTTGAAGCCGTAATATCGCCGCAGCGTTCTACCAATCGTCGTTACCACAATACAAGTACAGATTCACGGGACAAAACTTTCGCTGACAATATTGCAGGTGGTGTAGATACGACCGCTGGTTTAACCGATGTAGGGGCTATTGCTTCGTCAATTATTAATCGCACCAATAACACCCCAGGCATGCCGCAGGTCATGATCTGGGGTGAAAGGCGCGGATCTATGGGTCAAGTATATCCGACAAAGGTTTGCAAATTTAACGGTCACAATTGTGCGCCATTTAGCAAGTGGGCATTTATCGCTGATTTTAATACTGACACTGTCACCGTGCATTATGAGGTGAATAAATCAAATCCAGCCTCTCGCGAATTGGAGTATTTATTGGAGGAGTCCTTGGCAAAAATGAACTGGATGTGCACAACGTTCGAAACAGGGACATTACCAAACCTCGCTGCGCAGAAAATGTGCTATTTAAAGTGATAAATCGTTATTTTAAGTACAGTGAATAATACAACCAAGCCCGGTTTTGCAATCGGGCTTGGTTGTATTTGATCTATAGAACGAGGTATAAAAGTTACATAAAAATAACAATAGGGGTGGTTTCATGGTCAGTACTTTGGGGTTAATTTTTGCATTGGGTGCGCTGATCTGGCTGACATTACGGGGAATGAACCTGTTTATTACGGCGCCTTTGTGTGCTGTGTTGGTGGCGCTTAGCAGTAATATTGCGCTGTTTAATGGCGCTGAAGGGGGCAATTTTGTTTCCTTGTATATGTCGGGGTTTGGCGGTTTTATCCAAGCTTGGTTTTTTATGTTTTTACTGGGGTCACTATTCGGTAAATTTATGGAAGACACCGGGGCTGCGGATGCCATAGCGCGTTACATCACTGACAAAATAGGGATGAAACATGCCGTTTTTGCGATAGTGCTGGCCTGCGCACTACTTACCTATGGTGGTGTCAGTGTATTTATTGTGGCCTTCTCTGTGTATCCAATGGCACTGAGCTTATTTAAAGATGCAAACTTACCTCGGCGGTTTATTCCTGCAGTGCTGGCATTTGGCTCGGTCACTTTTACCATGACTTCGGCGGGGTCGCCCGAAATACAAAACTGGATCCCAATTAAGTATTTGGGGACTTCCCCCTATGCGGCCTGGCAGGAGAGCTTGGTGGTCGCAGTCTTTATGGCTGTTTTGGGTTACTTTTTACTCGTTAAAATGATTAAAAAAGCAGTGGCAAATGGTGAGCAATTTGTTGCAAGGCATGATGATCCCATCGAAGACAGCCGCCATCTCCCTCACCCAATCACCGGTCTTGTACCGCTGTTCGTGGTACTGGCTTTGTCATTTTTTCTGCATGAGAAACTACAGCAAAGTGCTTTGATTGTGGCCTTACTGGGTGGTGTTTTGACGATCTTGGCAGTCAATTTTAAATATTTTAAAGACATCTCAAAAGCCATTAATCTGGGCACCACGGGGGCGTTAGTGGCGATCGGCAATACCGCTGCAGTGGTGGGTTTTGGTGCTGTGGCTAAAGGCACACCAGCATTTCAAGAAGCTGTCGCTTTGATGACCTCTATTCCTGGCAATGAGCTGCTTGGCGCCGCTATTGCGATCAGTGTTATTGCGGCATTGACGGGATCAGCGTCTGGTGGGCAAGCAATTGCATTACCGTTAGTTGCGCCGCACTATTTAGATTTGGGAGTCGATGAAAACCAGTTACATCGTGTTGTCGCGATTAGTTCGGGTGCACTGGATACCTTGCCACACAATGGCTACGTTGTGACAACGGTCCGCGCGATTTGTGGCGAAAAGCATCAGGACGCCTATTGGCCATTAGCAGTCTTAACAGTATGCGTTCCCTTGTTGGGCGTAGCCTTGATACTTGGGTTATTCATTTGGTTTTAATCGCAAGGTTGTACTGTAGCTTGACTGTTGTCATGCAAAATTAATTGCATTGTACTAACTTTGACAAACACAAGGGCTGAGTCAAATCAGCAAACAGAGCACATAAAAGGAGAAAAATATGCATTGTCATGAAATTGATTACGAAATCATTGGCGAATCTATGCAAATGGTTGAAGTGGAGCTCGATCCAAATGAAACGGTTATAGCGGAAGCTGGCGCCATGAACTATATGCAAGATGGCATTAGCTTTGAGGCCAAAATGGGTGATGGTTCGGATGTCGACCAAGGGTTTATGGGTAAGTTATTCAGTGCAGGTAAGCGTTTAATAAGTGGTGAGTCGCTATTTATGACGCATTTCACCAATGAAGGCAGTGGCAAAAAACGCGTGGCTTTTGCTGCGCCATTCCCGGGTTCTATTCTCGCGTTAGATATGGCACAGCTAGGCAAGTCAGTGTATTTACAAAAAGATTCATTTTTATGTGCGGCGCTAGGGACCAAAGTTGATATTGCATTTCAGCGTAAACTCGGCGCAGGTTTTTTTGGTGGTGAAGGGTTTATTTTGGAGCACTTACAAGGGGATGGAATGGCATTTGCCCACGCCGGTGGCACAGTTGTGGAAAAGCAGCTCAATGGAGAAACCCTCAGAGTGGATACCGGCTGTGTGGTTGGCTTTAGTGAAGGCATTGAGTTTGATATCGAGCGTGTCAAAGGTCTAAAAAGTATGTTCTTTGGAGGAGAGGGCCTCTTTTTGGCAACTTTGCGTGGTCATGGCACTGTGTGGATCCAAAGTTTACCATTCTCGAGGTTGGCGGATCGTGTGCTTGAACATGCGCCAAAACACGGTGGCAGCAGGCAAGGTGAAGGCTCCGTGTTAGGCAGTGTTGGCGATATTATTGACGGTGATTAAGCTTAAACACGGCTTATTTAATGCAGTTCAACAATGCAATATCGCAGCGAATGCGTTTTAATTGCAAATTGGCTGCATTTTAATCGACTTCAAGGATGATGTTCGCCTAAAGAGGTGATATACTCCCGCCGAATAATTTTTCTACTTTAAATAGAGTAAAACAATGGCAGATTTATCGAAATACAGAAACATTGGTATTTTCGCGCACGTTGATGCGGGTAAAACTACGACCACTGAGCGTATTCTTAAGCTTACTGGTAAGATTCACAAAACTGGTGAAGTACACGATGGTGAGTCAACTACTGACTTCATGGAACAGGAAGCAGAGCGTGGTATTACTATCCAGTCAGCAGCTGTTACTTGTGAGTGGAAAGGCCACCGTTTAAACGTTATCGATACTCCTGGACACGTTGACTTCACAGTTGAAGTATACCGTTCACTTAAAGTTCTTGACGGCGGTATCGGTGTATTCTGTGGTTCTGGTGGTGTTGAGCCTCAGTCAGAAACTAACTGGCGTTATGCAAACGAATCAGAAGTTGCACGTTGTATCTTCGTAAACAAACTAGACCGTATGGGTGCAGACTTCTACCGCGTAGTAGGTCAAGTAGAGAAAGTACTTGGCGCAAACCCACTAGTTATGACTCTTCCTATCGGTATCGAAGATCAGTTCACAGGTGTTGTTGACGTACTAGAAAAGAAAGCATACATCTGGGACGAGACTGGCCTTCCAGAAAACTATGAAATCACTGACGTTCCAGCTGACATGGTTGAGAAAGTTGAAGAGTACCATGAGATGCTAGTTGAGTCTGCTGTTGAGCAAGACGACGACCTAATGGAAGCATACATGGAAGGTGAAACTCCTTCACTAGAGCAAATCAAAGCTTGTATCCGTAAAGGTACACGTGACCTTGCTTTCTTCCCAACTTTCTGTGGTTCTGCATTCAAAAACAAAGGTATGCAGCTAGTACTAGACGCAGTTGTTGATTACCTACCTTCTCCAACTGAAGTTGATCCTCAGCCTCTAACTGATCCTGAAACTGGTGAGCCTACTGGTGACGTTGCGACAGTTGACGCTGACGAGCCACTTAAAGCGCTTGCGTTCAAAATCATGGACGACCGTTTCGGTGCACTTACGTTCATCCGTATCTACGCTGGTCGCATGAAAAAAGGTGACACGATCCTTAACTCTGCAACTGGTAAAACTGAGCGTATCGGCCGTATGGTTGAGATGCAAGCAGACGAGCGTAACGAACTTACTGAAGCACAAGCTGGTGACATCATCGCAGTTGTAGGTATGAAGAACGTTCAAACTGGTCACACTCTATGTGATCCTAAGCACGAATGTACACTAGAAGCGATGATCTTCCCTGATCCGGTAATCTCTATCGCTGTTGCACCTAAAGATAAAGGTGGTAACGAGAAGATGGGTATCGCTATCGGTAAGATGGTTGCAGAAGATCCGTCATTCCAGGTTGAGACTGACGAAGATTCAGGTGAAACTATCCTTAAAGGTATGGGTGAGCTTCACCTAGACATTAAGGTAGACATCCTTAAGCGTACTTACGGCGTTGAGCTAGTTGTTGGTCAGCCGCAGGTTGCTTACCGTGAAACTATCACGCAAGAAGTTGAAGACAGCTACACGCACAAGAAGCAGTCTGGTGGTTCTGGTCAGTTCGGTAAGATCGACTACCGTATCAAGCCTGGTGAAGTTGGTTCTGGTTTCACGTTCTCATCTTCAGTTGTTGGTGGTAACGTACCTAAAGAATTCTGGCCTGCAGTTGAGAAAGGCTTCGCGTCAATGATGGAAGAAGGTGTTCTAGCTGGCTTCCCTGTACTAGACGTTGAAGTTGAGCTATTCGACGGTGGTTTCCACGCAGTTGACTCATCAGCAATCGCATTCGAAATCGCTGCTAAAGGCGCTTTCCGTCAGTCTATCCCTAAAGCGGGTGCACAACTTCTTGAGCCAATCATGAAAGTTGACGTGTTCACTCCAGATGACAACGTAGGTGACGTAATCGGTGACCTTAACCGTCGTCGTGGTATGATCAAAGACCAAGAAGCTGGCGCAATGGGCGTTCGTATCAAGGGTGAAGTACCTCTATCTGAAATGTTCGGATACATTGGTCACCTACGTACTATCACGTCTGGTCGTGGTCAGTTCTCAATGGAATTCTCTCACTATGCACCATGTCCGCAAAACGTTGCTGACGCGGTAATCGCTGCTGAGAAAGAAAAGAAAGCTGCTAAGTAATTAGCCAACACCTTTCTTTTTATAAAAACCGCCTTAGGGCGGTTTTTTTATGCGCCTGCCAATCAACCTACTCGGTAAATTGATTCACTTCGCATCTTCAATTCTTATTTAATGAATTTATTTATTTGTAAAATGTAAACAATTGTCAAGCAATAATTCCAATCCTTTTGGATTTTCCCTTTTTATAAAAATACACCTTTATCATGAAATAAAACAAATTATCAATAGGTTAAGTTGGCATATTTTTCGGATCAGGTATATGAAGCATGATTCTACTGGTTAAATTAACACCATATTGTTGAAAAAAACTATCAAGCGAACTTGATTTAGGGACATGGCGAATTTATCATGTGCGGCTTGTAGTCTTTAGGTGAGTGAATTGAGTAAAATTTGGAGGTACTCATGAAAACAATCAACTTACAAATCAACTGGTACGTGTATTCATTACAGCTGATGGTGTTTATTCTACTGTACGTAATGTTTTTGAAGCTTGATCTCTCAATGATGGCAAAATTGATCGGTGGTGTGGGTAGTATTGCGACTATGCTGTCGGTGGTTAGTGTTATCTTTGGGAAGAAATACGTTCACATTGATAAGGCTGGTTTTAGTTATCGGACCTTTTCTAGAACATGTTATTTGCACTCCGATGATATTAAAGCGCTAAAAGTCACTAAAATAGCTGGTTCATATATACTCTCAGTGCAGTTACAGTCAAATAAGCAGGCTTCTTTTCCGTACTGGATGGCTAATCAAGATGAGGTGCTAAGGGCTGCTAAGCAGTTTGATTGTGCGCTAGTAGGCGCGTCGCTCTCAGAAGTTAAAGCTTAATAAAAAAGCGCCGCAAGGCGCTTTTTTATTGCATGTTACTTATGTATGCGACGTCTGAAAGCGAAGGGAAGTGCAAGTAGGCTTAACCAGCCAAAGCTGCCGCTTTGCTCTTCATCGGTGTCATCTACGTTTTCAATATGGATAATGACCTCAACTTGTTCAGAAAGGTTCCCAGCAGAGTCCTGTGCTTGAACTAATAAGTTTAGGCGGTTATCAAATTCATAATCGAGTTCACCTGTGGTGACAATTTGTCCATTGGCATTAATACGCACAGCAGTGCTGCCAGAAACAATGAATTTCTCAACCGGTGTCTCTTCTGCATCTCTGTCAATAAAGTCAAGTATGCCGATCACAGAGTTGATGGGGGTGTCTTCTTTGACCGAGAAGCTTTGGCCCGTCGTGATCTCTGGAACCGGGTTGACTGGCGCTACCGGTGGTTGAGTTTTAAACTCAACAATCACTGGGTCGTGATCTGATGCACGATACATGTGCTCAGCATATAAGGCTGCAACATGGTGCTCTGATTTGAATTCCGTGTTGTAATCGAGCGCGATTGGTTCATCTGCACTGATATGCCAATCTGTTGCATCGGTCACTTTATCAAGTAGAGATTGACTTGCTAGAGCATGGTCTAAGCTCCCGATACGGGCACCGTAGCTATATGAGTAGCTGTGTGTATTGCCATCAATATGGTGGATCACATTGTGAAGGCCTTGGTTAGCAAACTCAGAGATTGGGTCTTCTTTCGCATAGGCATTCATATCACCAACGAGTAGGATATCTGCATCCTGATTGCCTGTCGGCTTGCTGTTTAACCACTCAGTAAAAAGGGTTGCAGCTTGTGTACGTGTCGCGTTCCAGCAGCCTTGGCCATCATTTTGGTCTTTGTCTAGTCCCTCTGCTTTGCTACAACTTCCTTTAGAGCGCAGGTGGCCTACGGCAAAAGTAAACTCTTCGCCTGTGCTGATAGCACGGAAGCTTTGGGCAATTGGTGGACGGTTCCCATAGTCAAATGGCTCTGCAGTGGTGAAGCTTGCAATTCCTGCTTCAGCTACTTTATCTGCACGATAAATAATGGCTGAAGTGATGGCGTCTGTACCAATTTTGTCTACATTGAAGTTCACAAATGCATATTGATTACTGGGGTTTGCTGCATTAAGTGCATTGACCAAAGATGCAATTGCGCTGAGTTCGTCAAAGCCGTCATTCTCTACTTCCATTAAGCCTAGTACGTCAGCATCCAATGCTGTGATTGCCGATACTAATTTGGCTTGCTGGCGCTGTAGCTCAGCCTCGTTGTCTGCGCCACGCGGTGTTGGGAAACCACCACCTTGGCCATCACCATTGAAGTAATTTAATACATTGAAACTAGCAATACGCAGATCGCCTTCTTCACTTAGGTCTGGGGCGTCTGTACGGGGATTGGTATTGACGAACTCGGGCGTCATGGTTGGGTGAATACGATATTTGCTAAAGCTATATGCTACGACACCGGTCACGCTGTTCGTGCTGTCACCTAAACGCAGTGTGTTATATGCATCAAAGCCTGTGCTAGGGTAAGGAACTGTTTCTGGGTTTTGCGTTGTGGAACCATCATCAAGCGTGATAGCTTTTAATTTATTGGTGGCTTCCACTGCATTGGCGGCTTCACCTGGCTCAGCAACTTGAGTACTTTGATACAGCCTTTCAGACGCAAGGCCGAGTTCGCCATAGCGAGATAGACCATAATTGTCTGTAATATAAAGTGGCTGGTTGATAGTAACCAACATGCCTTCAATTGCTTCAAAATCATTGAGGTCACTGACCGGTAGTGTCAGTTGGGTTGCGCTAAATTCAGCACTACCACAGATCTCAACTTGCTCTACATTGCCCAGTTGTGTTGAATCGTAGAACTCCTGAACTGTGCCTTTAATACGCACGGTATCACCAACGTTTACGTCTGAATTTGCATCATAAATAAATAGACCTTCAGACGTGCTTGGATCGGTATCCATATGAGCAGATAGTGATTGTACAAAGAACCCCTTAAGTTGGTTGTCTGCTTGTAAATCAGCTGTGACAACGCCTTCTAAGACAACGACTTGATCTTTAAGTGGACTAATCTCACCATTACCTTGAATTGCATTGATTGTGGTGATCGGATCGCCACACACTAAAGGCTCAGCTGGCGGCTCGATTGGCTCTTCACCACCGTCGTCTGTATTGCTCTGGCCGTGCACACCTAACCCAGAAAAGTCGTCTTTGTCGAATTGCAACCATTGTTCACTCGGGTCAAAAGCAGCATCAGCTGTACTTCGGCCGATAGTGACTTCTGGTTTACGACGCAGTGTTTTATCTTTTGTAATTACACCACCGCCTTCCCAGTTGGAGCCTGGATCTGTACCCAACTGGCCGAAACTGTCAACGATGGCATCTCCTTTATGCAGAACGACTGCATCATCACCATTAAACCAGCTGCCGCCGATATCTAAATCGGCTTTATCTTTGATTAGCGCCACTGCATTGCTATTGGCAATGACAAAAGTACCTTTGGCTGCGATTGAACCACTCAATGAGATATTGTTAGACGCACTGGTATTGCCGTTAGAGTAGTAACTCAAAGTGTAGTCTGACAGAGAAATCGCTTCATCAGATGTGTTATATAGCTCTATCGCCTTATTATTCGAGCTGCCCTCAATATACTCTGAAATAATGACTTGAGCTTGTGCAGATGCGGTTGTTGCAGCGATTAGCATCGCCAGTGGTGTTAGTTTTGTTTTTATCATAGTTGTCCCGTGTAGTGTATTTAGGCCCAAAAGGGGCCGACAGCTTACGGGGAGTATGTTACACATTAATGAATAAATGTTAATAATCAAGATAAAAAAAGGAGCAATTTATTGCTCCTTTATAAAATATTCTTTAATTTTTAATTATTCATTGAGCCATATCGCGACTTGTTTAGCAAAATAGGTCAAAATGCCATCAGCACCAGCGCGCTTAAATGCTAAAAGAGATTCCATAACGACAGGTTTTTCTGCGAGCCAACCATTGTCAATGGCCGCTTTATGCATTGCATACTCACCACTGACTTGATAGGCAAATGTAGGTACACCAAATTCGTCTTTTACTCTTCTGACCACATCGAGATAGGGCATACCTGGTTTTACCATCACCATGTCAGCACCTTCTTGCAGATCTAGGGCAACTTCACGCAGTGCTTCATCAGAGTTTGCGGGGTCCATTTGATAGGTTTTTTTGTCAGCGCCTTTCAAATTGCCTGCTGAACCAACCGCATCTCTGAATGGGCCGTAATAACTTGACGCATACTTAGCTGAGTAGGCCATGATACGAGTATGAATATGACCAGCTTCTTCTAGGGCGTCGCGGATGGCTCCGATACGACCATCCATCATGTCTGACGGTGCCACGACATCCGCTCCAGCTTCTGCATGAGAAAGCGCTTGCTTAATTAAAATTTCAGTCGTGACATCATTTATTACATACCCACTGTCATCTATGATGCCGTCTTGGCCATGAACTGTGAATGGATCTAGTGCTACATCAGTGATCACACCTAGTTCAGGACAGGCAGCCTTGAGTGCTTGAATAGTGCGCTGTGCGAGGCCTTCTGGGTTATATGCCTCTTCCGCCATGAGAGACTTTTTATCTGCTGGTGTAACCGGAAAGATAGCGATAGCTGGCACGCCTAATGTGTGAAGTTGTTTTGCTTCTTCTACGAGTAAATCGATGGACAAACGCTCGATCCCCGGCATTGAGGGGATGGCTTCACGGCGATTTTTCCCTTCTAAGACGAAGACAGGATAAATTAGATCGGCTACGGTTAAAGTGTTTTCACACATTAAACGGCGAGAGAAGTCGTCTCGACGCATACGTCGCATACGTGTGTAAGGAAATAGATCTAGTCCTGATTGAGCCACATTAAGTCTCCTGCTTATGTTGATAAATACAAACTTGATTGCGCCCTTGTTGTTTAGCTTCGTAAAGTGCTTTGTCAGCGAAATCAGTGAATAGGGTCGGGTTTTGTGTATCTTGTGCGATGGCGCTGTAAAGACCCGCGCTGGCTGTGAACTGAATACTTTGATCTGCAATATTGACTGTGCAAGTTGCTGTTGCCTGACGAATTTTTTCAGCAAGCTCTTGTGCGCCAGTTGCATCAGTATTCGGTAATAAAATCACAAACTCTTCACCGCCATAACGAAAGACTTCATCATGAGGTCGTTTCAAATACTGTTGAATGGTATTGGCAAAGGCACAAATGGTTTGATCCCCAGCCAAGTGACCGTATACATCGTTAACTCGCTTAAAGTGGTCAATATCGAGCATAATCACACTTAAAGTGGTTTGTTCTCGGCGAGAGCGTCTGACTTCCATCATTAGGCGTTTATCGAAATAACGGCGGTTTTTCACTTTGGTTAATGGATCTTCCATATTGAGCCGTTCAAGCTCTCGGTTCTTTTCTTCCAATTCACGCAGTGTGACTTGAAGCTCAAATGTGCGCTCATCAATACTGCTTTCGAGGTCTTGTTGTGCCTGTTCATGGATCATCAGTTTTTCTTTAAGAAGCGCATCTTCCGCACGTGTTTTAGCCAATTTTTGCTCTTGTTGTTTGATATGGCTTTCACGTTCGAAAATATATTGCTTTGCCAACGCATAACTAATATAGATACACACAAAGAGTGAACACACATAGGTAACTGGACGTTCAAGCAATGCGCCCGAAAGGAGTCCTAGCTCAAAACCAAATTGATAGCATAAAGATATCATCAAACTTAGGTAAACAGTTACCGCAGGTATTCTTTGACTGAGTTTTTGTAACGGCGACTTGATGGTGATCACAAAAAAGTATACTACCGAGGTGATGGCAAAGGCATAAGCCACTTTTAGCGCCACGGTGATGGGTAAAAATGTGCACAACAAAGTGATAACAAGGCCTCCCGCAAGCAGGTATTTTAACCAGCTATCTACATTGGGAGCTGTGCTAATCGGCAATATTCGGCTGCGTAAAATAGGAATAATAGCTAATGTTGACAGGAGAACTAGAATGCTTTGTCCGTATTGTTGCATCCATTGCCAGTCTGCATATAGGTACCTATAGCCAAAGCCATACAAATGCACCAACAACAGCCATACACTAGAGAGCAACAAAGTGCCATGAAGGAAGTACTTGCGGCGTGTAAAGCTGTACATGGTAAAGTTTGTCGCGATCATTGCCAGCAAGAAACCAGCTAAAATACCGTAAATAAGATTAAACTTACTTTTATACTTTAAATATTCCACCGGGTGCCACAAACTGAGTGGGATATTGAGGGCGCCATGGTGTTTGACTTTGAGGTAGAGCGTTGTCTGGCGCTTGCCGAGGAGCTCAAGGGGGATCAACTGTGCTTCGTGCTTAATTGGGCGTTGCATCAAGGGCCTACTGTCACCCAGATCTAGCGTCAATATGGCATGGTTCGGCTGCATGATATAAGCCGTGATATTGTCCAGTAGGTTATTATTCACGCTGAGCAGCAGTGGCAATTCTATAAGGCTATCATTTCGAAGAACTATTTTGAGCCATACTTGTTGTTCGACTTCGCCTAAGTTAAGCGCCCCAGAATCATGATATTGCCAATTGGGACGGCTGTTGAGTAAGTCTTGAATATTGTCAATTGTGGTTACTGTATAGCTGAAAGGCATTGAGGCTTCATGCATAAATTGAGCATGGAGTTTGTAGGTGTTCGCTTGTGTCTCGGGATTAAACTCGATGCTGGCAAACGCCTGATAAACATTAAAAAGAAGACCTAACAGTAACCATACCTTCATCATTGAGCACTCTGTTTTTGCGCCATAAACAGCGCATTGAAGTTATCACGGCTATGGGCTGCAATGGTATCGACATCGGTGTTTTTTAGTAAAGCGATTTGCTCGGCAACAGCGTGCAAATAAGCTGGCTCATTGCGTCTAGATTTGGGTTTAGGCGACAGCGTACGTGGTAATAAATACGGGGCATCAGTTTCAATTAACAGCCTATCACTGGGAATATATTGAATCAATTCACGTAATTGCTGGCCTCGTCTTTCGTCGCATACCCATCCAGTCACACCGATCATCAAGCCATAATCGAGATAAAACTTCAGCGCTTGGCGGTCACCTGTAAAACAGTGCAGCACCCCTTTGATGCGATGTTCCAAGAGCAAAGCACGCATGCGCTCATGGGCATCGCGCTCATGAAGGTATGCTGGCATATTTAATTGCTGTGCAAGCGCCAATTGGGCTCGACAGATCTTTTCTTGTTGGTCACGTGGTGAAAAATCACGGTTAAAGTCGAGGCCACATTCGCCAATGGCTACTACCTGTGGTGCACGTGCAAGCTGGGTTATTTGTGCTATATAATCTTCTGGAGCGTCTTTCGCATCGTGTGGATGGATCCCCGCCGTACTCACAAATTGGTGAGTTTTTGCCAAATCGAGACTTTCTTGGCTAGTGATTAAATCACAGCCAATTAGGAGCATGTTATTGATTTTTGCGTCTTTGGCTCTTTGAATGACATCGGCGCGATCTTTATCAAATTGCGCACTGGTTAAATTGACCCCTGCGTCGATCATTGTGTGCATTTATTTTATTCTTTTTACGCGAATTGTCCGGCTAGAACCCGATTTACTCATTAGAAAGGAGCTAAACGAGCCTCGTTTGATGGTGACAGAGTCACCTTGTTTCGCAAAAAACGCATCGCTGCCGATTTGTTTCCAAACTTGCTGATTTGACAATTCAAATGTGCGTACTCCATGCGCTGATTTGTTCACCTGGGTAACTTTTGCAGTGATGTTGTCTACGTAGTCTTTTTGCTGTGTGATTTTATTTTCTAAACCAAAGCGCTCTGGCTGGTGAGAATTTGTTTGTTCTACTGCGTTATGTTGGTGTGGTAATGCGGTGTTCGCTTGGTTATTTTTGACAACTTGTCTGCTCTGATATTGATTCATAGCTTGGTCATAGCATTGCAGTCGCTGTTGATCTTGCTGAATACTTTGGCAAGCTGTTAGGTTTGCATCAATCGTCTCATGGGCATGCGCTGCAATAGAGGCACACAAGGTCATTAAGGCAAACCAATTATTCATTATTCATTTCCTGTTGCTGAGATTTTTTGCTGTATATACCCGCGAGTATAATGCCCATTTCAAATAATAATAGCATTGGCACGGCAAGTAAGGTTTGTGACAGTACATCTGGCGGTGTCAAAAACATTGCCACGACAAATACGCCGACGACAATATAAGGACGTTTATCTCTTAAACTTTGAGTTGTTGTCACACCGCTCCAACATAGCAACATGATGGCGACCGGAATTTCAAATGCAATGCCAAAAGCGAAAAAGAGTTTCAGAATAAAAGCGAGGTAACTACTAATATCTGGGGACAGTGTCATCATTGTTGGGCCAACGGCGGTAAAAAAGCCTAAAATAATTGGCATAACAACGAAGTAACAGAATGCAATTCCAGCATAAAAAAGCACGATACTAGAGAGCAATATCGGCATTAACATGCGCTTTTCATGTTGGTATAACCCCGGCGCTAAAAACCCCCAGACTTGATGCAAGATAAAGGGTATCGCCAAAAACAAAGAGACAAACAAAGTGAGTTTGAAAGGGGCAAAAAACGGCGCTGTCACGTCGGTTGCTATCATTGTGGCATTTTCTGGTAAGCTCAATACCAGTGGGTTGGCAACAAAAGCATAGATATCGTTGGCAAAATAAACCAAAGATAAAAAGATAACCAATACGCTAAGCAGGGCTTTGATAATTCGGTCCCTCAGTTCAATGAGGTGACCTATAAAACCACTGTTCTCCGATTCTGACATGGGGATTCCTGTTACTTCTGACGGGGCTAGTCTTTCTTCGATGTTTGTTTTGTGGAGTCACTCTGGTAACTGTGGCGCACAGACTCTGCCGCCTTTTTGAGTTCGTCAACGGACTCCTGTAACTCCGGTGCTAAGTCATTCATGTTTTGTTGCTCAGCTTTTTTCAAATTGGCATGAAGTTCATGAACTCTGAGTTCTTCATTCACCTCAGCTTTTACAGAGTTAGCGACTGATTTTACGGTACGTATCCAGCGACTGACTGTTCGAATGGCCACGGGTAAGCGTTCCGGCCCCAGCACCACTAAACCGACAATCAAAATGACGACGAGCTCCCACATGCCCATGTAAATTATACCTTTTCTTTATCTGTTTCGGTGCTAGCAGATTTAGTTTGTGTTTGGCTTTGGATCGCGTCTTTTGGTTTATCCGCTTCTTTACTGTCTTCATCAGACATTGCTTTTTTAAAGCCTTTCACTGCGTTTCCGAGATCACCACCCATACCGCGTAATTTTTTCGTGCCAAAAAGCAAAACAATGATTGCAAGGACAATCAACAATTGCCAAATACTGATTCCACCTAATCCCATAACGACTCCATTTATGTGTTATTTGTATTTACTGAATTGATTATACGCCTAGCGTATAAAATATCACCCTGTTTTACGCCAAGCGCAAACAAATAGCAAGCTTGCCAACACAGCACTACCAAGGCTTGCGCCGCTGAGTTCGGCGATAAAACAAAGCCCGGCAATAATTGCAAAGGTCGATGCCGCCATGCCGAGTAAAATGCTCTGCATTGTTTGTTTATTGAAGCTTGGTGAAGCTACTTGAGGGCGGTGGTGTTGGCGTTTGAGGTTTTGATAGATCAAATCTGGCAGTTCGGGCATTTTTTCAGCCCAAAAAGGCAGGTTTTGATACAACTTTTTCGCGACCGCCATTGGTCCCACTTGCTCTTTAACCCAATGCTCTAAAAACGGTTTGGCTGTTTTCCACAGGTCCAGTTGAGGGTATAGCTGACGGCCCAGCCCCTCAACGTATAACAGCGTTTTTTGCAGTAGCACTAATTGCGGTTGAACCTCCATGTTAAAACGTCGTGCAGTATTAAATAGATTAACGAGCACATGACCAAACGAAATTTCGGCAAGCGGTTTGTTAAATATTGGCTCGCACACAGTGCGAATGGCAAATTCAAATTCTTCTACGCAGGTATCAGCTGGAACCCAGCCTGAATCGACATGCAGCTGGGCAACCTGGCGATAGTCGCGGTTGAAAAAGGCAATGAAGTTTTCAGCCAAGTAGCGCTTATCTTCGCGATTTAGGGTGCCGACGATACCGCAGTCAATACCAATATATTGTGGATTATCCGGGTGTTCATACGAGACAAAAATATTGCCTGGGTGCATATCTGCGTGGAAAAAACTATCGCGGAAAACTTGGGTAAAAAAGACTTCGACACCGCGTTCAGCGAGCAGTTTCATGTCAGTGCCTTGCGCTTCTAGAGTATCGGTATCAGATACAGGAATACCATAGATGCGCTCCATCACTAAAACATTTTGGCGTGAAAACTCACTATACACTTCTGGAATATACAGTGCCTCCGAGCCTTCAAAGTTGCGTCTAAGTTGAATGGCATTGGCCCCTTCGCGCATTAAATCAAGTTCGTCCAGCAGTGTTTTACGGTATTCACGAACAACTTCAACAGGGCGAAGCCTGCGCCCTTCACTGACGAGCCAAGCAAGAATTTTGGCAAATTGCTCCATTAACGAAAGATCGGCCAATATTTGCTTTTCAATGTCAGGACGGATCACTTTGACCACCACATCTTTTAGGCCATGTTCGGTTTGTAATTGCGCTGTGTGTACCTGTGCAATGGATGCGGATGCCAGTGGTTGCTGTTCGAAATGTTCGAACAAGGTGCTGATATGGGTTAGGTCTAACGCTTGCTCGATGAGTTTTTGTGCTTCACCGCCATCAAAAGGCTCTACGTTATCTTGCAATTGTGCTAACTCTTGAGCCATGTCGTGAGGTAATAGATCTCGTCGCGTTGACAGCATTTGGCCAAATTTGACCCATACAGGCCCTAGAGTTTGAAGTGCAAGACGTAACCGCGCGCCTGCCGACTTATCTTGATGCTTGTTTGGCAGCCAAAATAAGCTTTTTCTAAGGAGCTTTGCATACCAAGGGTGTAGTTGCTGAGGTAGCAGTTCATCTAGGCCGTAGTTTAGAAATGTTTTACCAATTTGATATAGGCGAGCGATGGACAATTCCAGCTCCTTAAAGTCAGTCAGTTAGTGCATTAATGCGTTGTTCAAGCGCAGCCAGTTGCGATGAAAGCGCTCTGGTTTGAGCTTTAAATTGTTGTAATTCCATAGGGTGGAC
Source organism: Pseudoalteromonas obscura (assembly GCF_030135505.1). Taxonomy (NCBI): domain Bacteria; kingdom Pseudomonadati; phylum Pseudomonadota; class Gammaproteobacteria; order Alteromonadales; family Pseudoalteromonadaceae; genus Pseudoalteromonas; species Pseudoalteromonas obscura. The sequence goes on from NZ_JASJUT010000015.1 coordinate 81,608, forward strand.
AGTCACATTTAATTCATCCTGACAGAGCTGAGTTATCACCTGTTGCCAAGACTTTGAATGTAGTTGTGCGCTGTTAGCGCACTGTTTGACGCTACTCACCAAATGCTCTGCGCCGGCATCACCAAGATAACGAGACAGGTGTTCTGCCCAATCGATGTTTAAATTGGCAAACGCTTTACTGTAGGACTGTGCAAGGTGAAGGTCGCCTTCTAAGTCTAGCTTACCGGAGCGGATCAAACGGGTCAGTTGACTGGGGTCCTTTAATTCACCCAAGCAATCGAGAGAGGTGGTAATATGACAATCTGCACTGTCGTGGTAATTACCATAGACAAAACAATGTTTGCCGTTGTAGTGCAGAGCACAGGATAAGTTTAAGTCAGTTAGCGTCAAAGCAAGTACTTTGTGTGCTGTACTTTGCAGATCGCTGGCAAGATTTGGTTCAAGCGTTAAAAGACGATTAACAGCTTGCTCGGCGACAGCCGTCAAAACAGAAACCCACATAAACTTATCCTTACTAACCTTTAGTATTTGAATCCTCTATGCAGCGCAACGATGCCGCCGGTGAAGTTTTGATAGCTAGTTTGTTCAAAACCAGCATCTTCCATCATACTTTTTAAGGTTTCTTGGTCCGGGTGCATACGGATTGATTCCGCCAAATAGCGGTAAGACTCGCTGTCATTGGCGACCAGCTTACCAACGTTTGGCAGGATGTTGAATGAATAGAAATCATATAGCTTTGACAGTGCTTCGCTCTCGGTTTTTGAAAACTCTAAAACCAACAGGCGTCCACCCGGTTTGAGTACTCGATACATCGAGCGCAGCGCTTCGTCTTTATCTGTTACGTTGCGCAGTCCAAAGGCGATGGTGATAACGTCGAGACTGTTATCTGGAAAAGGCAACGCTTGAGCATTCATTTGCACATATTCAATGTTGTTAACTAAACCTAGATCACGCAGTTTGTCACGGCCAACTTTCAACATTGAGTCATTGATATCACCCAGAATCACTTGGCCTGTATCGCCAACTAATTGGCTAAACTTGGCCGTTAAATCACCTGTACCACCGGCAAGATCTAACACTCGATGGCCTTTGCGCACACCAGAGCAAGCAATGGTTTGACGTTTCCATAGACGGTGTATTCCAAACGATAAAAAGTCATTCATGATGTCGTATTTAGCTGCGACAGAGTGAAAAACATCTGCAACCAGTGACTCTTTTTGATTGGACTCTACAGTTTTATAACCAAAGTGTGTGGTATCGCGATTTTCTTCTTTCATGTTGGCCTTGGTGACACAGTTTAGATGGGTATAGTGTACTTGATAGCGACACTTAGGTGCAATTTATAGTGGCAGCTAATCGCAAAATTTTTATAGAAAAAGAGTGCTTAGATGGCGCCTGAAATATAGCAGTCACGGCCCAAAGCATGTGCCTTTTGAGCTGCGTACGATGCTTGGCCTGCCAATTCATTAAAATCGCGTTCAGCTTGCCTTTTTGCAATTCCAATTGCCAGTTGGACTTCTGGAAATTGTACATTGCCTTTATTGCTGATAAATTTTAGCTTTTCAACGCCTTTGCGGATTTTAGCCGCAATGACCTTGGCTGTTTCGGGCTCAATATCTGCAAGTAAAATGGTGAACTCTTGCTTACCGGTACGCCCGGGTACGCCACTTTCTAAGACATATTTTTTGATTTTGTTCGCAACGCGTTGCAAAACAGTTTCACCAATCATATCCCCAAACCTAGCTGTAAAATCGCTGAGGTTATCTACTTGAATAGAAATAGCACACAAGGTTTTATCTTGATCTAACCAAAGCTGCGTCTTTTGATTGAGATAGTGTCGTTTATACAAGCCTGTATGTGGGTCGATCAAACGTTGTTTTCGAATTCTATTGAGTGCTATGTACTGCTGGTTTTGCGAAGCTCTGGCTTTTTGTAAGCCGTTTTTGAAACGCTGTTGCTGTTCGAGAAAACGTTCCGTTTGATTGGCAAATTCACCGAGTACTTGTTTACTTTTCGCGATATCTTGAGTATCTAGTTCGCTGGTGTACTTGCGAATATTTTGTGTAAATTGCGAAATATTATGCTGAGCGCGCGCCGAGGATGTGGATAGCTCATCAATGACATTATCAACTTCTTTGAGTACCGCGAGTTCTTCTTGATGCTCGGTGTATATAAATTCGAAATATAGCTGCTCTATATATACCGTGTCGATGGTGGTGCTGTTGCGTAGATCCCGCTCCAAACGAGAGGTGAGAGGTTCATTGCTACGACTGATAAAGGTATAGGCCACTTGATAATTGAGTGGTGTTGGCGGTAGAGAATGTAGCTCCAAAAAATGACATACTTTGGTCATCTTTTCTTGGGCTATCGCCATTGGATCATGGAACGTCATCTACTTATACACCACACATTAAAGTTATTTTTTAAGCCTTAATGTCCTTCGGCACAAGTCATGATTTCATCCTATCTGAAGCCCCGCTACATTAATCGTAAATGCGACTTTTTGAAAGTAAAATTTGCCTATTAAACGGTAAAAAGTTACCCGTTTATGTTCTTTAGGCGATTTTATCAACAACTTTATACTATCCTCCCTGTAGAGAGATTTTGGTGAGTGCATTTGCAGATCTTTGGTCGAATATACTTGCATCGAGATAGGAGCCTTCGTTATGGTGCGCTATCCCAGCGAACGTTAAGGAACCCCTGTGTTGAACGCCATTGTTAAACCACTCAGTGCCATTGCACTGGCATTAAGTCTGTCAGCGTGTCAGACGACATCATCTAGCCCAGATCAAACCTTTGTGGCATTGTCCGAACAGGTAATGGCGTTTCGTGCCGAGATAGATAGCTCTGCCATTACGTCGCTGGACGCGGAATTTTTGCTGGAAGATATGTCAGCACAAGGCTTGGCCAACAGAAATCAGCGCAGGTTGGCTTTGCTAGCACAGTTCGATGCAATTGATGAGTCTCAGCTAAGTACTGAAAATCAGATCAACTTTGCGATTTTACGGGCACAGGTACAAAATAAAGTCGATTTGTATCACTTTAAACACCACTATGTACCGCTGTTATCTGAATCTGGATTTCACACGTCGCTGATGTTTAAGATCAGAGAACATGACTTTACCACTGCACTTGGTTATCAGCTGTTGATTGAACGCATCAAACAATTGCCAAGGTACTTTTCTCAGCAAATGGCATGGATGCGAGAAGGTATGAAAATAGGTTTAACCCAACCTAAAGTGGTGTTGAAAGGGTTTGAGTCTTCTATAACAGCTTATATAGCAGTGGATGATGTTGAGCGTTCACCATTTTATGCGCCATTTAAAGTTAACCAAGCGGGTTTGCCTGATGCCGAATTTAAGCAACTGCAGCAGCAAGCAAAAGCGGCCATTCTCCAATATGCAAATCCAGCTTATCAGTCCTACTATGACTTTTTCGTCAATGAGTATCGACCTGCTGCGAAGGATGATATTGCTTGGTCTACCTCTCCAAATGGCAAGGCATTTTATATAAATCGCGCTAAGCATTTCACCACAACGTCTATGACACCCAAGCAGATCCATGAGCTGGGGCTGCAAGAAGTGAAGCGCATTCGTACTGAAATGGACAAAATCATCGAAAAGGTCGGTTTTGACGGTACTTTTGCGGAATTTGTCGAATTTTTACGTACAGATCCACAATTTTATGCCAAGACACCTGAGGAGCTGTTAAAAGAAGCTTCATTTATCGCGAAAAAGATGGATGCGCAGTTACCAAAGTTCTTCTATACAACGACGTTGCCGCGGGTGCCATATGGGGTTGCGCCAGTGCCAGACAGCTTAGCACCTAAGTACACCACGGGTCGCTATCTCAGCCCATCAACGGAAACGGACGCGGGTTATTATTGGGTAAATACTTATGCACTGGATAAAAGGCCTCTGTATGTATTAGAAGCGTTGACCCTTCATGAAGGCGTGCCAGGGCACCATTTACAAATTTCCATGAATGACGAGTTAACCCAATTACCCGAATATCGAAGTGAATATATTTCGGCATTTGGTGAGGGGTGGGGACTTTATTCAGAGTATCTCGGTATTGAAGCCGGGTTTTATCAAGATCCCTACAGTGACTTTGGTCGGTTAACCTATGAGATGTGGCGTGCAGCCCGTTTGGTTGTCGATACGGGAATGCATATGTTTGGCTGGAGTCGTGAGCAAGCGATGCAGTTCATGCAAGATAACACGGCATTGTCGCTACATAACGTGAAAACAGAAACTGATCGCTATATTTCTTGGCCTGGTCAAGCCCTGTCATACAAGGTGGGTGAATTGACAATTAGACGTCTTAGAGCTGAAGCAGAGCAAGCGCTAGGTGAGCGGTTTGAAATCCGCGAGTTCCATCATCAAATCTTGAAAAATGGTTCAGTGCCCCTGTTTGTTCTTGAAGCACAAATTGCCAAGTATATTGAACAGGCGCAACTGCAAAAATAATCTCGGTGAAAAGGCCGCCATTGGGCGGCTTTTTTATTAGTGGACAAAGCTGATAATGAGCTGATAAAAATCATCAGTAGAGCGACAGCTTTTTGCATTGAGGATTAATTGCTCCCCCAACAACAGAGTTTGTTTTTGAACCGCTAAGCGCTTGTCAGCAGCTTCGATTTCATCAATATCAGCAACATGCGCCAATCCGATGGTACGGCGGATAAGCTCTGTCCCACAATAGCCCATAGCGTCTTGCAGGACTTCTTGTAAAAATTGCTCGCTGAAACCGGGTGCTTGCAACGCTAAATCGCGGCTTTCTTCTTTCGCCAGTGCTAACCACTGTTGCTCAAATACTTGTAGGCAAGTAGAGATGGTATTGAGTAAGTAGGTGTGCAAATCACGACGTCTGGGTGCCTCGGCAACACGACCATTGTGCGCACAGTAATTGAGTAATAAGTTTCCGATAAAGGAACCTAGGTCAAAACCAATTGGCCCAAAAAAACCAAACTCAGGATCAATAAACTTGGTTTGGTTTTGCGACACAAAGATACTTCCGGTATGAACGTCGCCATGCAGCAATGTCTGAGGCGAAGAAAAGAATTTGCTTTTCAATCGAGCGATATTGATCAGCAATGTGCTGTTTTGTCGCAGTAGGTGAACTTGTTCCGTTAATTCTGCTGGAAAGTTATTGCGCTCATGTACTCGGTAGGGATCGTCGAAAAATAAATCTTCAGTGATAGAGCAAAGCTCTGGGTTGGTGAACTCTTGTACCAAGGCTTTTTTATCTGCTGGTGATAAATAAAAGTCTGAGTGGTAAAAGCTCGTTCTTGCAAGGTAAGTTGCGACATCTGAGCCTAGCTGGCGAAATGTTTGCCCCTGATTAAGCTCACCACGCAAAATAGCCAAATCGCCGAGATCTTCCAAAATAGTCACTGCCAGTTCGCTATCGTGGTGGAGCACCTTTACTGTTAACGCAGGGCAGACCTTACCATGCTTTTGCAAAACACTTGCTTCAATCCTGGCTCTATCTAGGGTGAGAGGCCAACTTTCACCGACACAACGTGCATAGGGCAGGGCTTGCTTCAAAATGATACTTCGCTGGTTTGTATCTTGGATACGGAACACCAAATTGAGATTCCCATCGCCAAACTCGTAGCATGAAAGCTCGGAGTCTGTAGGAAAGAATTGCCCCAGTTCTTGGACGTAACTTAAGGCGGTGTCGTTATTAAAGGCAACGTATTTGCTCACTGTTATTCACCAAAAATTAAAGTAACTTTTGGCATTCTATATTTTTAAATGTTTAGATGTCTATACATCTTTAGATCTTTATGTAGAATGAGTAACAACAATAACTGCCTATCCTTTAAACAAAATGAAAGACCTAATCGCTCAAAGTTTGAAATATCAAGATGGTAAAGTGCAGGTGCTTGACCAATATTTATTGCCACATCAAGAGGTTTGGCATGTATGTCAAACGGTCAGTGAGATGCAGGGTCTGATCAATAACCTTCAAGTACGAGGCGCGCCTTTAATTGGCCTAGCGGCAACGTTATTGGTGGCATATCTGGCTGAGCAAGGTGGATCACAGCAAGAATTAGGTCAGGCGATAGATGATTTAGAAGCTACGCGTCCAACGGCGGTGAATCTCAAACACTGTATGGATAGATTGAGAGCGGTCGTAAACGATGAGCGATATGTTGAGTCGGTTGTTGCCGTCGCTGAACAATTATTTGAAGAAGATATTGCGCTGTGTGAACGTATTGCGGAGCATGGTGTTGAGCTAGTCAATACCGGGGATAATATATTAACCCACTGTAATACAGGAGCACTGGCTACAGCGGGAATTGGCACTGCACTTGGCGTGATTTATCAAGCAGCACAGCGCCATGGCAATATTCATGTCTGGGTAGATGAAACGCGCCCTTTATTACAAGGTGGGCGGTTGACTGCGTATGAGCTTGCTCGCTGGCAGATCCCGTACACTTTATTGTGCGACAGCATGGCAGCATCTTTGATGGCTGCTGGCAAGGTGGACAAAATATTTGTCGGTGCAGATAGGGTGGCGGCAAATGGTGATTTTGCAAATAAGGTTGGCACGTATAACCTAGCTGTGTTAGCACATTTTCATCAGATACCTTTTTATGTGGTGGCGCCAAAAACGACTTTCGATCCACTGTGTGCCAGTGGACAAGACATTGAAATAGAGCAGCGCAGTGCACTTGAAGTGACAGGTGTGAGTGGCAGTTTTGGTGACTGTCAGTGGGCACCCAAGCAAGCTGATGTTTATAATCCTGCTTTTGATGTGACACCGGCAAAGCTGGTAACTGGCTGGGTATTCGATAGTGGTGTGTACACCAGACCGGCGTTTTCAGCGCTGTAATGTGAAGTGACACAGCGGGTGATGTTTGCCCTGTGTGTCACTTTGAGATTGGCTCTTAGTCTAACATTGGAAATTGTTTTGCAATGTTCGACCCCGTTTCTTTGGCAACCCAGCCTTCGGTATTATTGAACAGACGAATGGCCGTAAACTCAGGATCGCTGCCCATATCAAACCAATGTGGGGTGTTTTGTGGCACGGAGATCAAGTCGCCTTGTTGACACAGCACTTGATACACTTTGTCTTGAATATGTAGGCAAAATAAACCTTGTCCTGCGACAAAAAAGCGCACTTCATCTTCGCTGTGGGTGTGCTCAAAAAGAAATTTCTCGCGTAATTGTGCTGCATTCGGATTACCTTTTTGCAGCGCGATCACATCAACAGTTTGATATCCACCCTGTGCTTTTAAGCGTGTGATATCTTGCTGGTATGCCTCTATGATGTCTGCTTCTAAAGCATCGAGTGCCAGTATTTGTGTTGCTTGCCACTGTTCAAAGCGTACCCCCACTTCTGCGAGTTGCTGGGTAATTTGTTTAACATCGTCACTTTGAAACGTGGCCGTATTTGGCTGGTGTTCTTGGTAGATATGTAAGTAACTCATGACGGTTTCTCATCTTTTATTTGCTCAAAGTCGGTTATGAAGTCATGTTCAGGACTTTTTGTTTGCTCATCGCGCCACAACTGTAATGTCTGCATTCCCGCTTCTTTCGCTGCATCAAGCTCTGCGACTACATCACTTAAAAAAAGGATTTCGTGTGCAGCAAAGGGGACACTTTGAAGGATGTTGTGATATGACTGGGCTTGCTGCTTAGCGCCTACCCGGGTATCAAAATAGTCGCTAAATAACGGTCGCATATCACCAAAATCTGAATGCGCGAAAAGCAGTTGTTGCGCTTTGACCGAACCAGATGAATAGACGTACAGTACGATTCCTGACTGATGCTGTTCGGTTAAATAGGTGTATGCATCCGGATAGATATGGCCTGTAAAGTCGCCTTGTTGATAGCCGTTTTGCCAGATCAGGCCTTGAAGTTGTTTAAGTGGGGTGATTTTTTGATCGGCTTCAATCCAATTCAGCAAGGTATCTATGACGGTTTCTAAGCTCGCATTCGGTTGATTTAGCTCTGATCTGACCGCCTCTATTTGAGCGCTTACCTGCGCATCATGCTGCGCACTTGTGACAAAGTCGGCGAGGTGTTTTGCGGCATAAGGAAAAAGAATGTCTTTCACGAATGATATGCGGGTAATAGTGCCTTCAATATCTGTGAGTATGGCTTTAATCATTTTACTGCTCCTTCTAGTTTTATCCGCTCTAACTCACAAGCAAATAAAAACTCTAACCCTTCAATGTGGCGGCGAGTTTCAAAAATACTGTTGCCAAGCGCGTACAGGCCGTGACCACGGATCAAGACCCCGTGGGTAATGGGGTGTGTTTGGTGGTGCTTGGCTACGCGTTCCGCCAAGGCAGGAATATCTTGATCATTGTCAAAAATGGCGATGGAGAGCGTATCCAGATGACTGTGAATACCGGATAGAGACTTTTGCATTTCATAACCTGTAACCGCAAAACTGTCGCTACGTATAAAGCGCGAAAGTACTGTAGCTGCAACAGAATGTGTATGTAAAATACAACCAGATTGAGGTTGCAACTCATACAGTTTTAAGTGTAAAGCTGTTTCAGCGGAAGGCTTACCATCACCCGAAACAATATTGCCTTGTTGGTCTAGTTCTAAAAATTGCTCAGGGGTTAGGTACCCTTTGTCAAAGCCACTGGCGGTGACGACGAAGCCATCATCTGTCTTCATCGAAAAATTACCACCTGTTGCAGGGACCCAACCTTGTTGGCTTACCCAGCGTCCAGCGTCAATCAGTGCTTGTTTTGCTGCCTTTGTTTGCATATTCGATCTACCTTAAGAGGTTTGGACGGCTATACTTCTATCTTTGGCAATGATAGCATCGCTTTATCGCCTACGCCATAACCAAAAGAGTTACAATATGGAAAGTAAATTACCAGATGTCGGTACCAGTATCTTCACTAAGATGACGGGTCTTGCCAATGCACATGGTGCCCTTAACTTGTCGCAAGGATTTCCTGAGTTTGATACTCCGACTAAGCTAAAGCAAGCGCTGGCTGAGCAAACACTAGCAGGCTACAATCAATATGCTCCCTCTCCGGGTATCCCTGCGCTACAACAAGAGATTGCAGCATTGGTTGCACGTCGATATCACCAAGACATTGATGCAGCCGCACAGGTAACAGTGACAGCGGGTGCAACAGAGGCTTTGTTTGTTGCCATTCAAGCGCTGGTTCGCGAAGGTGATGAAGTTATCGTCTTTGATCCCGCCTATGACTCTTATCGACCTGCTGTAGAATTGGCGGGAGGTAAAACCGTACACATTCCATTGAATGCGCCGGATTATGCGATAGATTGGACGTTGGTTAGCAGTAAGGTTACCGATAAAACCCGTGCGATTATCATAAACTCTCCACACAACCCCAGTGCAAAAACACTCAAGCAAGTTGATTTAGACTCACTGAAAGCGCTTTTGGGTCAGCATGATATATACCTTATCAGTGATGAAGTTTACGAGCATATTACATTTGATGGCGCATCGCACCTGAGTGTATTGCGTGACCCCGCGTTATCTGAACGCGCTTTTGTGATCTCGAGTTTCGGTAAAACCTTCCATTGTACCGGATGGAAAATGGGCTATTGCGTGGCTCCGCCCGCACTGTCGAGTGAGTTCAGAAAAATTCACCAGTTTGTCAACTTCTCTAGTTTTACGCCGGCACAGTTTGCTCTAGCTGAAATGTTGCGTGACGCGCCTGAGCATGTCGATGAGTTATCTGACTTTTATCAACAAAAACGCGACGTGTTAGTGCAAGCGCTCGCCCCAAGTCGATTTAACATTTTACCCAGTGAAGGCACGTACTTTTTATTACTAGATTACAGTGATATTTCAACGTTAGATGATGTGACATTTTGCCAGCAATTAGTTGAGAAAAGTGGTGTAGCCGCTATTCCGTTAAGTGTATTTTATGAAAACCCAACGCAAGATAAAATTATTCGTCTGTGTTTTGCAAAAGAGACCGATACGCTTATCGCGGCGGCGGAGAAACTATGTCAACTTTAACGGTTAGTTTGGTGCAATACGACATTGCTTGGCTGTCACCAGAGCAAAATTTTTCCATTATTGATCAGCTGATAGCAGCACCTACAGGGTGTGATCTATTGCTGTTACCTGAAACCTTTGCCACTGGCTTTGCGCTTCAACAAGCCACCGCAGAACAGGCTGCACTAGCGCTGAGTTTTATGCAGCAACTTGCAGCGCGTTTGCAATGTGTGGTGGCTGGCTCAGTACTGGTTCCCAACGGTGATAAGAAAGCGAACCGCTTTTATTGGGTTTGGCCTGATGGGTCGCAGCAAGCATACGATAAACGTCATTTGTTTTGTCTTGGCAATGAAGGCCAGTATGTGACGCAAGGCAGTGAAAGAAAAATTTTTGAAATCAATGGTTTTAAGCTCTTACCACAAGTGTGTTATGACTTGCGATTTCCCGTCTTTCAACGCAGTAAAAACGATTATGATGTGATGGTAAATGTTGCAAACTGGCCATCAGCAAGGCGCTTCGCTTGGGATACTCTGTTGCGTGCTCGTGCTATCGAAAATCAGTGTTTTGTATTGGCTACAAACCGAATAGGTCCAGATGGCAATGGCATTGCCCACAATGGGGGAACCATAGCACTGGACTATTTGGGCCAGACCATTGAGCAGGTGAATGACGATCAGATGGGCGTTGTGACGGTCACACTGGATAAAAGTCAATTGGCTAAATACAAAAGCCAATTCCCAGCACATTTAGATGCTGATGGGTTTGAGATTACATTATAAGGGTTAGTGGAGCAGCCAATGCTGCTCCACCGAGTTTAAACATTGTATTGATGTACGAGCAATGCTTGATTGGGCTCTGTCATTTCATGTGACTGTGTGCGTGGTTCATCAGCCAGCGTAAAGTAGTTCAGCAAGTTTTTCATCTCCATTGCCTGAGTTGCCATTCGTTTTGCTGCTGACATGGTTTCTTCGGTGATTGCGGAGTTTTCCTGAATTAAATCTGTCAGTCGCTGCACGACCACGTCTACTTCTTCGATTGCTTGCTTCTGAGTTAACGTCGAGCGATTAATACTGACAATATTGTCGTTTACATCGGCCACGGCTTGAACAATATGTTCCAGCTTTTCTCCTGAGCTGTTGGCCAAAGTGGTGCCCTGTTGGACCTTATCGTTACTGTTGCTGATAATGTCTTTAATTTGCTTTGCTGAAGCCGCGCTGCGCCCGGCAAGTTCTCGTACTTCATTGGCAACCACAGCGAAGCCTCTACCGTGTTCACCTGCACGCGCAGCTTCCACGGCTGCGTTTAAGGCCAAGAGATTCGTTTGAAAGGCGAGTTCGTCGATGACAGAAACGATTTCATTAATATCTTTGCTGGCGGTGTTTACTTCATCAATGGCGCGTACAGTATCTTGTGAAAGTGTGCCACCTTCTTTGGCAATGTGCTCTGCATTGTGAGACTTTTCAACGGCGGTTTCTGATTGCTGTACGACTAGAGTGAGTTCTTCTAACATGTGACCTGTGCTGGCGCTGGCCTCTTCCAAGTTGGCCGCTTGCTCCTCGGTGCGTCGACTTATCTCCGCATTGCTGGCTGCTATTTCTTCGGTACTGTGAGCAACCAAACTGGCGGCACTTTGAATACTCTCGATCACGTGGGTGAGCTTTTGTGTGGTGGTGTTTACGTCTTGTTGTAGCGTGGCAAAGACACCTTGATAGTTGCCTTGAATGTGGCTGTTTAAGTTACCTTTTGCAATGGCACTGAGGCTATCTGTCACGGCGTGAATTGCGTCTGAAACTGCGTCAATGGAGCTGTTAACATCCTTTTTCAAGCACAGCAGCTGCCCTTGTAATGAAGACTCTATCTTGTGAGAAAAGTCGCCTTCACTCATCGCTGCCATAACACTGACAAGCTCCTCGATGACCTGATCAAGGTTATTGACGGTATTATTGATATCATTTTTTAAGGTCGATAACTGTCCTTTAAGTGGAGAGTTTATAGTGCGGTCAAAGCGGCCATGGCTAATTGCCATCATGACCGATGAAATTTCTCCGATGGCTTGGTCTAAACCGGAGATAGAGAGGTTTATGTTACTTTTTAGCAGCCCGAGCTGGCCATGCGCTGGGGTAGAGATAGTATGTTTAAAATCCCCTTCGCTGACAGCCTCCATGGTGTTGCCGATATCTCGAATAATGGCTTCAAGGTTGTCCATACTTTGATTCGTGTCGACTTTGAGTTGCGCCAATTGCCCTGATAAAGGGTGTGTGATCCGTTGGGAAAAGTCCCCATTGCTAATGGCACTCATGGTACAACTGAGTTCATCAATTGCACCACTTAAGCTGCGGATCGAATTATTCACACAATCTTTAAGCCGCGCCAGACTGCCACTGGCAGCGACTTCTACTTGCATTTTGAATTGGCCCTGCTCAACACAGGTCATAACGGTCACAATGTCATTCATGGTTTCATCAATGGAGGTAACTGAGCGGTTAATATTGGATTTTAATGTGTTTAAGTCGCCACTTAACTGAGCTTCGATCTGCTGATCAAATTGTCCTTTTGCCATCGCTTTCATCACAAAGTTGATCTCGCCCAATGCAGTTTCTAAGCAGCCAGCGCATTCGTTTGTGGCATCTTTTAGTTCTTTGAGCTCGCCATTGCATGGCGCGCTGATACGATCGTTGAATCTCCCTTTGGCCATTTGATTTAAAACGCGATTGGCTTCTGATATAGATAGTTGCAGCGCATCGAGTAAGGAATTGAATGCTTGAGCGCTTTGTCCTATTTCGTCTCTAGAGCTTACCTCGGCGCGGAGCGAAAAGTCGCCGCGAGATTGCACTGCGCGCATGGTAGTAACTAGATTATGGACAGGGCGAGATAAGCTTCTGGCAAACCACAGTGCTGTAAAAAGAATCACCACAATACTGATGACCATAACAATTGCCATCGTTTGACGCAGTGATACAACGGGAGCAAAGGCCTCTGCCTCATCAATTTCGGCCAGCAGTGCCCAACGTACATCAAAGACTTGAAGATCACTGTATGCGGATAGCACGGGGTTACCATTGTAGTCGATAACGACCTTTTGCCCTTGCTGGCCCTGCATGGCCAGTTTGTATGATTCAGTAGCTATGGCACCTTTTGTGGGGTTTGCAAAAGATGCTTCTACTGAGTGATTGACCGGATCTAAATATGAGTCTGAGCGCATTAAACCATCTGGGCCGACTAAATATGTTTCGCCACTTTGGCCGAGTCCATGACGTTCGCTCATGATTTCATTGAGGGCATCAATAGAAAGCTGAAATATTAAAGTTGCTTGGGAAATACCCCCGAAGTCCAATGGCATAGCAACAAAACTGGCAGGAGTATTGTAAGAAGGTAGATAAGGTTCATAGTCTGCAAACAGCATTTGATCTTGCTCAATCAGCGCCCGAGTGAATACGTCGGCGATGCTACTATTGGCATAAGGACCTGTTTTAAGCGAGGTTGCAAAATCCACTTCTTTAAACACAGAATAGACAATATTGCCGCTGTAGTTGTCCACGATGAAGATATCGTAAAGTTGGTAAACTTCAGTGAGCTTTCGGAAAAATTCATGATGGCGTTGATGGGCTTTGTCATAAGCATCGAGATGACCAGTCGCTTTTAATGTGTCTTTTTTTCCGATGGGGTTGGGGTTGTCGGCAATATAGCGGGTTTGCAGTGTCACCCCTTGTCCTGACAATGAATCTAATAGTGAGTTGAGCGCGACTTTGCTATTAGTTTGCTGCTCGAAACGAGGCAGAAACTCTTGCTGGTAAAAGCGTTGTAAATTATTGGGTAGGCTGTCGGTTGATTCTATTTCATCAAACCCATCTAGCAAATCTTGTGTTGCTTCAAGTAGATAAGGGTTGATAGCTAATGCCTGGAGTTTATCCTCGACGGTTTTAAAATGTCTTTCGATGGCGCGTTTTTTCACCTTCCCGACAGCACCCAATTGTGCATATACCTGTTCGCTGATCGTGTTAGAAGCTTGGATCAACGAAAAGGTAATAATGACAGCTGTGGGGATGAGGGCGACCAGTAAAAAAGCGATCATCAGCTTTTTTGCTAAATCGAGAGATTTTAAGAAGTGACGAATACGAGACATAAGTGGCCCTCCGATCCTTGTATTCTGGCATTTGTACGACGCGAGTGTTGCTACATGATTCTGCCTACTGATTGTTTATCAATGGTTTTCAACCAGCATAAACCATACAAAAAGTGTGGCTAATAAACGTACAGAATTAACGTTAGTGTAGATCACTTCCCGATAAGATCTAGCGTTGGGGAGTAGCAAAAATTGCTGCTAGTTTTGATTGTTGAATGCGTAGCTTGGTAACTCTGAATATTGCAATAATGAGAGATGAGCGAACTGTGTTGTGAATTTTTGATGACTTTTTTATTTTTATAAAAAAGAAGCAGCGTATGCTGCTTCCTTTTTTCTGATTTATCGTTTAACGATTAGTGCTTCCAATGATACTTATGTGCTTTCTCTTCCATGTATGCTTCAGTATCTGGGTGCATTGGCGTCTTGTTACCATTTTCAAAGAAGAATGGCTGACGTTTGCGCGTGTCGTTACCGATTTCGTTCATGGTTGCTGCGTCATATACGCGGCCATTTAAAATCGTGTAGGTCACTTTTTCTGATTCACGAATGTCGTTTAGAACATCGCCATCAATGATGACTAAATCCGCAAGCTTGCCTTTTTCAATGGTGCCAATGTCGTGGTCCATCGCAAGGTATCTGGCACCATCAATGGTACCGCTGCGCAGCGCTTCCCATGCACTGAAGCCACCTTGTGCCATTGACCATAGCTCCCAATGTGCGCCCAAACCTTCTCGCTGACCGTGTGCACCAATATGAACCGTTACACCTTTGTCGCGCAATTGTTTTGCCGATTTTGCAGCATCGATATGGTTGTAGTGGTGTTCAGGTGCCTTTTCACGACGGATAGACATAGGTCTAACCACATATTCAGGTACAAAGCTCATTAGTCGCTCGTTTTCCCAAACATTAGTGGTGTTATAGAAATAGTCTTCACCCTTGATCCCGCCGTACGCTACGTTGAAAGTTGGTGTGAATCCAGCTTCTGTTTGACTCCACATCTGTGTGACGTCTGAATAGATATTCGGAATAGGCAGAGCATGTTCAAGGCCAGTATGACCATCGATGATCATGTTCATGTTTTGCTGGAACTTCGAACCACCCTCTGGTACCACCATTATTTCCATTTGCTTTGCCGCTTCCAGTACTTGCTGGCGAGTATCACGGCGAGGGTGGTTGTAACTCTTAACTGAGATTGCACCAGCATCTTTGAGGCGCTTAACATGGAATTGAGCGTCTTCTAAATTGTTGATTGGCGTTTTATAACCCGGGGCTTCACCTGCGTATAAAATACGGCCCACAGAGTAAATACGCGGAGCAACGGTTAAACCAGCACGCTGTAGCTCAGCCATAGAGAAGACTTCGTTAGAGTTGTTAGATGGATCGTGAATAGTGGTTACACCAAAGCTTACATTTGAGAATTGGTTCCAGTTTTGCTCAGGTTGTAGCTCACGACTACCGTAGCTACCGTGTGCGTGTGCATCAACAAGACCAGGAATAACCGTTTTACCCTTGATATCCATCACTTTTGCAGAGTTCGGAATGGTGACATCGCCACGAGCGCCCACTGCGATAATGCGGTTGTCTTCGATAAGTACCACACCGTCTTCGATCACTTCTTGTTGATTCTCTGCGTCACGCATCGTTACAACTTTACCACCAACCAATGCCAACAAACCTTTTGGCTTGTCTGAAGGTTGCTCGAAGCTTAAATCAATACCTTCTGCGGTTAACTCATCTAAGTTATCTGCAGCATTCTCTACAAAAGAGAAAGTATCAGTCAGTTTACGTTGGTATAAGTTTGGACCAAATGCCCAAGTCAGAGCACTGCTGTCTGCCTTCCAGTTTAGGAAGTCACCAGAGTACTTAGATACTTGCTTTACAGGGAAAGACTTACCGCCTTTGTTGATCGATAGTGTTTTACCTGTGCTAGTAAATGGGGCAACAAATGTATTGAAGTGCTCAATAAAAGCGACATAGTTGCCATCAGGAGAGACCTTGTAATCAAAGATGTATTCGCCTTTGAAATGACTGCGCTCTTCATGACCGTTTAAGTCGACACTTTTTAGCTCTCGACTGGTTTCGCTGCTGGCAACTGAGAAATAAATGCGCTTAGGATCGGCACCAAAGTGCGGGTTGTCACCGCTTTTTACAACGCGCTTGGCTTCGCCACCTTTGGCATCGACTAGGTAAATGCCCGGGTGCATTGACCAATCACCGCTCAATAGGTAACCTCCAGTTACTTTCTTGAACAAGACCTTTTTACCATCTGGTGAGAAGCTCGGTGAAATGTAATGACCTGGGTCTTGGGTAATGACACGGCCTTTACCACCTTTGGCTGAAACAACACGGATGCTACCTAGTTCCTGATCATCCCATGTCGTATAGACAATGTATTTACCATCGCGTGAGTAGCTTGGGTAGAATTCAAAGTGATCATTTTGTTTGGTCACTCGACGCACTTTGCCAGATTCAATGTCTTTGACATAGAGGTGACCCAAAGCTTGGAACAATGCTGTTTCGCCGTTTGGTGAGATCTGTGACCAACGTGCCAGCTTGACTTTAAAGTTGTCAGGCGCCACATCAACCGCAAATTTTAATGCCGGCGTGATTTCTTTTTCCGTTACGACGCGAGTTGGTATAACTTGCGCTTGTTTTGTAGCAATATCCACTTTGTGGAATACGCCACCTGACCAAAATACTAAAGCTTTGCCATCTGGTGTATAGGCAAACGCTGGTGTATTACCTTGTGCACCATTGGCTTCTTGCAGATCTCGATCTAGGCCTGTGAAGATCTGTGTTTCGATACCAGACTTTAAATCTTTGATATACAGTGCACTGATCATCTTCTCGCCATTGTCTTCACGCTTTACAAACGCCAGAGACTTGCCATCAGGGCTTGGCGTTGGACGGATCGCACCACCTGCACCGCGAATAACCGTTTCTTCTTCGCCAGTTGCTAGATCCCAAGAGCGAACTTCAAATACCGAAGTAAGAGCATTCTTGTTGTATTGCCAGCGTACACCAGGTGTGGCGTCCACTGAGTAGTATATTTTTTTGCCATCAGTTGAGAACGCAGGCTCTGCAATATTCTTTTGTGATTTGGCTCCGTGCAATCTCTCACGTACTAGCACGCCTTTACCACCTGAAATGTGGTACATGCGAATAGAACCACCCGGGATAGTACGGCCAGTTACTTGCCCTTGTTTTACCGCGATATATTGACCATCAGGTGACCATGATGGATTGTGCAGTAGATTGTGTGACTCATCAGATACTTGACGCATATTGCTGCCATCAATATCCATTACCCACAGGTTTTCAGCACCCGCGCGATCGGAAATAAACGCGATATGTTTGCCATCAGGTGAGAACTTCGGTTGGAAGTTCCAAGCACGGTCATTGGTAATGGCCTTTGCTTTACCGCCTGAAATTGGCATCACGTAAATATCACCTAGCATGTCGAAGATCACGTGTTGGCCATCAGGGCTAACATCCACGTTACTCCAAGTTGTTTCATTGGTATCTATGGTGATTGTTTGTTTTTCACCTGGTGGGTTGAGTACATCCCATTTTGCGGTGCTTTCTTCTGCGCCTGCGGCGGCAAGAGAAGGAGTGCTTAGTCCGATCAATGCGGCACCTATCGCAGCGGCAATAGGTGATTTAAATAGTGCCATGGTGTATTCCTATGTGTTGTCAAGCCAAGTCTCAGTCTGTTGCTGAGTTTTGGTTTCTTGTCTTGTTGTGAGCTTATTTTCTATTTACCCGGGTAGGATGGCGAATTTTTTAACTAAAGTCGACAATGTGTCGATAAAAGTGCGCTCATTTGCGGCAACTTTGCATTATTTTTATACTGCTCTTGAGGCACTTGTATTAATTCTTGAGCAATTAGAAAGAGAACTTTGTTAATTAGGCAAGATTGCAGCTCCCAAAGGGAGCTGCAATAACTGCGGTTAGCTCAATGTTTGCTGGCGCACGAATTGCAAATAGGCCTCTAAGCTTTTTTGCCACAGTGCCATCGCCTGTGTTAAATCATCGTCGCACTGTTTTCCGTCTAGCAGGCGACGTTCTATTTTTTTCAAAGCAAGGCCATAGCGGTTAAAGCCTAATTGCAAAGCGGTACTGGCTTGGCGGTGGAGAGACTTAATACATTGTTCTTCATCTTCACTTAGAAGCTGTTGGATGTGGATCAACTTATTGCGGGCAGATAAGACAAATTCATTGTAAATTGAGGATACTTCATCTTCACTAAAGCCACTTTTAAGTGAATTAACAGCGGTATCATCATATAAAGTGTCGCTTAACTCTACGCGCATATCTGGTTTTTGGGCTTTTTGGGAGTCACTGATCGCCTGCCGTAGTTTTTCTTGTTTTATGGGCTTACCCACCACATCTTTGATCCCTAGAGAGAGGTATTCTTTAATCTCTTCAGGGCTTAAGCTCGCAGTGAAGGCTAAAAATGGCGTACGCTTGTTTTTGTGTTCTATGGTTTGCAGATGTCTAAGTACCTCTTGCCCGGTAAAGTCAGGCAAGTTCATATCTAACAATACCACGTCAAACACATGTTCTTTAAGGTGCTCTATGGCACTTGAACCATCGTAAGCCAATTTGATTTTATGCTCATCCGCAGCCATAAATTCGATGGCGATCTTGCGGTTTAAGTCTAAGTCTTCGACCAACAGTACCGATAGCCCCGTGGGGTATTCTGGGTTGTGATGGCGCTGCTCAACTAAGCTCAGCTCGCCGACAGGTAGGCTGACGTCAAAGCTAAACGAGCTGCCTTTACCCAGTTCACTGATGATTTCAAGTTGGCTGCCCAGCTTGCTGAGAAGGCGCGCTGTTATCGCTAAACCAAGCCCTGTTCCGCCTTTGGTTTTACCTGCGTTACTTTGCACATAAGGTTCGGTCAGTTTGTCGATGTCTTCCTCTTCAATACCTGGACCGGAGTCGACCACGCTAAATCGGACAATATGCGACATATTGGCCTCTTCGAGCAGTTCAACACGTAGTTTAACTTCGCCTTTGTCAGTAAATTTAATGGCGTTGCCGACAAGGTTGAGTAAAATTTGCCGCAGTTTTTGTTGGTCGCAGTAGTAGCACACTTGATCGGGCAAATCGTAGAGTAGGGTAAAGGTGAGTTTCTTTTGCTCAGCCAGTGGGCTCATCAATAAACACAAGTTGTCTAGCCAGCTTTTCAGCTCAACGTCTTCAGACGACAGTACTTCGTCACTCTGATCTAAACTAGCATAGTCTAGTACCTTATCAATCAATAAGTTGAGTGATTCAGCTGAATTAATGATTGCCTCACAATAGGCTTTGCTGTGTTGATCATGGCTGCGGTTTAGGACCAATTGCGCACTGCCTAGAATACCATTGAGTGGCGTACGGATCTCGTGGCTGATGGTAGATAAAAACAAGCCGCGAATTTCGAGGTCTTTTTGCGCTTTTTCTGTGAGGTTGTTGAGGTTGAGCTCGCGTCTTTCATTACACAGTAACGCCATACCGGTTGCATAGAATATTGGAGCAAGTACACCGTTGAAAAATATGGCAATAGAAAACCATGGGTCATCAAAAAGAGAAACTTGGTCAACCTCGCCCATAAATACCGTGCGACCGATGAATGCAGTAAAGATAAATCCCAGTACGATTAAATATACAATACTGCCGTTGGGGTATTGTTTACGGGCATAACGAATAAAGTAATAGCTGAGAAGGATTGCCTCTACAATATGCTGAAGGTCGGAGATTAAAATCCGTTTGCGCAAATTGTCATCCACCATTGCATAATAGATCAGTGCTGACAGTAGTGCTAAGGTAGCAAAAAGGTAAGTTCTAAATTCGACGCCCCGCTGACCAAGAAATTGACTTATTGCCCAGCAATGTATGATTGAAGCGAGAAACAGTAAGGTGTTGGCAATGCCGATGGTTTGCCACTGCGAGAGAAAGCTGTGCAGTGCGAACATGGATATGGCGGCAAATAGAATTAATGGATAGAAAATATACAGCAATACACCGGGTGTATTTTTATTTGCACGCCACGTTAAATAATTAATGAGCGTCATCATTGCCGTCATTGCTGCACTGGCTACATACAGGGTTTTGTGGTCCAACATAGGGGCTTTGTTAACAATTAAAAGACGTACCTAGGATAGAGCGAAGACTCAGCGCAGTAAAGCGATGCACCGAGAAATTAATGAGATGGCTTGTCGTACCGTTACATGATAAGTCTAAAAAACAAAAAGCATGCTAATCGCATGCTTTTTGACAGAAGAGGGAAGTGTACGTTGTGAATTAACGTATCTCGTCAGGGATATTTTGCTGTGCCCATGACAAAAGTTCGATACGGTTACGGCATTTAGTTTTACGAAATGCACTATATAGATGGGTTTTCACCGTATGTGGGCTGATATTTAAATCTTCCGCGATTTCTTTATTTTTGGCGCCTTTACTCATCAAAGAAATGATCGCTTTTTCACGTTTAGTGAGTTTTACAGGCTCGATATCACCTTCAGTCAGTTTGTGAAGCGCATCTTTGTTAAATTGCAGCATGCGATTTAACGCATTACACATGATTTCTCGGCGATACCAAAGCTGATCTTCCATCAGTAAGCGGATGCCCTTCATTAATACATCTGCGTTATCTGTGGTATAAAATACACCGCGAATGCCGCTGAGTAATGCACGATTAGCCAATTCAGGGTTTTCATCTAAGTTGAACAGCACGATGTCGCAACTGACTTTGAGGTTAACTAACTGCTCTTTCAGCTTGCCCCATGCATCATTGACTGCTGTCTCAATAAAAAGCAACCGAGTATCTTCTGGTACTTCGGAAATATCAGTCCCTGTGACGACGTCTAACCCTTGTGTTTTTAACAGGGGTTGCAAAACGTTTATTCCTATCGTGTTGATAGGCTCTTTATCTAGCAATAAAAATGCAGTACTGCTCATTTGAAAAACACTCTCATTCTGTCTGATAACGCAATGCTAACACGTGAATCAGACCTTTTGTATTAGAAATTTCATCAATAAAAAGAAGTTTACGACATAAAGTGTGGCACGATAGCCTATTTTGTAAACGACCAAATTTAGATAAAGCTTCAACTGGTTGATTAAATTATAAATTTTTTTTCGTAGAGTAATAGCTTAGTTAATTACATTTTTTAACAAAGAATAATTTAAGATACTACTTTTTTCCTACTTTGGTACGGAGGCCAACCCATTTCCAGTCCAGCTAGAACATGTAAGTGAATGTGGTATACGGTTTGTCCACCATCATTATTGCAATTCATAACAACGCGATAACCATCCTCAGCAAATCCGTGCTCTTTCGCAAGTTTAGCTGCTACTAGATGTAAGTGCCCAACTAAGTGCGCATTTTCTTCGTTCACGTCGTTAATTGTTGCGATCGGCAGCTTTGGGATCACCAAAACATGAAATGGAGCCTGTGGACTAATATCCTTAAATGCAAGCGCCTTGTCGTCTTCGTACACAATATCTGCAGGTATTTCACGATTAATTATTTTTGTAAAAATCGTCTCTTGGCTCATTACTTTTATCCTTATATACGTTAGTTTAGCTGTTCAGCATAGCGCGGACTCAACAAGATACAAGGGAAATTACAATTCATGCTTATTCATAATTGTAACTAAATTTGGCACAAATACCTTACCCCACCAAGGTAGCAATCAAATAAAGAGGAAATATGAAGAAAAATAGTATATTTGGAATTTTTATAGCACTTTATAGTGGTATTTCTGTTGCTGGGGAAGTTAATTTCCCAGAAGAATTGCTGCCTTTACAAGTTAATGACCGAGAAATTGAGCATTCATTTTTTAACAAAGTGCGCACGTTAGAATTACCGGCAGGTGTTCACCGGATCAAGGTGAAGTATTCAGATTTATTTGAACTGGACTACGACGAACATGAGGTAGTTGACTCAAAGCCATTCTGGGTGGAGGTAGACATTAAGGACGGTGATTACCAAGTACGCTTTAAGTCTATAGAAACGGTAGAGCAAGCTCGTGCTTTTGCTAAGTCACCTACTATTTGGCTACAAGCTAAGCAAGGTAACAAAGTGTCGGCTAGTCGTGTGAGCGAAGCGACAAAGTCGGTTGCAGCGCCAGTACATGTGTCTGTGCCAAATAACACATCTGCTGCAAAAATAGATAATGATAAGCCTGCGCCGAGTGCAGGAAAACCTGATGCAGTATCAATGCTTGAATTTTGGTGGCAGCAGGCTACTCCGGAGCAACGCGCGGCATTTTTAGCCTCCATCGAAGCACAGCATTGATTGTGTGTTCTAATGTGGAAATTTGTCAGAGATAAAGCAATGTGCTTTATCTCTGAGGGCGTGTCTATTTAAAAATAGCGTCAACAGTTCCCTGCGCCAGTGGGTGGTAACCTGGGCGAGCATTCTGATAGACGCGATAAGCCCAATCTCGCTTATCCGTCTTAGCCAATGCTTTATATAGTGGAACAATTAATTTGCGTCGGCCAATTCCTGTTAGGTGCTTGTCCAGCGCTGGGTAGATAGCTTGGTAGCCATTACCGACTGCGAGCATATACCAAGCAAATGCTAATTCGGCATTGCTTGAATTTGTTAGGTTAAACGCTTTGTCCAGCGCCTGCATCTTGTCCAAAGACAGATCTCTTGGCAAATTATTTAAAAAGTGTAGCCACTCATGTACTGTCCAGTTTTGTGTCGGTAAAGTATTGAGTTGTTTACTTCCACTTAGCCAAGCCTGCATATGCGCATCAACTTGGTTAAATGCATTAGAGGTTGGTGTTGGGGCGTCTGCAGGGAGGCCTGGCTGGTATATCCACTCTTTGGCTTTGTCTAGAGATACGATACCCGGATGTTTTTTCAATAAGTGCTTATCTAAATACTGCACAAACTCAGCGGTAGTCAGTGATTTAAAAGCGTAAGCATCAAAGTAACCTTTGACAAACACGTCGAACTTTTCGCGGCCAAACTTTTCTTCAAGGTAAATGAGAAATAGCTGGCCTTTGATATAGGGCACTTTGCTGAATGCATCATCAGGGTCGCGGCCATTGAGCTTTAAGTTTAGACGTGTGTCGGGTGCTGGAATGTTGATGAGCTGCGCGCGCAGTCCTGCGGCATCTAAGGCTTGTTCCATAACAGCACGGTCACGGCCAAATACTTCTTCCATGATCCGGTTTTCAACGTAAGAGGTGAAGCCTTCATTGAGCCACAAGTCTTCCCAAGTGGCATTGGTAACAAGGTTACCTGACCAAGAGTGGGCGAGTTCATGTGCGATCAAATTGACTAAGCTTTTATCTCCAGCTACAACGGTCGGTGTAATGAAAGATAAACGTGGGTTTTCCATACCGCCAAATGGGAAGCTCGGTGGTAACATTAATAAGTCATATCTGCCCCATGCATATTCACCATACATGGCATTGGTTTTGTCTATCATTGCCTGCGTATCGTTGAATTCGGCCACAGATGCTTCGAGGATTTGTGGCTCTGCGAAAATCGCTGTTTGGTGAGACATTTCTTTGTATTCGAGATTACCGGCACCAATGGCGATTAAGTAAGGCGGGATGGCTTGGGGCATATCAAACCAATAATCGCCGTCTTTTACGAAGGCCTCTGAATTATCAGCGCTCATTACAGCGCGCACATCATTGGGTGTTTGGATACGTGCGGTATAAGTGGTGCGCATCGCTGGGGTATCTTGCACAGGGATCCAGCTTCTGGCATGGATTGCTTGGGACTGGCTATACATAAATGGGTGTGTTTTGCTGGCAGTTTGCACCGGTGTCAACCACTGTAAGCCAGAGGCTTGAGGCAAGCTATTGTAGTAAATACGCGCTTTGGTAGCCTGTTGTTTAAACTTAATCGTTAACTTCGCGCCTTTTACCCCATTGCGAGGCGCCAACGTGAACTGGGCCGGGTGCCATTTTCCCTGAGATGTTTGGTACATAACGCGGTCAATTTCAAGATCGCGGGTATCTAACACTAATGTACGGGCGTGTTTGTTTTGCCACTGTAATGTGTGCTCGACAAACCCCTCTAGCTGCTTGTCATCAAAGTCAACATCTAAATCCAGGTGTAAGTGTGTGCTCACTACATCGTCTAGGTTGGCAAAAGTGTGTTCATCGACGGCTTTTGCCGCCAAAACAGTATGAGAGAGGCCCGCCAATGCGAGGCCAAATGTTAAGGCTGAGAGTTTCATTTTTATCCTTGCTCATGATTGAGAGTTATCCCTGTTATACCACTTCAGTATATAAATGACACTCGGATGCGTTGGAGACATCAATCGGGTAAACTAAGGAAAATAGTTGGTATTTTAGATAGGCGCTGCCAGTGCACTCTTTACAGTCCTTACATACATTTGCTTTGCCCTCTCGCTGCCGTGAACTGGTGCGCATAGAAGTGCCAGAGCAGTTAACTCACATTGATTTTGACACCCCCTTTTTCATTTTGGGAGAGGGCAGTAACTGTATTTTTTTAGAAGACTTTCACGGTACGGTAGTGCTGGTGGCCAATCGAGGCATTGAAGTCACAGAAACCGAGCTGCACTATACAGTGAAAGCAGGTGCCGGAGAAAATTGGCACCAATTGGTGCTCAAACTACTGGACATGGGCATTGGTGGATTAGAAAACCTTGCTTTGATCCCCGGAACTGTCGGGGCCGCTCCTGTGCAAAATATAGGCGCTTATGGGGTCGAATTGGCAGATGTGTTTGATTCTCTTACGGGGTACAACATAGACACAAAGGCATTTGAGACACTGGACAAGGTTGCTTGTCAATTTGGCTATCGAGATTCGACTTTCAAAGGGGCATTACAAGGGCGTTTTGTTATTACACAAGTGGTACTTAAATTACCCAAACAGTGGCGACCAGTATTAAATTATGGACCATTAAAAGATCTCGTTGGACAGAGTGTGAATGCAAAGGATGTCGCTGAGCGGGTAATGCAGATACGACGCAGTAAATTACCAGACCCCAACGTATGTGCCAATGCTGGGAGTTTTTTCAAAAATCCTGTGGTTAGCAAAGAAACTGCGCGCAAATTGTGTGAGCAGTATGCAGATATGCCAGTGTATCCGGTGAGTGAGCTCACGGTTAAACTCGCTGCGGGTTGGCTCATTGAACAAGCTGGATTGAAAGGACATCGAATAGGAGGCATTCGTGTCTATGACAAGCAAGCGCTGGTTTTGGTCAATGATCAACAAGGGCGAGGGACGGAACTGTTAAATATGATTGCGTACATTCAGCAGGCAGTATCAGAGAAATTTGCCATTGCATTAATACCTGAGGTGAGGCTGGTTGCCCAGCAAGGTGAATGGGTTCAAGGAGACAACTATGGTTAAAGCACCTGTGGGCAATAAACTTGCTATATTGAGTGCATTAAGTCGCGACCATTTTATTTCAGGTCAGGCATTGGGTGAGGCGCTTGGTATCAGCCGAGCAGCAGTCTCTAAGCATATCAAGTCATTACAAGATATGGGCATCGATATTTTTAAGGTATCGGGAAAAGGGTATCGGCTCAATCACAGTTTACCGCTGTTAGACCAGAATAAAATTTTGCCCATTTGGCAAGCGCTCAGTGACAGCCCTTGTCGTATAGAGGTACAACCTATCATCGACTCAACCAACAGCGAATTAATGCGCCGCATTCAAACTAATGTCGATGATTTAAACTCGGGACATGTGCTCGTTGCTGAAATGCAGCAGGCGGGTCGGGGTCGCCGTGGTAGGCAATGGCAGTCGCCATTTGGGGCAAATTTGTATTACAGCTATTACTGGCATTTTGAAGAGGGTATGCAAGCAGCGATGGGGGTGTCGGTTGCTGTTGGTCTAGCTGTGTACGATGCTCTAAAAGCCCTGTATGAATTGGACGTGCAGTTAAAATGGCCTAATGATATCTATATTAGTGAACACAAATTAGCAGGCGTGCTGGTGGAGTTAGATGGCCAAATGGAGGGCCCATGTCATTTAGTGATTGGTATTGGGTTGAATGTGGCGATGCCAAATACCGCTGCGCAATACATTGACCAAGCATGGACTGACCTAAGCCAGCACATCGCTGACATTGATAAAAATCAGCTTGTGGTGGTACTGACGTTATGTTTGCAAAAGCGTCTCCACATGTACCAAAAGAATGGTCTAAGTGAGATGGTTGAGCAATGGAATGAGCTCAATGCATTTCGCGATCAGGCTGTTAGTTTGAGCACTGGACAAAGGCAATGGCGCGGGATCTGTGAGGGAATTGATCATCAGGGTGGATTGATATTGCGCCAAGATGGTGAGTGCAAAACCTATTATGGTGGTGAACTATCACTGCGAAAGGAAGGCTAATGCGATTACTGGTGGATGTCGGTAATACGGCAGTAAAAGTTGCGTTAGAGCGCAGTGGTAATATCTCGGTTATTAGTGCAGCGCATATACCTTGGCAGAAAATAGAGGAAGTATTGATAGCTCAGGTAGGTGGTAATGAAGGTCTTGAACCGATATTACACAATGCTCACTTGCACCAAATTCCTCACTATTTTGCGTCTGTTTCAGCTTCGCTGGGGGCGCTCAAGTGCGCTTACCCTGAATTTAAAAATTTAGGGATCGATAGATGGTTGACTGTGGTGGCGAGTTATCATTTATTTCCTAATAAAGCCTGTATTATTGTCGACTCAGGCACGGCAACTAAAGTAGATGTTCTTGGAGCCGATGGTCAGCATCAAGGCGGATGGATTTTACCGGGCTTGGACATGATG
The DNA here is from genome assembly GCF_030135505.1 of Pseudoalteromonas obscura. Lineage (NCBI taxonomy): Bacteria > Pseudomonadati > Pseudomonadota > Gammaproteobacteria > Alteromonadales > Pseudoalteromonadaceae > Pseudoalteromonas > Pseudoalteromonas obscura. The sequence continues at coordinate 108,418 of NZ_JASJUT010000015.1, forward strand.
ATTGAAAGCTTGGTTGCCAATACGCAAAAAGTATTCAGTGATTCAACTACTTCGTTTGATACCGTGCTGGGAACTAACACGCCTAATGCTGTGAAAAATGCTGCATTAAGTGCCACCGTGGCACTGGCTAAACAAGCTGTGGAACAAATTGAGCGAGTGGGTGATGAAGTACAGCTGATTTATGCGGGCGGATACGGCGAGTTGATACAGCAACATCTTGATCCATCTGGGATCTATTTTGATGATCTAGTAATGCAAGGGCTGGTGTTTTGGCGCAAATATCAGCAAAACGTTTAAATAATGAATGTTTTGTCGTAAATATGAGCATTTAAACAAGAAATTGCGATTTTTTTTGATTTAACTGTTGCATAGTGCCATCGGTTGCTCTAATATCTCGCCCCGTACTAAAGCAGTGCCGACTTAGCTCAGTTGGTAGAGCAACTGACTTGTAATCAGTAGGTCATCCGTTCGACTCGGATAGTCGGCACCATCTTTAAAAGATTTAGAACACGCTTTAGAAAAGAATTTTTATGTGGAGGGGTTCCCGAGCGGCCAAAGGGATCAGACTGTAAATCTGACGGCTCAGCCTTCGCTGGTTCGAATCCAGCTCCCTCCACCACTTTATTCTTGACGGTTCTGAGGTAGTTAAGAACAGGTTCCTAAAGCGGGCATCGTATAATGGCTATTACCTCAGCCTTCCAAGCTGATGATGCGGGTTCGATTCCCGCTGCCCGCTCCAGATTTCTGGTGTGCTGATATAGCTCAGTTGGTAGAGCGCACCCTTGGTAAGGGTGAGGTCGGCAGTTCAAATCTGCCTATCAGCACCAGTCTCCGGATCTTCCCAAATACTTCCTTTGATTTGTCACAAAAACATTTATAATTGTAAAGAATAAACCTAATCCGCGCGCGCGTGGATTATTTTTATATGTAATCTAGATACACAAAAACTTATAGGTTCCGTCATGGCAAAAGAAAAGTTTGAACGTTCGAAACCGCACGTAAACGTAGGTACAATCGGCCACGTTGACCACGGTAAAACAACTCTAACTGCAGCAATCACTAACGTACTTGCAAAAGTATACG